>DYOR01000058.1 GCA_020720385.1 Rubrivivax sp.
TGCGCGAACTGGGCTACGACGCGGCGCAGATCGCGCGGCTGCAGGCCGATGGCGTGGTCGCCGCGGCGGAAACGACGGCTGACTGACCCGCCGCGCCCGGGGTTTCCTCAATCGTCCGCCTCGAGCCTGGATGCGCCGCCCTATGATTGCGCCATGCCGGTCGTGTTCAGGTATCGAGGCTTTCGCTTCTTCTTCTATTCGAACGAAGGCAGCCCCCGCGAGCCCGTTCACGTGCACGCCATCGGTGAGGGGGGGTGAAGCCAAGTTCTGGTTGCACCCGGCCCATGTGGTCGGCAGCGACGGCCTGGAGGCGCGCACACTGCGCGAACTGTCCGCGGTGGTGGACGAGAACAGCGAACTGATCGAAAGGTCCTGGCATGAGCACTTCGGCTAAGTCGGTTCGCTTCGACGACAGCAGCATGTGGGTCGACCTGACGGACGGGCGCGTCATCGCCGTACCGCTGGCCTGGTTCCCGCGCCTGCTGGGCGCCACACCCGAGCAGCGTGCACAGGTCACCTTCAGCAGCCGTGGGCTGCACTGGGAAGAGCTGGACGAAGACATCGCCGTGGATGGCCTGCTGGCTGGCGTGGGCGACCTGCGGCGCGAGCAGCGCATCGTCGCCTGACGAAACCGGCCCCGGCACGGCGCACAAGGCCGGTGGTACGCGCCCTGTGCGCGCATCGACCACGACGCCACACGACGCCCCACCGGGCGCTCACATGCTGCGCCGGTACTGCCCCCCCACCTCGAACAGCGCGTTGGTGATCTGCCCCAGGCTGCAGCAGCGCACGGCGTCCATCAGCACTTCGAAGACGTTGCCGTTGTCGATCACGGTGTGCTGCAGGCGTTCGAGCACCACTGGCGCCTCGTGCGCATGGCGCGCGTGGAAATCCTGCAGGCGCTGCAGCTGGCTCTTCTTTTCTTCCTCGGTGCTGCGCGCCAGCTCGATGGCTTGCGGCGCGTCGTCGGCGTGCAAGGCACGGAAGGTGTTGACACCGATGATGGGGTACTCGCCGGTGTGCTTGAGCATCTCGTAGTGCAGGCTCTCTTCCTGGATCTTGCTGCGCTGGTAGCCCGTCTCCATCGCGCCGAGCACGCCGCCGCGCTCGGCGATCTTCTCGAACTCCGCGAGCACCGCCTCCTCGACCAGCTCGGTGAGCTCGTCGATGACGAAGGCGCCCTGGTTCGGGTTCTCGTTCTTCGCCAGTCCCCACTCGCGGTTGATGATCAGCTGGATGGCCATGGCGCGGCGCACGCTCTCCTCGGTGGGCGTGGTGATGGCTTCGTCGTAGGCGTTGGTGTGCAGGCTGTTGCAGTTGTCGTAGACGGCGATGAGTGCCTGCAACGTGGTGCGGATGTCGTTGAACTGGATCTCCTGCGCGTGCAGGCTGCGTCCGCTGGTCTGGATGTGGTATTTCAGCTTCTGGCTGCGCTCGTTGGCGCCGTAGCGGTCGCGCAGCGCGGTGGCCCAGATGCGCCGCGCCACGCGCCCGAGCACGGTGTACTCGGGGTCCATGCCGTTGCTGAAGAAGAAGCTCAGGTTGGGTGCGAAATCGTCGATGTGCATGCCGCGTGCGAGATACGCTTCGACGAAGGTGAAGCCGTTGGACAGCGTGAAGGCGAGCTGGCTGATCGGGTTGGCGCCGGCCTCGGCGATGTGGTAGCCGCTGATCGACACCGAGTAGAAGTTGCGCACGTCGTGGTGCACGAACCACTGTGCGATGTCGCCCATCACCTTGAGGCTGAACTCGGTGCTGAAGATGCAGGTGTTCTGTCCCTGGTCTTCCTTCAGGATGTCGGCCTGCACCGTGCCGCGCACGTTGGCCAGCGTCCAGGCGCGGATCTTCTGTGCCTCCTCCGCGCTGGGCTCGCGGCCGTTGTCGGTCTTGAACCTGGCCAGGTTCTGGTCGATGGCGGTGTTCATGAACATCGCCAGGATCGTCGGCGCCGGGCCGTTGATGGTCATGCTCACGCTGGTGTTGGGTGCGGTGAGATCGAAGCCGCCGTAGAGCACCTTCAGATCGTCCAGCGTGGCGATGGAAACGCCCGAGTTGCCCACCTTGCCGTAGATGTCGGGGCGCAGGTCGGGGTCGTTGCCGTAGAGGGTGACGCTGTCGAAGGCGGTGGACAGGCGCTTGGCGGGCATGCCCTCGCTGAGGAGCTTGAAGCGCTTGTTGGTGCGGAACGCATCGCCCTCGCCGGCGAACATGCGCGTGGGATCCTCGTTCTCGCGCTTGAAGGCAAAGGTGCCGGCGGTGTAGGGGAAGCTGCCGGGCACGTTCTCGAGCAGCAGCCATTTGAGGAGCTCGCCCTCGCACTCGTAGCGCGGCAGCGCCACCTTGCGGATCTTGCTCCCCGACAGCGTGGTGTGGGTGAGCGCGGTGCGCAGCTCGCGGTCGCGGATCTTCACCACGTACTCGTCGCCGGCGTAGGCGCGGCACATGTCGGGCCACATGGCGAGCAGCTTGCGCGACGCCGCGTCGAGCTGCGCCTCGCGCTCTTCGGCCAGGCCCGCCGCGGCCTGCGCGGCATGTTCGGCATGCGGTTTGTCGGCGTGGAGCATGGCGGCCGCCGCGCGCAGCTGCTGCACCTCGCGCGCCAGGCGGCTTTGCTGCAGCGCGCGGCGCTTGTAGCCGCGCACGGTGTCGGCAATGTCGGCCAGGTAGCGCACGCGCGCGCCCGGCACGATGGGCACCTGGTGGGTGCTGTGGCGCGTGGCCACCTCGGGCAACCGGCCCGCGCCCAGCTTCAGTCCGAGCGCGGCCAGGCGCGGCAACAGCGCCTGGTACAGGGCGGTCACGCCGTCATCGTTGAAGCGGCTGGCCATGGTGCCGAAGACCGGCATCGTCTCCGGCGCCGCGGTCCACGCCTCGCGGTTGCGCTGCACCTGCTTGGCCACGTCGCGCAGCGCGTCGGCCGCGCCCTTGCGGTCGAACTTGTTGATGGCCACGAACTCGGCGAAGTCGAGCATGTCGATCTTCTCGAGCTGGCTGGCGGCGCCGAACTCGGGCGTCATCACGTACAGCGGGATGTCCACCAGCGGCACGATGGCGGCGTCGCCCTGGCCGATGCCTGAGGTCTCGACGACGATGAGGTCGAAGCCCGCCGCCTTGCACGCCAGCAACACGTCGGGCAGGGCGCGGCTGACTTCGCTGCCGAAGTCGCGCGTGGCCAGCGAACGCATGAAGACTCTTTGGGCCCCCTGGCTTGCCGCTTCGCGGACTTCGCCACCCCCCAAGGGGGCTGCCTGCCCTTGGGGCGGCCCGGCGGGCTGGCGCGGGCCCGACGACCACGGCGAGATCGCGTTCATGCGGATGCGGTCGCCGAGCAGCGCGCCGCCGCTCTTGCGCCGGCTCGGGTCGATGCTGACGACGGCGATGCGCAGCGCGTCGCCCTGGTCCAGCCGCAGGCGGCGGATGAGCTCGTCGGTGAGGCTGCTCTTGCCTGCACCGCCCGTGCCGGTGATGCCCAGCACCGGGGTGGGCACGGCCGCGGCGGCCAGCGCGGCCTTGAACTCGGGGCTGGCCTGGCCGTTCTCCAGCGCCGTGATGGCCTGCGCCAGCGCGCGCCAGGCGCCCTCGCTGTGGGGCTGGCCGTGGCCTTGCAGGGCCGCCACCGCCTGGGGCGCGTGCACCGACAGATCGACGTCGCAGCGCTGCACCATCTCGCCGATCATCCCTGCCAGCCCCATGCGCTGGCCGTCTTCGGGGCTGTAGATGCGCGCCACGCCGTAGGCCTGCAGTTCGGCGATCTCCTCGGGCACGATCACGCCGCCGCCGCCGCCGAAGACCTGGATGTGCGCGCCGCCGCGCTGGCGCAGCAGGTCGATCATGTACTTGAAGTACTCGACGTGGCCGCCCTGGTAGCTGCTCACGGCGATGCCCTGGGCGTCCTCCTGCAGCGCCGCGGTGACCACTTCCTCGACGGAGCGGTTGTGGCCCAGGTGGATGACCTCGGCGCCCAGGCCCTGCAGGATGCGCCGCATGATGTTGATGGCCGCGTCGTGGCCGTCGAAGAGGCTCGCCGCGGTGACGAAGCGCACCTTGTGCGCGGGGCGGTATTGCGCGAGGGCCAGCATGTCGGCGGAGAGTTCGGTCATGGCAGTGCGGCAACGGGTGCGGTGGAGTGGCGAAGTGCGGGAGCGACGCTCGGGTTGACGTTTACGTAAACGTCAATTGATTATCATGCCACGCGGGCGTGCCGGGGTGAGGACGAGCCCACGATCACCCGGCGCCGGCAGGGCGCCGGCCTCGCCCCAGGCGCCCCACGGCCCGCACCCGAAACCCGGATCGAACACGATGGCGTTGGCTGCGCGGCTTGCTTCGGGTTCGGTCATGCCGCTGCCATGGGCGAGCCGTGACCGGCGCGACCGTCGCGCAGCCATCGCGCGCGATTTTTGATGCATCGCAATGTTGTTACATCCACGGCGGCCGATCATCACCTCGCTCAATACAAGTGGAGTGAACCATGTGCATCCGTTTTCCCCGTTTGATCCTGGCCGCAGCGATCGCCGGCCTCGCCATCCCCGCCTTCGCCGAGAAGCCGCTGCCCGTGCTCACGCCGGCTGAACACGCGCTACTGGCTACATCCGTCAACGCCTACATGAGCAGCCTGCCCGAGAGCGACTGGTACGACGTCATGGCCGACGACGTCTACAAGCGCATCAAGGCCGGCAAGGGCGACTTCGTCATCGTCGACCTTCGTGTGCCGAAGGAGAAGAAGTACGACGTCGGCCATGTCCCCGGCGCGGTGTTCATCGGGGCACCCGACATCGCCAAGCCACAAAGCCTTGCCAAGCTACCCAAGGACAAAGACATCATCGTCTACTGCGATACCGCCCAGCAGTCGAACAAGGCGGTCACCGCGCTGCGCTTGCTCGGCTACAGGGGGTACTCGATGAAGTGGGGCTACATGGCATGGAGCCCGGCACCACCGACCGCGGCGACGCTGGAAGAGATCAAGAAGTCCATCACCGCGGGCTACCCCGTCGAGAAGTAGACCTCGCGCGCCTTCGGGCGGTGTAGGTCGCGGCCTACGCCGACACGTCGCCAGACCCATGGCGCCAGCCATTGATCGGCTCAGCGGCCGGTTGGTGGATGGCGCTGTGCCCGTGTCGGGGCGGCAGCGGCGCGTGAGCGCATGGCCGGAGCAGGGCGCCGGCGTGGCCGACAATCACACGAAATGCTCGGCCGCCGCGCGGCCACCCTCCCCCTTGCC
The DNA here is from genome assembly GCA_020720385.1 of Rubrivivax sp. GTDB lineage: Bacteria > Pseudomonadota > Gammaproteobacteria > Burkholderiales > Burkholderiaceae_C > Rubrivivax. The sequence goes on from DYOR01000058.1 coordinate 5,219, forward strand.
CACGGCCGCAGAGCCGCACCGCCATGAGCTTCCTGGCCATCGACATCGGCAACACGCGCCTCAAATGGGCGCTGTACGCCACGCCCCAGCCGGGCGCGCGCGTGCTGCACCACGGCGCGGCCTTCCTCGAGACCATCGACGAGCTCGCCGAGCAGCACTGGGCCGGCCTGCCCACGCCGTACAGCATGCTCGGCTGCGTCGTCGCCGGCGACGCCGTGCGCCGCCGCGTGGAGACGCAGATGGAGCTCTGGGACCTGGAGCCGCACTGGGTGGTGCCGTCGGCGCACGAGGCCGGCCTGATCAACGGCTACGACCACCCCAGCCGCCTCGGCGCCGACCGCTGGGTGGCGCTGGCCGGCGCGCGTTCGCGCGTGCTCGCCGCGTCCTCGGCGGGCAGCCCGCCGCGGCCGGCGCTGGTGGTGATGGTGGGCACGGCGGTGACGGTGGACGCACTCGATGCCCAGGGGCGCTTCCTCGGCGGCCTCATCCTGCCCGGCTTCGGCCTCATGCTGCGCGCGCTGGAGATGGGCACCGCGGCGCTGAAGGTGCCCACCGGCGAGGTGGTGGACTTCCCCACCAACACCAGCGATGCGCTGATGAGCGGCGGCGCCAACGCCATCGCCGGGGCCATCCAGCGCCAGGCGCGGCGGCTGCAGCTGCGCACCGGGATGGAGCCGCTGCTGCTCATGACCGGCGGCGCCGCGGTGAAGCTCGCCCCGATCACCGACATGCCCTTCGAGACCATCGACTCGCTCATCTTCGACGGCCTGCTGCTCGTGCAATCACACAGGCTGGCGCTGTAGGCGACCGACCGCCAGCCGCGTGAGAGACCGCAGGCCGGCGCGACCTACGACTGGATGTAGGTCTCGAGCTGGGCGATCGTCGCCTCGTGGTCCTTGATGATGTCGTCGAGCAGGTCGCGGATGGAGATCATCCCCATCACCGTGGCGCCATCGACCACCGGCAGGTGGCGGATCTTCTTCTCGCTCATCAGCGCCATGCATTCGCGCACGGTGGTGTGTGGCGTCACCACCAGGACCTGCGCAGTCATGATCTCGGCCACGCGCGTGTCCTTCGAGTTGCGCCCCTGCAGCGCGATCTTGCGCGTGTAGTCGCGCTCGGACACCACGCCCACCAGGCGGGCGCCGTCCATCACCATCAGCGCCCCCACCTCGTACTGCGCCAGCAACTCCAGGGCGGCGAACACGGTGTCGTCGGGACGCACGTGCCAGAGGATGCTGGAGTGCGTCTTGAGCAGCTCGGAAATCGGTTTCATGGGCTCGTCTCCTGGCGCCGGGGAAGGCTGCGCAGACTACCGCAAACGCCGGCGACGGCAAGGGGGGCGCACCCCGGGTGCCGGCGGCCGGTGGGTCGCGGCCGGCCGCCTATGATGCCCGCCATGGCACCGCGCACCCTCAGGCTGTGGGACATCTCGCCGCCCGTGCACGCCGGCTCGCCGGTGTTTCCCGGCGACGCCCCCTACTCCAGCGTGTGGGCGGCGCGCATCGGCCCGGGTTGCCCGGTGAACGTGAGCACGCTCACGCTGAGCCCGCACACCGGTGCGCACGCCGACGCCCCGCTGCACTATGACGACACCGGTGAGGCCATCGGCACGCTGGCCCTCGCGCCCTTTCTGGGGCGTTGCCGGGTCATCCATGCCCTGGCCGGCGGGCCGCTGCTGCAGTGGGCACAACTGGCGCACGCCGGCGCCGGCCTGCCGCCGCGGGTGCTGGTGCGCACGCGTGCGCACGCCGCCGTCGACCGCTGGGACCCGCACCTGCGCGCCTTCGCCCCCGAGACGGTGGAGCGCCTGGCCGACCTGGGGGTGCAGCTCGTCGGCATCGACAGCGCCAGCATCGACCCTGCCCACAGCAAGGACTTGCCCAGCCACCAGGTGATCCGCCGGCGCGGCCTGCGCGTGCTCGAGAACCTGGTCCTCGACGACGTTGCCGAGGGCGACTACGAACTCATCGCCCTGCCCCTGAAACTGACCACTGCCGACGCCTCCCCGGTGCGCGCCGTGCTGCGAGAACTGCCATGACCCGAGACGCTGCCCTGGCGCTGGACGCCGCCGACCCGCTGCGCGAATTGCGCGCGCAGTTCGAGCTGCCGCCCGGGGTGATCTACCTGGACGGCAACTCGCTCGGCGTGCTGCCCCGGGCCACCGCCGCGCGCGTGCAACAGGTGGTGCGCCAGGAGTGGGGCGAGGGCCTCATCCGCAGCTGGAACAGCGCCGGCTGGATGACCTTGCCGCAGCGCCTGGGCGACAAGATCGCGCGCCTGGTGGGCGTGGGCGCGGGCGAGCTGGTGGTCGCCGACTCGACCAGCATCAACCTCTTCAAGGTGCTCAGCGCGGCCTTGTCCATCGCGCAGGAAGCGTCGGGCACGCGGCGCGTGATCCTCTCCGAGCGCAGCAACTTCCCCACCGATCTGTACATCGCCGAGGCCCTGGCGCGCGAGCGCGGCTTCGAGCTCGTGCTCGCCGACGCCGACGAGTTGCCGGCGCGGCTGGACCACCGCGTCGCCGTGCTCATGCTCACGCATGTCAACTACCGCAGCGGGCGCATGCACGACATGGCCGCGCTGACCCACGCCGCCCACCAGGCCGGCGCGCTGGCCCTGTGGGACCTGGCGCATTCGGCCGGCGCAGTGCCGCTGGACCTGCACGCGGCGCGGGCCGACTTCGCCATCGGCTGCGGCTACAAGTACCTCAACGGCGGCCCCGGCGCGCCGGCTTTCGTCTGGGTGCACCCCGAGCACGCCGAGCGCTTCTGGCAGCCCCTGGCAGGCTGGATGGGGCACGCCTCGCCCTTCGAGTTCACGCCCGGCTACCGCCCCGCCGCCGGCATCTCGCGCTACCTCTGCGGCACGCCGGCGGTGCTCTCGCTGGCGGCGCTGGAGTGCGGCGTGGACACCGTGCTCGCCGCCGAGCCGCTGGGCGGCATGGCCGCGCTGCGCGCCAAGTCGCTCGCCCTCACCCGGCTCTTCGCCGCGCGCGTGCAAGCCACTTGCCCCGAACTCGTGCTGGTCTCGCCCGAGGACGATGCGCGCCGCGGCAGCCAGGTGTGTTTTTCCCACCCCGAGCTCGGCTACGCGGTGGTGCAGGCGCTCATCGCGCGCGGCGTCATCGGCGACTTCCGCAGCCCCGACATCCTGCGCTTCGGCTTCACGCCCTTGTACTTGCGCTTCGTCGACGCCTGGGACGCGGCCGAGCACCTGCGCGAGGTGATGCAGCGCGAGGAATGGCGCCGGCCCGAGTTCAACCAGCGCCAGGCCGTGACCTGAGGACGCCCGGCCCGTCGCCGCAGGGGGGCCGTCGCCCGGGGAGCCCCAACCTAGAATCGCGCGCTACGAAGCCGTTCGCCGGAGCGCCCCATGGACACCCGCACCTCCCTCTCGCGTCAGCGCCTGACGCTGCTGCGTGAAGCCCTCGCGCACGCGGGCGTGCACGCCCTGCTCGTGCCCTCGAGCGACCCGCACCTGTCGGAGTACCTGCCCGAGCGCTGGCAGGGCCGGCAGTGGCTCTCGGGCTTCAGCGGCTCGATGGGCACCCTGGTGGTGACGCTGGAGCGGGCGGTGCTCTTCGCCGACAGCCGCTACTGGGTGCAGGCGCAGGCCGAGCTCGCCGGCAGCGGCATCGAGCTGGAGAAGATCGCCACCGGCGCGGCCAGCGCGCACATCGAGTGGCTGGCGCGCCACCTGCCGCGCGGCAGCACGCTGGCGGTCGACGGCCAGGTGCTCGGCCTGGCCATGGCGCAGGCGCTGCAGACGGCCCTGCACGGCGCGGGCGTGCAGCTGCGCACCGACATCGACCTGCTCGACGCCATCTGGCCCGATCGCCCCGGCCTGCCCACCCAGCCGGTGTACGAGCACACCGCGCCGCACGCCACGCAGCCGCGCGGCAACAAACTGGCGGCCGTGCGTCAGGCCATGGCCAGCCACGGCGCCACGCACCACTTCGTCTCCACGGTCGACGACGTGGCCTGGATCACCAACCTGCGCGGCAGCGACGTGCCCTACAACCCGGTCTTCCTGGCGCACCTGCTGCTCGACCTGAGCGGCGGCACGCTGTTCATCGGCGAGGGCAAGATCGGCCCCGCGCTCGCTGCCAAACTCGCCGCCGACGGCCTGCGTCTGGCACCCTATGCCCAGGCCGGTGCAGCCCTGGCCGCACTGGGTGCCACGGACACGCTGCTCGTCGACCCCAAGCGCGTCACGCAGGGCCTGCGCGCGCAGGTGGCACCGGCCTGCACGGTGCGCGAGACCATCAACCCGAGCACGCTGCTGAAGAGCCGCAAGAGCGAGGCCGAAGCCGCCTTCGTGCGCCAAGCCATGGCCGAGGACGGCGCGGCGATGTGCGAGTTCTACGCCTGGTTCGAAGCGGCGCTGGCGCGTGGCGAACGCCTCACCGAACTCACGGTGGACGAGCAGCTCAGCGCCGCACGTGCGCGGCGCAGCGGCTTCGTCGGCCTGAGCTTCAACACCATCGCCGGCTTCAACGCCAACGGCGCCATGCCGCATTACCGCGCCACCGAAGAGTCCCATGCGGTGATCGAAGTGCCGCCGGGCGAAGGCGGCCTGCTGCTCATCGACAGCGGCGGCCAGTACCTGGGCGGCACCACCGACATCACGCGCGTGTGGCCCATAGGGCAGGTGAGCGCGGCAATGAAGCGCGACGTCACGCTGGTGCTCAAGGGGACCATGGCCTTGTCGCGCGCGCGCTTCCCGCGCGGCACGCTCAGCCCCGCCCTGGACACCCTGGCGCGCGCGCCGCTGTGGGAGCAGGGCATCGAGTTCGGCCACGGCACGGGCCACGGCGTGGGCTACTTCCTGGCCGTGCACGAAGGGCCGCAGAGCATCAGCAAGGCCCAGCCCGAGCCGCACATGGCGATGGAGCCAGGGATGATCACCTCCATCGAGCCCGGCGTGTACCGCGCCGGGAAGTGGGGCGTGCGCATCGAGAACCTGGTGCTCAACGTGCCCGCCATCACGCCCGAAGGCGGCGGCTTCGGCGAGTTCCTGGAGTTCGAGACGCTCACGCTGTGCCCCATCGACACGCGCTGCATCGAGCGCCCGCTGCTGCGCGCCGACGAAATCGACTGGCTCAACCGCTACCACGCCATGGTGCGCGAGCGCCTCGCCCCGCTGCTGAGCGGCGCGGCGCTGGCGTGGTTGCAGGCACGCACCGAGCCGATCTGACGGCGGCCGTGAACGCGCTGGGCATCGACCTCGGCGGCACCAAGACCGAAGCCGCGCTCTTTGCACCCGACCAGCGCGAGCTCTGGCGTCAGCGCGTGGCCACGCCGGGTGGCGACTATGCGGCCACGGTGCGCATGCTCGCCGCGCTGGTCGGCGCGGCGCGCCAGGCAGACGGCGACGCGCTGACGGTGGGCCTGGGCACGCCAGGCACGCAGGCCGCCGGAGGGCTGATGAAGAACTGCAACTCCACCTGCCTCAACGGCATGCCGCTGCAGCGCGACGTGCAGGCCGCCATCGGCCAGCCCGTGCGCCTGGCCAACGACGCCAACTGCCTGGCGCTGTCCGAAGCCACCGATGGCGCTGCGGCGGGCGTGGCGGTGGTCTTCGCCGCCATCCTGGGCACAGGCGTGGGCGCGGGCATCGCCGTGCACGGCCGCGTGCTCGGCGGCCCCAACGGCCTGGCCGGCGAGTGGGGGCACAACCCACTGCCCTGGGGCCAGCCCGGCGAAGACCCGCAGTTCGAGTGCTACTGCGGCCAGCGCGGCTGCATCGAAACGCTGGTCAGCGGCCCGGGCCTGGCACGCGAGCACGCCTTGCGCCACGGCGGCGAGCGCGATGCCGCGGCCATCGCCCAGGCTGCTGCGGCGGGCGACGAAGACTGCCGCGCCACGCTCGAGCGCCACGCGCAGCGCCTGGCGCGCGCGCTGGCGGCGGTGATCAACCTGCTCGACCCCGACGTCATCGTCCTCGGCGGCGGCCTGTCGCGCCTGGCGCACCTCTACGAGCGCGTGCCCGCACTGTGGGGGCGCTGGGTCTTCGCCGGCGGCAGCAGCGAGGCGGTGCGCACGCGGCTCGTGCCGGCGCTGCACGGCGACGCCTCGGGCGTGCGCGGCGCGGCCTGGCTCTGGCGCTGAAGCAGCCAGGGCAGCGCGCTCCCGCGGCTCAGGTCTTGCCGTACTGGGCGATGAGGCTGCGCGCGCTGCCCAGCAGCGCCCCGCCCCTGAACCCGCGCTGGTCCATGTCGGCAACCCATGCGTCGTCGATGGCAGCGGCAAGCGCGGTGAACTCGGCGGCCTGCGCCGGCGTGAAGACGTGCAGCGTGTTGTGGCGCTCCAGCGCCAGCTGGCGGCCGCTGGCGTCGTTGTCCTGCTGCGTCCTGCCCAGCGCGGCCGAAGTGGCCAGGCCCGAGTGCGCGTCGATGATCTGGCGCAGTTCGCCCGGCAGGCCCGCGTAACGTGCCTTGTTCATCACCAGGGCGAAGGTGGCCGTGTACAGCGCCGGTGCACCCGCGGCGAACTCGCTGTGGAAGCGCGTCAGCTCGTGCACCTTCACCGCGGGCACCGCCTCCCAGGGCAGCACACAGCCTTCGATGGCGCCCTTGGACAGCGCCTCGGGGATCTGCGGCAGCGGCATGCCCACGGGCACGGCGCCGAGCGCGCCGAGCAGCTTGGCCACCTGGCGCGTGGGGGCGCGCAGCTTCATGCCCTTGAGGTCGGCCGCCGCATTCACCGCCCGGCGCTGCGTGTGGATGGCGCCCGGGCCGTGCACGTGCAGCGCCAGCAGCTGCGTGTCGGCGAACTCCTCCGGGCATTGCGTCTGCACGTAGGTCCACAAGGCCCTGGACGTGGTCTGGGCGTTGTTCATCGTGAACGGCAGCTCGAAGGCCTCGATGCGCGGGAAGCGGCCCGCGGTGTAGCCGGGCAGCGTCCAGACGATGTCCACCACGCCGTCGCGCGCCTGGTCGTAGAGCTGCACCGCCGTGCCGCCGAGCTGCATCGCCGGGTAGGCCTCGAAGCGGATGCGGCCCGCCGAGGCCTGCTCCACCGCCGCCATCCACGGCTTGAGCATCGTCGTCCAGACCTTGCTCATGGGCGGCATGAAGGTATGGAGCTTGAGCGTGACGCCCTGCTGCGCCAGGCCGGCGAGGTGGGGCACGCCCAGCGCGGCCGCGGCGCCTTGAACGAAGGAACGGCGTTTCATCGAACGACTCCGCAGGAAAAATGTGGATTGTCCCTAACCCAGGAACTGCACGAGCCACAGCGAGAGCGGCGGAAAGCACAGCAGCAGCAGCATGCGCAGCGTGTCCCAGAGCAGAAAGGGCAGCACGCCGCGGTAGCTCTCGGCCAGGGGCACGTCGCGCGCCATGCCGTTGACGACGTAGACGTTCAGTCCCACCGGCGGCGCGAGCATGCCGAAGCCCACCGTCACCAGCACCAGGATGCCGAACCAGATCGCCACGCTCTCCCGGGGCAGGCCGAAGTCCAGGCCCATGACCACGGGGAAGAAGATCGGGATGGTGAGCAGGATCACCGACAGCTCGTCCATCACCGAACCGAGCACGACGTAGAAGAGCAGGATCGCGCCCACCACCGCCAGCGGCGGCAGCCCCCAGCCCTGCACCAGCCCGGCGAGCTGCCCCGGCACTTGCGTCAAGGCCAGCGCGGCATTCATCAGGTCGGCGCCGAGGAAGACGAGGAAGATCATCGCCGACGACTCGGCGGTGGCGTAGAAGCACAGCTTGAAGCGCGCCCAGTCGATCTCGCGGCGCAGCAGCGCCGCCGCCAGCGTGGCCACCGCGCCCACCGCGGCGCCTTCGGTGGGCGTGAACAGGCCGCCGTAGATGCCGCCGAAGACGACGGCGAAGACTGCGGCGATGGGGGCAACGCCCGACAGCGAGCCCGCCGCGAGGCGCGGCGCTTGGCCGCGCGCCGGCGCGTGGCCGGGCACCAGGCGCACGAAGACGGCGATCGCCCCCATGTAGCCGAGCATGGCGATGAGGCCCGGCAGCATGGCGGCGGCGAAGAGCTTGGCGATGTTCTGCTCGGTGAGGATGGCGTAGACCACCAGCGGCACCGAAGGCGGGATGAGGATGCCCAGGGCCCCGCCCGCGGCCAGCGTGCCCGTGGCCAGGCGGCCCGAATAGCCATGCTTGCGCAGCTCGGGCAGCGCCACCTGGGTGATGGTGGCCGCGGTGGCCACGGACGAGCCGCAGATGGCGCCGAAGGCCGCGCTGGCAAGCACCGCGGCCATCGCCAAGCCGCCTTCGAAGCGGCTCGTCACGCCGGCGGCAAAGCGAAACAGCGCACCCGACAACCCGCCCTGCGTGGCGAAGTTGCCCATGAGGATGAAGAGCGGGATGACGCTGAGCTCGTAGTTCGCGAAGCGCGCGAAGGCCAGCGTGTTGAGGAAGCCCAGCAGAGGCGACCAGCCCGCCTGCAGCACATAACCCAGCACCCCCGCGGCGAACATGGCGATGGCGATGGGCGTGCGCAAGGCCACGAGCACGAGCATCACCGCGACGATGAGCAGCGCCAGCGCGACGGGAGACATCGCCTCAGGCCCCGCCCACGACCGCCGCACCGCGCCGCGCCTGCACCAGCCCGATGAGCGCGGTGAGGAGCAAGGGCGGAGCCATCGCCGCATGCACCGTCCACTCGGGCAGGCCGAGCAGCATCGAGCCCGCACCGCTGCGCCAGGCGCCCAGTGCGCCCACGCCGGTGCGCCAGGCGAGCAGGGCGAAGACCAGGGCCAGCAGCAGCGCACCCAGGCGGTCCAACCGCGCGCGCATGGCGGCCGATGCGCACGCGGTGAACAAGTCCACGCGGATGTGGCCGCGGCGCAGCTGGCACCAGGGCATGAACAGGGCGATGGCCGCGCCCGCGGCGGCGCCTGCGAGCTCGAAATCGCCGGCCAGCGTCCAGCCCAGGGCGTTGCGGCCGAGCAGGCTGACGCAGGTCATGAGCGCGATGGCGGTGAGCAGCACGCACGCGGCCACCGCGCACAGCCGGGCGAGTCTGTCCAGCAAGCTCAGTTCGGTCTCCATGTCTGCCCTGCCCGCAACGCGAGCGCGGCATGAGCGCCGCCGCGCGGCGGCCCCACGCGGGGCTGGGGTGATTGTCCTTCGAGTCTTGTACGCTTGCGCCATGCCTGCCGCGCGCCCCTGCCCGTTCTGCACCGCGCCCGCGGGGCGCTGGCTGCTGCAGCGCGACACCGCCGTGGCGCTGCGCGATGCCTACCCGGTGAGCCCGGGCCACACGCTGATCCTGCCGCGGCGCCATGTGGCCTCGTTCTTCGAGACCACGGCGGCCGAGCGTGCGGACCTGCTCGGGCTGCTCGACGAGGCCCGCCGACGGCTCCAGGCCGAGTTCACCCCGAGCGGCTACAACATCGGCATCAACGACGGCGCGGCAGCCGGGCAGACCATTGAACATCTGCACATCCACCTGATCCCGCGCTACCCGGGCGACCGGCCCGACCCGCGCGGCGGCGTGCGCTGGGTCATCCCGGAGAAGGCCGACTACTGGAGCGGGCGAGGCTGAGGTCGGGCGCGGCACATCAGCCACGCTCGAATATGCTGGTCACGTCAGCACAATGTCGTATTGAGGATGCATCGCAGGAAAGTCTATTTGGATCCACAGGTTGCGACGCATGGGACGGTTCTGCTCACATCCGGCTACCCGCCTGGCTACCTGTCGCACCCGGGCTCTGCCTGGGCTGCATGGGACGTGGTGATCTCAGACATGAACAGCTTCAGCCTCGATGACAGGTCGCAGCTCAGGACGCAGCCCACGGTCGGTGACCAAGTCGACCGATCGGCCCAGCAGATCCTCGAGGAAGAACTGGACGCCGAAGAAGTGCTCTGACGTGGCCGGGCCATCAAAGGACACGAGGATGTCGACATCATTGGCGACCCCTGCCCGGCAAGGCCATCCCTTCGTTCAGGATCTCGCCATACCGCGCATAGCTGAACACGCGGCCGCGCTGCTTGCGCGTGAGTTCCGCGACCACGCCAATGCTTTCCAGGTGCGCCAGCGCCTTGTTCACCGTGGCCGGTGTGAGGCCCGTAGCGGCAACCAGCGACGCAGCGGTGGCGATGGGCTGCCGCTGCAGGGCCTGGTGAATCGCCGCTGCCGATGCTGCAGCACGGCCGAGGCCCGCAATGCGCTGGCTGTCGGCCGAGGCCAGTTCCAGAAGTCGTTTGGCCGATGTGGCAGCCTGCGTGGCGCTGGCCACCACGGCATCGGCGAAGAACTCCAGCCAGGCCTCCCAATCGCCGGACAGGCGCACCGCATTCAGCAGCTCGTAGTAGGTCTGCCGGTGTTCCTTGAAGTGCAGGCTCAGGTACAGCATCGGTTCGCGCATCAGCCCATCGACCGCGAGTTGCAGCGCGATCAGCAGGCGGCCCACCCGACCGTTGCCGTCGAGGAACGGGTGGATGGTCTCGAACTGCACATGGGCCAACGCCGCCTTGACCAGCGGCGACGTAGGCTCGGGTACGTCATGCAGGAAGCGCTCGAAGAGCTTCAGGCACTCATCAAGCTCATTGACCGGCGGCGGCACGAACACCGCGTTGCCCGGGCGCGTGCCGCCGATCCAGACCTGGCTCGAGCGAAACTCGCCGGGCGTGAGCTTGGCACCACGCCCCTCGCGGCCCATCAACACCTGATGCACCTCGCGGATCAGCCGCAGTGACAGCGGGAAGCCCCCGCGCACCCGCTCCAGTCCGTGCTCCAGCGCCGCGACGTAGCGGCTCACCTCGCGCGCGTCTTCCATCGGCACGCCCGGCTGTTCGTCCAGTTCGAACAGCATCAGGTCGGCGAGCGACGACTGCGTGCCTTCGATCATCGACGACAGCACCGCCTCCTTGCGCACGAAGCTGTAGAGCAGCAGCGCTGCGTTGGGCAGCAGGTCGGTGACCGCGTCGAGCCGTCCAAGAGCGAGCAGCGCAGCGTCGAAACGACCGCGCAGTGCAGGCGACCACTCGATGGCCGGACGCGGCGGCAAAGGCGCCGGGACGAAGGCCTTGAATGACTCTCCGGCCGTGGCAAGCTTGAGGTAACGGCCTTGCAGCGAGCGCTTCATCGGAGTTGGGAAACTAAAACAGCGGAAGGTCCTATTTTAGGGTAATCGACATTTGTAAAATAAAGTCGGCGCCCGATGTCGGCAGCGGTATGGACCCCCTCGGTGGGCAAGTCCAGCCAGCGCACACGGGCGCGGGGGGACCGCGCGGGCCTGGTGGGCAGCAAACATGCCCGCGCCATAATTGAGTCGCGACTTTTATGTTTAGTCGCCCCATTGATGTTAAAGTTGCGACTTCATGATGAGTCGCGACCTTGGAACGGCAGCTCACGACGAGGTGGACGCCCGCTGGCAGGCGCAGTGCGGCGCCGTGCTCGTGGAGTTCAAGAGAACCCACAGCATGCGGGATGTGCGGCATGCACTCCTGACCCTGGCCTACCTGATCCGGCACGAGCCGCCGTCGACCACGGCCGTGTGCGTGCTCGTGGACTCGCGCCTCTCGGACAGCCGCCTGCGCGACGAACTCAAGCAGCTACGGCAAGTGATCCACCCCGAGATCGCCAGCCGCGTGCACTACCTGGTCGACAAGGGCCATATCGCCAAAGACAGAGGCCGCAACACCGTGGCGTTCAGCGGATCGCTGACCGACGCCCCTGCCGACTTCTACCCCTGGCTCGAGGCGCAGGTCGCCGCCGAGCGCGTGCGCGGCCATGGGCCACAGATGCCGCCGCGACAAGGCGTCATCGCGGCCTTGGCCCAGCTGCGCCTGCGCAACCTCGCGCCCGTGACCATCAAGCGCCTGCAAGACACCTGCGGCGTGAGCTACCCGACCGTGGCCGCCGTGCTGAAGGAACTCACGCAGAGGGGCTGGCTGGAGGACACGGGCGAGCGCGGCGTGCGCCTGAGGCCCCTGACCGTGGGCGAGTGGATGGAACTGGCCCGGGACCACGCCCGCCTGCGCAAAGCGCAGCTCTTCACCGATCCAACCGGCCACAGTGCACCCGAGCAGATGGCCCGGCGCCTGGCTCGCCTGCAAGGCTCGAACAAGCTGCCACTAAGTGTCCGCGTCGGCGGAGTCCTCGGCGCCACCGGTCACTTTCCGGCGCTCGACATCACGGCTGCACCGCGGCTGGACATTTCGGTAGACGCTGACCCGGCGCGGGTCGCGGCGCTGCTCGACGCCGGCCTGCAGCCGAAGACCCGGCCGGAGCAGCGTGTCGCACTGGCCGTTCACGTCACCCGTGAGCCATTCGGCGATGAACAGGGGCCCGAGTCGGCCCCCCCCTTGGCCAGCGAACTCGAATGCCTCGCTGACCTCATCGAGATGGGCTACACGCGAGAGGCGTCCGAGATGGCCCGCCACATGGAGTCGACCAACAAGGCCTGGAGGCCCGCCTCATGATCGCGTTGCCGACGCCCCTGACGCCGGATGCCGTGATGGCCCAGATCGCGGCGGCACTCCCGGCCGACTGCCGGCAGGACGTGATCGTCATCGGCAGCCTGGCGGCCGGATACCACTTCTTCGCGGGCGACGGGCAGCGCCGCATCCGCACCAAGGATGTCGACTGCATGTTCTCGCCGCAGGCGCGCGCCGTGGCTGCCGCCGGCGAGGTCACCGACCGCCTGCTGGCCGCTGCCTGGCAACCGCGAACCGAGGGCGAATGGGGCAAGCCGGGCGACAGCAACACGCCCGATGACCGGTTGCCGATGATCCGCCTCGAGCCGCCGGGAGCCGAGGGCGGATCGGCCTGGTTCCTCGAGTTGCTCGGCGCGCCCGAACAAGGCTCGGAACAGCCCAAGGCGTTCCACCGCGTGCAGACCCGCATCGGCCACTTCGCCATCTGCAGCTTCAACTACCTGGCTCTGGCCGAGTGCAAGCCCATCCTGACCCAGCACGGCCTGCACATCGCCCGACCCGAGATGATGGCCCTGGCCAACATGCTCCACCATCCCAGCATCGGCCCCGAGCTGATCGCCGGTACGACCGAGAAACGCTCCAGCAAGGATCTCGGACGTGTTCTCGCCCTGGCCTGGCTGACGGCGGAACGTGATCGCCGTGGAGGGACGGGAGAGCTCGATGCTTGGCCAAACCGGATGGCCGACGCGCTGCGCGATCGCTTGCCCGACCGTGCCAGGAACCTGGCACTGGGCGCGGGCACGGGCCTGCGCGAACTGATGGCCAGCGACGGCGATCGAGACGAAGCCCTGGCCATCTGCAACCGTGGCCTGCTGGCATCCATGGAAGTGGGCCGCGATGCGTTCGCGGCCATCGGCCGGCGTGTCATCCAGCAGGTGATCGAGCCGCTGGCAGACGCGGCGCAGGGTTGGCCGGAGTAGCTGCACTCAATGCAGCGGCACCAACCCCTTCGCCGTCCGCCACGCCTCCAGGTCGATCGCCCGATCCACCCGCCACGCCAGCCGCCAGCGCGCCGGCATCTCGCGCGTGTGGATGGTGAAGTTGGCCGCGAAGCCATTGACCGCCTGCGCACCACCGTTCGACGGGCCTGCGTTCCGCTCCGGGCCCGCGTGCCGCACGGGGTCGAGCACCACGCCTGCATCCCACTTGACGGCCAGCGGCTCCAGCTTCAGCGAGTCGACCAGGGTCCGGAAGTTGGTGAACCCGGCCCAGTCGGCCGCATCGAGACCCTTCACTTCTGCAGGCAGCTTCAGGTTCATCGAAGCCCAGGCCAGCGCGAACGAACTCGTCCTGGTCGATCAGCAGGTCCGCCGAGGCCTGGTACGCCGCCGAGGGGAACCCGATCGCCAGCACCGTCGTGCGCCGGTCCCAGCGCCGGAGCTTGCGCAACACCGGCGTGAAGTCGGCGTCGGCCGAGAAGACGATGAATTCGTCGTAGTGCACCTGATGCTGCAACAGGTCGACGATGTCCAGCACCATGTGGATGTCGGTGCTGGTCCTGCCCTCGCTGGTCATCGCCGGGCAGTCGATGATCTCGAAGCCGGCTCGACTGAATGCCGGGCGGAAGCGCTGGTAGACCTGCGGGTTGAGGTAGCAGCGCCGCACCAGCAGGCGTCGTGCAGCGCCCTCGGACGCATGTGGCGGCGCAGGCAGTGATTGCGTGAGCCACTGGATCCAGTCCAGAGGCCGCAAGGCGAACCGATCGGCCGCGGCAGGATCGAGTCGCCGCAGGCCTGAGAAGACGTTGTCGAAGTCGACGAACAGTGCGCTCGTCATTCCCTGATCCACCCCATGAGTGAGCTTGCTTTCGTGGCCGCCCCGTGGTCAGGCCGGCATCAGGTCGGGTCGATGCGCCTTCAGCCAGGCCAGCACGTGCCCCTGCAACGCCTGCGCGCTGGCCAGGCACTCGGCGGCCACGGCATCGGGGATGAGATCGCCCGAGTAGTCGGACAGGTTGCGAAGCTTGCGCAGCGCGTCGAGCACGATGACCTGGGCCGGTGCGACGCCCACGCTGGTGGTGAGGGTCTGGATCGCCGTCTGGTGGTGTCCGGGCTTGCTGGTCAGCGTGCGGTAGCCGTTAGGAAGCTAGCAACAATAACTTGAACACTTCGCATTGTGGACGT
>DYOR01000201.1 GCA_020720385.1 Rubrivivax sp.
GAGGCGCCGCTCCCACGGGCACCGATCTGGCCCCCAAATTTGGAACTGCTGGCCACCGCCAGGGCGATAGTCGCGCCGGGGGTGAGGGAGTAACATTGCCACCCTTTTGGGTAGAGGCAAAGGCAGTCGCATGCGCAGTAACCAAGGGCCGGTGGTGGCCATGACGGGGTTGGAACGTCGGGCCGCGGCCGGGCTGGCGGGCATCTTTGCCTTCCGCATGCTGGGGCTCTTCCTGATCCTGCCGGTCTTTGCCCTTCAAGCCCAGGGGCTTGAAGGGGCCACGCCGCTGCTCATCGGCCTGGCCATCGGTGCCTATGGCCTGACCCAGGCGGTGCTGGGCATCCCCTTCGGCATGGCCTCCGACCGCATCGGGCGCAAGCCGGTGATCTTCGCCGGCCTGGCCCTGTTCGCCTTGGGCAGCGTGGTGGCGGCCCTGTCCACGACTATCGAAGGGGTCATTATCGGCCGGGTGATCCAGGGCGGCGGGGCCATAGCCGCTGCGGTCATGGCCCTGGCCGCGGACCTGACCCGGGAAGAGGTCCGTACCCGGACCATGGCGACCATAGGCATCAGCATCGGGTTGTCCTTCGGGGTGGCCATGGTCCTGGGGCCGGCCCTGGCCCACTGGTTCGGCCTGTCCGGGGTGTTCTGGTTCACCGCCGCCCTGGCGGTCGGCGGGGCCCTGATCCTGGCCACCGTAGTCCCGACCCCTGAGCATTCCAGCGTCCACCGGGATGCGGAGCCGGTGCCCGGTCAGTTTGCCGGGGTGCTGCACCACCCGGAATTGCTGCGTCTGGACTTCGGTGTGCTGACCCTGCACATGCTCATGACCGCCCTGTTCCTGGTAATCCCCCTGGACCTCCAGTCCGCCGGGCTGCCCGCCGCCCACCACTGGTGGGTCTATCTGCCGGTGCTGTTCTTCTCCATCCTGGCCATGGTCCCCTTCATCATCCTGGCCGAGCGCGGCGGACACCACAAAGGGGTCCTGCTCGGGGCCGTGGCGGGGCTGGGTCTGTCCCTGGTGGGGCTGTTCGCCTTCCACACCGCGTTGCCCAGCCTGGTGCTCTTCCTGTTCCTGTTCTTCACCGCCTTCAACCTGCTGGAGGCGAGCCTGCCCTCGCTCATCTCGCGCATAGCCCCGCCCGCGGCCAAGGGCACGGCCATGGGTATCTTCGCCACCGCCCAGTTCGGCGGGGCCTTCCTCGGCGGCCTGCTGGGGGGCTGGTTCCACCAGCGCTTCGGTCAGGATGCGGTGCTGCTGTTCTGCGCCGGGACTGCCCTGGCCTGGCTGCTGGTGGCCTGGCCCATGCGCTCGCCCCGCCTGGTGAGCAGCCAGATAGTGCGGGTTTGGGCCGGGGGCCTGGGGAACCCGGACGGTACCCAGCGCGCCCTGCTGGATGTCCCCGGGGTGGAGGAGGCGGTGGTGGTGGTCGAGGAGGGCCTGGCCTACCTCAAGGTGGACAAGCGCCGACTCGATTCGGCAAGATTGCAGGCCCTGTGCGCCGGGGCCTGAGGGCAGGTGCTTAGGACCAGTTCAACCAGGGTCGCGCCCTCGGGCAGCGACTTATTATCTGCGGAAAGGGGAGGGGAACTATGTCATCACGCGGCGTGAACAAGGTCATCTTGATTGGCAACCTGGGTAACGAGCCGGACGTGCGCTATACGGCGAGCGGCGAAGCGATGGCAAACATCAGCATTGCCACCAGTGAGGTTTGGAAGGACAAGAATACTGGCGAGTCGCAGGAGCGCACCGAATGGCATCGTGTCGTGTTCTTCGGCAAGCTCGCGGAGGTCGTCAAGCAGTACCTGCACAAGGGTTCCAAGGTTTATGTGGAGGGGCAGTTGCGTACCAGGAAGTGGCAGGACAAGGAGGGCCAGGACCGGTACACAACCGAGGTGTACGTTGGCGTCGGCGGCACCATGCAGATGCTCGACGGCCGCCCAGGCGGTGGCACCGCGGCCTATGACCAGGCCGACGCCCCCCGCCCGAGCGGCGGCGCACAGCGCCAGGCCCCGCCCCAGGGCGGCGGTCAGCGCGCCGCCGAGCAGCCGCCCTTCGACGACGACATCCCGTTCTAGGAGCAGCAAATGCAGACCATCCTGGTCACCGGCGGGGCCGGCTTCATCGGCGGCAACTTCGTCCACAGGTTGATGGCCCAGGGCGGGGTCCAGGTGGTCAATCTGGACAAACTGACCTACGCCGGCAACCTGGACACCCTGGCCCCCCTCGGGGGCAATCCGGGACATATCTTCGTCCAGGGGGACATCGGCGACCGCGACCTGGTGACGCGTCTGCTGGCGGATTACGCCGCGGATGCGGTGGTCAACTTTGCCGCCGAGAGCCATGTGGACCGCTCCATCGACGGCCCCGCGGCCTTCATCGAGACCAATGTCCTGGGGACCTTCAATCTGCTCGACTGCGCCAAGGCCTACTGGATGGGCCTGAGCGACGGGCGCCGGGCCGGGTTCCGCTTCCTGCATGTCTCCACCGACGAGGTCTACGGGTCCCTGGGCCCCACCGGGCTCTTCACGGAAGAGACGGCCTATGCCCCGAATTCTCCTTACTCAGCATCCAAGGCGGCCTCGGACCACCTGGTGCGGGCCTGGCACCATACCTACGGGCTGCCGGTGCTGACCACCAACTGCTCCAACAACTACGGCCCCTACCAGTTCCCGGAGAAGCTGATCCCGCTGATTATCCAGAAGGCCCTGGGCGGGGAGCCGCTGCCCATCTACGGCGATGGCAGCAACATCCGCGACTGGCTCTATGTGGACGACCATTGCCGGGCCATCCTGAGGGTGCTGGAGGCCGGCCGCCCGGGGGAGGTCTACAACGTGGGCGGCAACAGCGAGCGGACCAATCTCCAGGTGGTCGATACCCTCTGTGCCCTGCTCGACGAACTGGTCCCGGACTCGCCCCACAGGCCCCACGTCGGGCTCAAGACCTTTGTCAAAGACAGGCCGGGCCACGACCGGCGCTATGCCATCGACTCCAGCAAGCTCCAGCGCGAGCTGGGCTGGGCCCCGCAGGAGACCTTCGAAAGCGGCCTGCGCCGCACCCTGGTCTGGTACCTGGAGCACGCCGACTGGTGTGCCCGGGTCACCGACGGCAGCTATCGCGGCCAACGCCTCGGCGCCGCCTGATCACGAGGAGAGCACCATGAATCGCAAGGGCATCATCCTGGCGGGGGGCTCGGGCACGCGCCTCTATCCCCTGACCCACTCCATCAGCAAGCAATTGCTGCCGGTGTACGACAAGCCGATGATCTACTACCCCCTGTCCACGCTGATGCTGG
>DYOR01000202.1 GCA_020720385.1 Rubrivivax sp.
TTTGTCGCGCCAAGCCGCAATATAGAGCCACCATGCAAGACAACGCAATAGCCCCCGTTTCTGCCCCGCTGCCCATTCGAGTCGCCGTCATGGTTTACGAATTGCTGCTGGCGACCGCAGTCGTATTTGTCGCTGCGCTGCCATTTCTCTATCTGGTAGGCAATGCGCAGACCGGCTGGTTGCACCATGTTTTCCAGCTTTATCTGGTGGGCGTGCTGTTTGCCTATTTCAGCGCATTCTGGCGACGCAGCGGCCAAACGCTAGCGATGAAGACCTGGCGCATCCGCCTGGTGAATCCCGATGGCCAGCCCATCACACTGAAACAGGCCGCGCTGCGCTTCGCGCTTGCCCTGCTGGGTCTGCTGCTGGCAGGCGCGGGGTTCTGGTGGGCATTGTTTGACCGCGACCGGCAGTTTTTTCACGACCGCATCGTCGGTACCCGCCTCGTACGCGTGCAGAGGAAAGCCTGACCATGCCCTGGCGCGACCAGATTCAGCGCCACTTGCTGGAGCAACGCCCCGCGAGCGTGTGCGCACTCGACGCGGCGGCGTATCGAATGGCTCAGGCCGTCTTGCCCGCCACGCCGGTGTCCCGGCCCGACAATCCGCAGCACACCCGCTGCACACTGGCATTAGGCATCGACGCCCTCAGCCAATTGAACGCACCGCAAGCCCACCGTCTGATCAATCACACCCGCCTGTATGTCGCGCCGCGCATCCTGCTTGTCGCCCATGCGGAGTGCGCGCTCGACGCCGCCGCCTTCCGTGCGCTCGGCTTCATGCTGTCCGCAACCGACCCGGCCGACGCCAGCCGCGTTTTTCACTACGACCTGGATACTTACAAAACCGTGCCGGACTGGCTCAACGCCCGTTACTGGGCACACCCCGAACGCTGGAATACCTGAGCCCCGGGGGCGACGCGCATCGCGCAGCGGCCATCGGTTAAACTATTTCCCCCTCGCGCCAGGCCTGCCTCCCATGAATTTCATTCCCCACAACGCACTCGAAGAACAGCTGGCTGCAGTTCATGCCGGTTCGCTCGACCCCGAAACCTTCGTCCTGCAACTGATCGACCAGCAACTCTTCATGCCGGTGCGCGACGAAAAGAATCCCATTCAGGGCTTCCAGCGCTCGACCCAGGCCGATCTGCTGGTCATCGAAGACGAAGACGGCGAGCGCGTGCTGGCAGTATTCACCAGCCCCGAACGCGCCAAACTCTTGGCCGAGCATTACCCGGAATTTACCGGCGGCATCCTCACCGAGTTCTCCTGGCTGCTGCGCCGCATCGGCGGTGGCGTGCCGATTGCGCTCAATCCCGGCTGGGATATCGGCATGGACTTCGATGCCGACATGGTCGCCCAGCTGATTGCGCAACTGCCGCCCGAACGCGCCAGCTGAACGCCATTTCGCCATGCTGCCCGAACGCGCGCTAGCCGAATTCCGCTCCGTCCTGGGCGCCGACCGCGCCCTCGACGATGCCGCCACGCGCGCGCTCTACAGCCACGACGAAACCCCGCGCCAGATCGTGCCCGAAGCCGTGTTGTTTCCGGCTTCGCACGACGATGTCGCCGCGCTGGCGCAAATTGCTTTCCGGCATCGGATTGCCCTCACGCCGCGCGGCGCGGGCTCCGGCAACGTCGGTGGCGCACTGCCCGCAGCCGGCAGCGTCGTCGTCAGCTTCGAATGCATGCAGCGTGTGCTCGAGTTCGATCCGGACAACCGCCTCATCGTCGTCGAGGCCGGCATCGTCACCGATGAAATCAATCGCATCGCACGCAGCGCCGGCCTGTTTTACCCGCCGGACCCCGGCAGCAGCGCCTATTGCCGGATCGGCGGCAACCTCGCGATGAATGCCGCCGGGCCGCGCGCGGTCAAGTACGGCGTCACCCGCGATCACGTCCTCGGGCTGCGTGCCGTCACCGGTAGCGGAGCAACCATACGCACCGGTTGCCGCACCACCAAAGGCGTCACCGGCTACGACCTCACCCGCTTGCTGATCGGTTCGGAAGGCACGCTTGCGCTCATCACGGAAGCCACGCTGAAACTGCTGCCCGCACCCGAAGCCGTCGCCACCCTGCGCGTGTGTTATGCCAGCAACCATGCTGCGCTCGCCGCGGTCAGCCGCATCATGCGCCAGCCGGTCGTGCCCTGCGCGCTCGAATTCATGGACCATCGCGCCATCGACGCCATCCGCCCCACCGGTACGGCAGACGACCTGCCGTCCGGCACGCGTGCCTTGTTGATGGTCGAAGCCGACGGCGCAACGCAGGACTTGCCGCGCCAGATTGCCGCACTGCAACTTGCGCTCGCGGGCGACGGCTTGCTCGAACTGCGCAGCGGTTTCAAACGCGATGAAATCGCCGAACTGTGGGCCGCACGCAAATCGCTGTCGCATGCGGTCAAGCGCATCGCACCGCTCAAACTCAATGAAGACGTAGTGGTGCCGGTTTCGTTACTGGCCGGATTTGTCGACTTCATCGACCACACAGCCAGCGCGTATCGCCTGCCCGTGGTCTCGTTCGGTCATGCCGGAAACGGCAACCTGCACATCAATCTCATGGTGCACCCGGACGACAGCGAAGAAATGACGCGCGCCCACCATGCGCTCGACGCCATCGTGCAACGCGTACTGGAACTGGGCGGCACCCTCTCGGGCGAACACGGCATCGGCACCGAAAAGCGCCGCTTCATCCCCCAGGAAATCGATCCCGCCACGCTCAGCATCATGCGCGCCATCAAACAGCAACTCGATCCGCTCGGTCTGCTCAATCCCGGCAAACTTTTTCCCGATTAAGTTCGGATGAATGCTTTACAAGCGCGCGCAGCGTCTATAGAATGCGCGGCTTCGTTGGGGGTATAGCTCAGCTGGGAGAGCGCTTGCATGGCATGCAAGAGGTCAGCGGTTCGATCCCGCTTACCTCCACCAACTAACAGGAAGTCCGATGCACAAACTGGGCGTCATCACCACGTTGCTGGCGTTGATTCTGAGTGTAGTCGGGTTGATCGTTGGGTTTTGGAAGATGTTGAATGGAGTTGAACTGGCCGAAGTTTGGCTGGGACTGGTACCATTGGGTTTCGTCGGTTTGTTGCTCGGCGTCACCTTGACACAGCTTTCAAACAAGAAGTAACGACGCAAGTCGGTGCAGTAATTTAGACGGTTCATGCCGTCGTCCAGGTCCCCATCGTCTAGAGGCCTAGGACACTACCCTTTCACGGTAGGTACCGGGGTTCGAATCCCCGTGGGGACGCCACCATCCTTTCAGGAT
>DYOR01000059.1 GCA_020720385.1 Rubrivivax sp.
GCACGCGAAATCCAGCCCGGTCTGTTCGTCCGCGGCTTCACCCCGCCCCTGCGCCTGGCGGACTTCAAGCTCGTGGCCTTCGACATGGACTCGACGCTCATCAACATCGAGTGCATCGACGAGATCGCGCAGGCTGCCGGGCGCAAGGACGAAGTGGCGGCGATCACCGCGGCGACGATGCGCGGCGAGATCGCCGACTATCAGAAGAGCCTGCGCCTGCGCCTGGCGCTGCTGCGCGGCGTGCCCGTCTCGGCACTGGAGGCGGTGTACTCGCAGCACCTGCATCTCAACCCGGGCGTGGAGATCTTCGTCGAGGCGTGCCGCGCCGCGGGGCTGAAGACGCTGCTCGTCTCCGGCGGCTTCACCTTCTTCAGCGAGCGCATCCGCCACCGCCTGCGCCTGGACTTCGCGCGCGCCAACATGCTCGAGCTGGTGGGCGGGCGCCTCACCGGGCAGCTCGTGCCGCGCCCCTGGGGCGAGATCGTCGACGGCGCGGAGAAGAAGCGCGTGCTCCTCGAGGTGGCCGAGCTCATGGGCATCAAGCCGGCGCAGACCATCGCCGTGGGCGATGGTGCCAACGACCTGCCGATGATGGCGGTGGCCGGCCTGTCGATCGCCTTCCACCCCAAGCCGGCGGTGCGCGAGCAGGCCATGGTGTCGATCACCAGCGGCGGCATGGACCGCGCCCTGGAGGTGCTGCGCACCTGAGCGCGCTGGCTCAGGGCGAACTTTGTCCGAGGTCTCGTCCGTACCACGGCGAGCATCGCGGACGAAACCTGCTTCAATGCTTGCTTCGAGATGCTGCGGCACGGGCCTTGCGTCACCGTGGCGAGAAAGGCGAACCCATGAAACTCTGCTGGATGTGCATCCTGGCCCTGCTGGCGGCCTGCGGCGAAAAGGCGCCGCCGGCGGAAGCCCTGGAGGCCGGACCCAGGCTCGTCAAGGCATGGAAGGTCGGCGCTGGCGAGACGGCACGAGAGCACCGCTACAGCGGCGACGTGCGCGCGCGCATCGAAGCGACGCTCGGCTTGCGCGTCGCAGGCAAGCTGGTGGAGCGGCTGGTCGATGTCGGCGCCCGCGTGAAAGCGGGGCAGGCGCTCGCGCGGCTCGACGCCACCGACCAGCAACTGGCGGCGGCCCAGGCCGAGGCGAATCGTGCGCTGGCGGCCGCCGAGCTGACGCGTACCCAGGAGCTGCGGGGCAGGAACTTCATCAGCCAGGCCGCCCTGGAGGCCAAGGAGGCCACGGCACGCGCGGCAGACGCGCAGGCGCAACTGGCGAAGAACCAGGCCGCCTACGCCACGCTGCTCGCGGATGCGCCCGGCGTGATCACGGCGGTGCTCGCCGAACCGGGCCAGGTGGTTGCGGCCGGACAGGCGGTATTGCGCGTAGCGCGCGACGGCGAGCGCGAGGTGGCGATCGCCCTGCCCGAGGCCCATCTCGCCGGACTGAAGGTCGGCGCCGCAGCACAGGTCGAGTTGTGGGCCGGCAAGACCTACAGCGGCCGCTTGCGCGAGCTGGCGCCGATGGCGGATGCGGCCAGCCGGACCTTCGCCGCGCGCGTGAGCATCGTCGACGCCGACCCGACCGTCGCGCTGGGCATGACGGCGACGGTGCGCTTCGCGCAGCAAGGCGCCAGCGAGATCGTCGTGCCGCTGGCAGCCATCCTGCAGCAGGGCGAACGCACGGCCGTGTGGGTGATCGGCGCGGACGGCAAGGTGAGCCAGCGCCCCATCGGAATTGCCCGCTATGCGGACCAGGGTGCGGTGGTGACGTCCGGCCTGCAGGCCGGTGAGACCATCGTCGCGGCCGGCGCGTTCAAGCTGGCCGCGGGCGAAAAGGTGCGCGTGGCGCAATGAAACAGATCAACTTGTCCGAGTGGGCGATCACGCACCGCTCGATGGTGCTCTACCTGATGATCGTGCTCATGGCTGGCGGCGCGCTGGCCTTTCTCGAGCTCGGCCGCGCCGAGGACCCGGAATTCACTTTCAAGGTGATGGTGGTGCGCACGCTGTGGCCCGGCGCCAGCGCACGGGAAGTCGAGACCGAACTCACCGAGCGCATCGAGAGGAAACTGCAGGAAACGCCTTCTCTCGATGTGCTGAGATCTGCCTCGCGTGCCGGTGAGTCGCTGATCTTCGTGCAACTCAAGGACTTCACGCCAAAGCAGGACGTGCCGGAGTCCTGGCGGCAGGTGCGCAAGAAGCTCGACGACATTCACCACCAGCTTCCTGCCGGCGTGCAGGGGCCGTTCCCCAACGACGAGTTCGGCGACGTCTATGTGAATATCTACGCGCTGACCGGGGCAGGTTTCGACTTTGCCGAACTGCGGCGCGCCGCCGTGCGCATGCAGCGTGCCTTGCGCGCGCTCGGCGACGTGAAGAAAGTCGACCTGCTCGGCGTGCAGGATGAGAAGGTCTTCATCGACATGGCGCCGCAGCGGCTGGCCAGCCTCGGCCTGACCCCCGCCATGGTGGCGAACGCGCTGGCGCAGCAAAATGCCGTGCAGCCGGCCGGCTTCGTCGACACGCCCAGCGACCGGGTGCGCCTGCGCGTGAGCGGCGCCTTCGATTCGCTGGAGCAGATTCGCGCCACCGATCTGGTCGTCGGCGGTCGCCCGTTCCGTCTCGGCGATGTCGCCGCGGTGACCCAGGGCTTCGCGGACCCGCCCAATCCGCGCATGCGCATCGATGGCAAGGACGCCGTCGGCATCGCGGTGGTGATGGCCAAGGGCGGCGACGTGATTGCGCTGGGCAAGGCGCTGCAGGCCGAGATCGCGCAGCAGACGCGAGCGCTGCCGCTGGGCCTCGAGGTCACGACGGTGGCCGACCAGCCGACCGTCGTGCGTGTCTCGCTCGATCTGTTTCTGCAGACGCTCGCCGAGGCCATGCTGATCGTGCTGGCGGTGAGCTTCCTCTCGCTGGGCGTACGCACCGGGATGGTGGTGGCGCTGTCGATCCCGCTGGTGCTGGCGATCACCTTCTGGCTGATGAAGATGGTCGGCATCGACCTGCACCGAATCTCGCTCGGCGCCCTGATCATCGCGCTGGGCCTGCTGGTCGACGACGCGATCATCGCGGTGGAGATGATGGTGGTGAAGATCGAGCAGGGATGGGACAAGGCCAAGGCCGCCACCTTCGCCTACACCTCGACCGCCTTCCCTATGCTCACCGGCACGCTGATCACCGCGGCCGCGTTCACGCCGGTGGGTTTTGCCAAGTCCGGCGCGGGGGAATTCGCCTTCGCCATCTTCGCCGTGACCACCATCGCGCTGCTCGTCTCGTGGGTGGTGGCGGTGATCTTCACGCCCTACCTCGGCTTCCAGATTCTCAACGAGAAGGCGCTGCGCAAGTACGGCGAGGCGCACCATGGCGACGTCTACGACACACCCTTCTACCGTCGCTTCAAGGCGCTGGTGGAATGGTGCCTGCGCCACCGCTGGACGGTGATCGCGCTGACCGCGTTTGCCTTCGCCGGCGGCATGGCGCTGTTCAAGGTCGGCGTGCAGTACCAGTTCTTCCCGCCGTCGAATCGCAGCGAACTGATCGTCGATCTGTGGCTGCCGCAGGGCGCCTCGCTCGAGGCGACCGAAACCGAAGTCAAGCGTGTCGAGCGCCTGCTGGCGCGGGCGGACATGAAGGACAAGCTGGTGAATGTCGCGTCCTACATCGGCAACGGCGCGCCGCGCTTTTACCTGCCGCTGGACCAGCAGTTGTTCAACGACAACTTCGGCCAGCTCGTCGTGGTGACGCAGGATTTCGACGCGCGCGAAGCCGTGCGGGCGGGTCTGCGCAAGGCCTTCGCCGCGCCCGACGGCAGCTGGAGCCATCTGCGCACGCGCGTGCAGCGGCTGGAAAACGGCCCGCCGGTGGGTTACCCGGTGGTGTTTCGCGTCAGCGGCGAGGATGTCGAGACCTTGCGTGGCATCGCGCAGAAGGTGGCGACAGTGATGCGCAGCAATGCCAACCTCGCCAACGTGCACCTGGACTGGAACGAAAAGGCCAAGAGCGTGCGCGTGCGCATCGACCAGGACCGCGCGCGCGTGCTCGGGGTCTCGAGCCAGGAGGTGGCGCAGGCGCTGCAGGCCCATCAGCAAGGCATCGCGCTGACCCCGTACCGCTCAGGCGACCAGTTGATCGACATCGTCTGGCGTGCCGATGGCAGCGAACGCGGCCGGCTCGACCGTCTTGCCGACCTGCCCATCGCGACGGCTTCGGGCAAGTGGATTGCGCTGGCCCAGGTGGCCAGGCTCGAGCCCGTGCTCGAGGAAGGCGTGATCTGGCGGCGCGACCGCCAACCGGCGATCCAGGTGCGTGGCGACCTCGCCAGCGACGGGGTCACGGCAGCCACCGTGACGCTGCAGGTCGACCCGCTGCTGGGCGCGATTCGCCGGCAACTCCCGCCGGGCTATCGCATCGAGATCGGCGGGGCCATCGAGGAATCGGCGAAGAACGAGAACGCGCTGAAAGCCGTGCTGCCACTGATGATCGTCGCCGTGATCACGCTGCTGATGGTGCAGTTGCAGAGCATGCGCCGCACCGTCATGGCGCTGTTGACCGCGCCGCTGGGCCTGATCGGCGTGGCGCTGGCCTTGTTCGTCTTCGGCAAGCCCTTTGGCTTCGTCGCCAACCTGGGTGTCATTGCGCTGATGGGCATGATCCTGCGCAACTCGGTCATCCTCCTGGACCAGATCGACCAGGACGAGAAGGCCGGCAAGAGCCCCTGGGAGGCGATCGTCGGCGCGGCCGTGCGCCGTTTCCGGCCGATCATGCTCACCGCCGCCGCCGCCGTGCTGGCGATGATTCCGCTCTCGCGGCAGATTTTCTGGGGGCCGATGGCCGTGGCCATCATGGGCGGCCTGATCGTCGCCACCGTGCTCACGCTGCTTTTCCTGCCGGCACTGTATGCGGCGTGGTATCGCGTCCGGGAGCCGGGGCCGACTACGGTTTGAGGACCATCTGCACGCGGTGCACCTGCGCGCCGGGAAGAGGCTCGAAACGCCACTGCTCCAGCGCCTCCTGCACCGCGCGCTGCAAAGGGCGCGGCAAAGGCGGCACGAAGTCCACCTTCGACACGCTGCCGTCCGGGCGGATCGACAGTTCGGCCAGCACCTCCAGCGTGCGCCCGAGGTCCAGCAGCAGCCGCGGCGCGATCTGCGGCTCGACCATGGTCAGCAGGCGCGGCTCCTGCGCCATCGGGGCGAGCGCGGCCAGTGGCGCCAGTGCGCTGCCGAGCGCGGCCGACAGCGCCTGCGTGGGCGCGCGTGCCGCTTCCATGACCAGGGCGGGGACTTCGCCCGGCACCGATCCGCCTTCCAGTCCGTCGGCGCTGAGCGTGGCCTCGCGCGCCGCGGCCGCGGCGCCGCGCAGGGCCGCCACTCGCTGCGCGGCCAGGGCGTCGTCGCGCCCCGCTTGTGCCGCCGCTTCCGCCGCCTCGGCCGCCGCAGCGTTGCCCTTGGCCGTGGCGGCGCGTGCGCCCGGCGTGTCCGCAGGCGTCAGCGGCTGGGCGTCGGCGGCCTTGCGCTGGCCCTTGCCCGCCTCGAGGATGAGGCGCATGGGGTTGTCGGCCATGCGCCGGGCGCGCTCCATGGCCGCCACGGCGTCGGGCACCGGCACCGGCACCGGCACCTGCGCCTGCGCCTGCGCCACGCCGGCTGCCCGCAGCACAGCCAGGGAGCAGCACAGGGAGAGGACGGAGCAACGACGCTGGCACACGCGGACATCTCCAGACCAGTTGCGACGGGTGGCCGGCCGGGGCCGCGTCCACCCGATCGGGCGGGGCGATTCTAGGCAGCCCCGCGCTGCCGGCGCGCCCGGCACACCCCTGGACACAAGCGTTTCAGCTCTCCATCTGCGCCCAGGCCTTGTCCAGGCGCTTCACGCTCACCGGCTGCGGCGTGCGCAGCTCCTGCGCGAACAGGCTCACGCGCAGTTCCTCGAGCAGCCAGCGGTATTCGGTCATCCTGGCGTGCGGTGCGCCCTTGAGCTCGGCCACGCGGCGCAGCCAGCGTTGTTCGAGCGGGCGCAGCTCGGCCAGGCGGCTGGCGTCGCGCGCCGGGTCGCCGCGCAGCTTGTCCAGCCGCAGCACCACGCCGCGCAGGTAGCGCGGCACATGCTGCAGCGCCGCCCAGGGCGTGTGCAGCAGGAAGCGCCGGCCCACCAGGCGCTGCAGCTGCGCCTGCACGTCCTCGGCCACCTCGCGGGGAGCCTTGCTCTCCTTGAGCTTGCGCTGCGCGGCGGCGAACTCGGCCAGCACCACGCCGGCATGGCGCGCCACCTCGGCGGCAATGAGGTTGAGCCGCGCGCGGCCCTCCTCCACACGCGCGTTGAAGCTGCGCGCGTCGCTGGGCAGCGGCTCGGCGAGGAAGGCACGGTCCACCGCCACGTCGATGATCTGCGCGCGCAGCTCCTCGAGCGAGCCCCCGGCGGCGCCTTCGCTGCTGCGGCCGACGAGCATGTAGGCCGCGCCCATGGCGGTCAGGCCCGGGATGTTCTTCTCCAGGTACTTCAGCGGCTCCTTGAGCTGCAACTGCACCAGCCGGCGCAGCCCGGCGCGGTGCTGGGCGGCGGCGGCCTCGGGTTCGTCGAAGACCTCGATCTCGACATGCGAGACGCGGGCTATGAGTGCCGGGAATCCCACCATCACCTGCGCGCCGCGACGCACCTCCATGAGCTCGGGAAGCTCGCCGAAGGTCCAGGCGGTGTACTGCGGCGTCTGCATGGCTGCGGCAGTGCGCGGCGTGACCACGGCCGTGACACCCCGGCCGCCATCGCCCGCGCCTTCGCGCTGCGCCGCCGCCGCGGGCACCCTCTCCGTGGGACGCAGCGCGGCCGTCTTCAGCGCCGCCAAAGCCTGGAAGGCGCTGCGCGCCTGGCCGCCGAGTTCGGCCTTCAGGCCGGCCAGGTCGCGCCCCATGCCGAGCTGGCGACCATGCTCGTCGACGACGCGGAAGTTCATGAACAGGTGCGCGCCGAGCTGTTCGAGCTTGAAGTCGTTGCGCTGCACGGCGAGCTGGGTGCGTTCGCGCACCGCCTCGAGCAGCGTGTCGACGAGGCCGTCTTGGGCGAACGGGGTGAGTGTGCAGAACTCCGCGGCGTACTCGGGCAGGGGCACGAGGCGCGAGCGCGGGCGCGGGTGCAGCGTCTTCACCAGCGCCAGCACCTTGGCCTGCAGCATGCCGGGAACGAGCCACTCGCAGCGCGCTTCGCTCACCTGGTTGAGGGCATAGATGGGCACGCTGACGGTCAGGCCGTCCCTGGCGTCACCCGGCTCGTGCAGGTAGCTCGCCGCGCAATCGATGCCCCCCAGGCGCACGCTGCGCGGGAAACTCTCGGTGGTGATGCCGGCCGCTTCGTGGCGCATGAGCTCTTCGCGCGTGAGCTGCAGCAGGGCTGGCTGCTTACCCACCGCCTCGCGGTACCAGCGCTCCAGCCCGGGCCCGCTGCACACGTCCGCAGGCAGCTGCTGGTCGTAGAAGGCGTGGATGAGTTCGTCGTCGACGAGCACGTCCTGGCGGCGCGCCTTGTGCTCGAGCTCCTGCACCTGGGCGATGAGCCTGCGGTTGTGCGCCAGGAAGGGCAACCGCGTCTCCCACTCCTCGCCCACCAGCGCTTCGCGGATGAAGATCTCGCGCGCCGCCGCCGCATCGACGCGGCCGAAGTTCACCTTGCGGTTGTTGTAGACCACCAGGCCGTAGAGCGTGGCGCGCTCCAGCGCCACCACCTCGCCCGCCTTCTTCTCCCAGTGCGGCTCGAGCAGCTGGGTCTTCAGCAGGTGGCCCGCCAGCGGCGGGATCCAGGCGGGTTCGATGGCGGCGATGCCGCGGCCGAAGAGGCGCGTCGTCTCCACGAGTTCGGCGGCGACGATCCAGCGCCCGGGTTTCTTGCTCAGGTTCGCCCCCGGGTGGCGCCAGAACTTGATGCCGCGCGCCCCGAGGTACCAGTCCTCGTCGTCGCGACCCTGACGGCCCCCTGCCCCCCTGGGGGGTGCGCCGACTTGGGGCGGCCCGGCGTCGGCGCGGCACCCGATGTTGCCCAGCAGCCCCGCGAGCAGCGACAGGTGCACTTGCTCGTAGGTCGCCGGCGCGGTGTTCAGCCGCCAGCCCTGCTCGGCCACCACGGTGTGCAGTTGCGCCTGGATGTCGCGCCATTCGCGCACGCGGCGCGGGCTGATGAAAGCGTCGCGCAGGCGCTGCTCCTGCTGGCGGTTGGTGAGCTTGTGGCTGTCGACGCGGGCATCCTTGTGCTGCGCGTGCCCATGCACGCCGCGCCCTTGCTCGATCCAGTGCCACAGCTTGAGCGTGCCCATGAACTCGGACCTCTCGTCGTCGAAGGGCTTGTGCCGTTCGTCGGCCAGCTGCGCGCGCTCGAGCGGCCGGTCGCGCACGTCCTGGCCACTCAGCGCGGCGGCGATCACCAGCACCTCGCTCAGCGCCTGGTGCTGGCGCGCCTCGAGGATCATGCGGCCCACGCGCGGGTCCAGCGGCAGGCGGCTGAGCTCCTTGCCGATGGGCGTGAGCTCGCCCGCCTCGTCCGCCGCGCCCAGCTCGGCGAGCAGCGCGTAGCCGTCGGCAATGGCCTTGCCCGGCGGCGCTTCGACGAAGGGGAAGTCCTCCACCGCGCCCAGGTGCAGCGCCTTCATGCGCAGGATCACGCCGGCCAGGCTGCTGCGCAGGATCTCGGGGTCGGTGAAGCGCGGCCGGCCGTTGAACTCGTCTTCGCCGTAGAGGCGGATGCAGATGCCGTTGGCCACACGCCCGCAGCGCCCCGCGCGCTGCTGTGCCGCGGCCTGGCTGATGGCCTCGACCTGCAGCTGCTCGACCTTGTGGCGCCAGCTGTAGCGCTTCACGCGCGCCACGCCGGCGTCGATGACGTAGCGGATGCCGGGCACCGTGAGCGAGGTCTCGGCGACGTTGGTGGCAAGCACGATGCGCCGGCCGTTGCCGGGCTCGAAGACGCGGTCCTGCTCCTGCTGGCTCAGGCGGGCAAAGAGGGGCAGGATCTCCGGCGGCGGGCCGCCCGACCTTGTCGAGTGCGCATGCTGCAGCAGGTGGCGGCGCAGGTGGTCGGCGCACTCGCGGATCTCGCGCTCGCCGGGCAGGAAGACGAGGATGTCGCCCGGGCCACCGGCGCCGGTTGGTGATCCTCGCCAGAGTTCGTCCACCGCGTCGGCAATGGCTTGGTCGAGGTCGCTTCCTTCGCCGGTCTTGCGGCTTTCTTCGTACGGCCGCCAGCGCTGTTCCACCGGGAACAGGCGCCCCGACACCATGATCACCGGCGCCGGGCCCGTGCGGCCTGCAAAGTGGTTCGCGAAGCGCTCGGCGTCGATGGTGGCCGAGGTGACGATGACCTTCAGGTCGGGCCGGCGCGGCAGCAACTGCTTGAGGTAGCCGAGCAGGAAGTCGATGTTCAGGCTGCGTTCGTGCGCCTCGTCGATGATGATCGTGTCGTAGGCGCGCAGCAGCGGGTCGCGCTCGGTCTCGGCGAGCAGGATGCCGTCGGTCATGAGCTTGACGCTGGCGCCGGGCTGCAGGCGGTCCTGGAAGCGCACCTTGTAGCCCACCACCTCGCCCAGTGGCGACTTCAATTCCTCGGCGATGCGCTTGGCCACGCTGCTCGCGGCGATGCGCCGCGGCTGCGTGTGGCCGATCAGGCCGCGGCCGCCTGCGCCTGCGCCACGCCCGAGTTCGAGCAGAATCTTCGGCAGCTGCGTCGTCTTGCCCGAGCCCGTCTCGCCGCAGACGATGACCACCGGGTGCGCGGCGATGGCGCGCGCGATCTCCTCGCGCCGCGCGCTGACCGGCAGCGACTCGGGGTAGGTGATGCGCGGGACGGGGTTCGCCGCGCGGGCGATGCGAGGTGGCGGCACGGGGCGCGGATTATCTCCGCTGGGGCCGGCAGCCGCCGCGACCCCGCCCCTTCACATCGCCGCGTAGGCGATGACGCTGAGCACCGCGCCCTGCGGATCCTGCAGCACGGCCATGCGGCCCACGCCCGGGATGTCCATCGCCGGCATGAGGGCCTTGCCGCCCAGCGCGATGCAGCGCTGCACGGTCTGGTCGGTGTCGGCCACGGTGACGTAGCAACCCCAGTGCGGGGGCATCGGCGGGGCGTCCTTGGGCATGGCCATGATGCCCGCCACGGAAGCGTCGGCCAGCTGCACCACGCGATAGCCGCCCATGGCCTCGTCGGGCGCCTTCACGTTCCAGCCGAAGAGCTGGCCGTAGAACTCGGCCGCGCGGGCGGGGTCGGGGGTGACCAGTTCGCTCCAGCTGAAGGCACCGGGGGTCTTGAACACGTCCATGGCTTTCTCCTCGAACAGGGGGCGCGATCTTGCGTCCGCACCGCTGCAGCGTCAATGCCAGGGAGATGACAGCGCTGCGGCACAATCGCGCTCGACCATGAGCCTCGTACCCCCGCACACCTTCGTCCCCTGGTTCCGGGCCGTGGCGCCGTACATCCACGCCTACCGCGGCAAGACCTTCGTCGTGGCGCTGGCGGGCGAGGCCATCGCCGCGGGCAAGCTCAATGCGTTCGTGCAGGACCTGGCGATCCTGCATGCCATGGGCATCAAGCTCGTGCTCGTGCACGGCTTTCGGCCACAGGTCACCGAGCAGCTCGCGGCCAAGGGCCATGTGTCGCGCTTCGCGCGCGGCATCCGCATCACCGACCCGGTGGCGCTCGACGCCGCGCAGGAGGCCGCCGGCCAGCTGCGCTTCGAGATCGAGGCCGCCTTCTCGCAAGGCCTGCCCAACACCCCCATGGCCAACGCCACGGTGCGCGTGGTCTCGGGCAACTTCCTCACCGCGCGTCCGGTGGGCATCGTCGACGGCATCGACTTCATGCACAGCGGCCTGGTGCGCCGCGTCGACCAGGCGGCCATCCACCGCGCCATCGAATCCGGCGCGCTGGTGCTGCTCAGCCCCTTCGGTTTCTCGCCCACGGGCGAAGCCTTCAACCTGACCATGGAAGACGTGGCCACCGCGGCGGCCATCGCGCTGCAGGCCGACAAGCTCGTCTTCATCACCGAAATCCCCGGCGTGCGCGAGCGACACGACGACCCGGACAGCGCCATCGACACCGAACTCGCCCTGGCCGACGCGCGCAAGCTGCTGGCGGCGCTGCCGCCGGCCGCGCAACCCACGGACACGGCGTTCTACCTGCGGCATTGCGTGCAGGCCTGCGAAGGCGGCGTGGAGCGCTCGCACATCCTGCCCTTCGCCACCGACGGGGCCCTGCTGCTGGAGGTCTTCACGCACGACGGCGTGGGCACCATGGTGGTCGACGAGAAGCTCGAGAGCCTGCGCGAAGCGGGCTCGGACGACGTCGGCGGCATCCTGCAACTCATCGAGCCCTTCGAGCGCGACGGCACGCTGGTGCGCCGCGAGCGCAAGGAGATCGAGCGCGACATCGCCCGCTACAGCGTCGTCGAGCACGACGGCATCATCTTCGGCTGCGCCGCGCTCTACCCCTACCCCGAGGCGCGCACGGCGGAGATGGCTGCGCTCACCGTCTCGCCCCAGGCGCAGGGCCAGGGCGACGGCGAGCGCCTGCTCAAGCATGTCGAGCAGCGCGCGCGCAACGAGGGTCTGGACAGCCTGTTCGTGCTCACCACGCGCACCATGCACTGGTTCGTCAAGCGCGGATTCACGCAGGTCGACCCGGAGTGGCTGCCCGAAGCGCGCAAGCGCAAGTACAACTCGGACCGGCGCTCACAGGTGCTGGTGAAGAAACTGCTCTGATCACAGGAGAAAATCGATGGCACGGATGGTTCAATGCGTTTATCTCAAGACCCAAGCCGAGGGCCTGGGTTTTTCGCCCTACCCTGGCGAACTCGGCAAGCGCATCTATCAGAACGTCAGCAAGGAAGCTTTCGATATCTGGAAACAACGCCAGACCATGCTCGTCAACGAGCACCGCTTGAATCTTGCCGACCCGAGCGCCCGCGAGTATCTGGCGCGACAGATGGAACAGTTCTTCTTTGGCGACGGCGGTGACCGACCGATGGGGTATGTACCCCCGGCGAAGTGAGCTGGAAGGATCCTCCTGCGGGTATTTACGGCAGAGCAGGGAATGAACCTGGTTTATATTCCGCACGTCGTGACTATCGGGGAGGTTTTCCATGTCCAAGGACGATCTGAGCGCACTGCTTGCGCAAAAGACCGCGCTCGAAAAACAGATTGCCGACGTGCAGCGCAACCAGCGCGCCGACGCCATTGCCCGGGTCAAGGCGTTGATGTCGGAATATGGCCTGACGCTGGCCGACGTCGGCGGCAAGGGGCCGGCCCCGACCTCCCCGGCCAAAGCCAAGGTGGCGGCCAAGTACCGCGATGCGGCCACCGGCAATACCTGGTCCGGACGCGGGCTCAAACCCAAGTGGCTGAGCGCCGCGCTGGCCGCGGGCCGCTCGCTCTCCGATTTCGCCCTCTGATGCCCGTGGCGCTGCGGCCGGCACGGCGCGCACGCCGACCCTGGCCGTGAACCCGGCGCCGCCCCGAGCCACGCTGAGGCAGCGCCTGGCGCGCCTGGACCTGGGTGCCCAGCCGGGTGTGCGCCTGGCCACCATCGGCCTGGCTTCCTTCCTGCTCGCGCTCGCCGGCGGGCTGAGCCTGCCCCTGTCGCCGTGGGTCGCCGTGGCCCTGCCCTGCGGGCTGGGCTTGGCCGTGGTGTGGATCTGGGGCCCGCGCGCGCTCGCCGGCGCCGCCGCCGGCCTGCTGCTGGCTCTCGTGGGCATGGGGCTGGCCTGGGTGCCGTCGCTGCTGGCCACGCTGGCCCTGGGCGGTGGCGCGCTGCTCGCCCGCGGCGCACTGCGCCGGGTGGGTTTCGACGCCCGGCTCGAACGCGCCAGTGACGTGGTCTGGCTGCTCTGCGCGGTGCTGCTGGCGGCAGCCCTGCCCGCCGCATTGGTGTTGTCGGTATGGGTGGAAGGCAGCACCGGCGTCGACCCCTTGCGCGTCTTCATCACCGGCTGGTGCGTCATGGGCCAGGGCATGGTCGTGAGCGCCGTGGCCGTGCTCGCGCTGAACCGCAGCATGCCCCAGGCCAACCAGTCGCGCGACACCGCGCGCGATGCACTCCTGGGCGCCGTGGGCATCGCCCTCATGCTCGGGTTGCTGTGGCTGGGCGCCGGCGCGCGTTCGCCCGTCGCCAGGCTGGCGCTGTTCGTGCCCCACGTGGTGGTTGCCGCGCTGGCCCTGCGCGGGCAGCTCGCCCTGGCGGCCAGCGGCTTGCTCGCCGCGGGCCTGGTCGCGGCCAGCGGCAGCGGGGCCGGGCTGTGGCACTGGGCCGGCAGCGAGGATGCCCCCGATGCCCTGGCCGCCTGGTTCGGCTCGGCGGAACTGCTCATGCTCATGGCCCACGCCGCCACGGCCGAGTGGGCCGGCCGCGCCAACCGCTGGGAGTGGGCGCTGGATGGCTCGCGGCTGGGCGTGGCCGACTGGCACCTGCAGGGCCAGGACAGCTTTGCCTCGGCCGCGTGGCGCAGCCTCACCGGGCACCGCGAGCGCACGTGGAGCCCGGCACAGTGGCTGGCCAGCGCCCACGCCGACGACCGTGCGGCGCTGGAAATGGCCATCAGCGCGCTGCGCAGCGGCGAGGCCGGACGCCGCCAGCTCGAGTTGCGCATGCCGCAGGGCAGCGGCTGGCACTGGACCGAGGCCACGCTCATGGTCATCGAGCGCGATCCCGCGGACCGCCCCTTGCGTCTGCTGGCGACGCTGGTGGACGTGCAGGAGCGGCGCGACGCGCTGGAGCGGCAGCGCATGTCGAGCAGCCTCTTCCAGCACCTGCACGAGGGGCTGCTCATCACCGACGCCGAGTTGCGCGTGCTCGACGTGAACCCGGCCTACACGCAGATCCTGGGCGTGCCGCGCGACGAGCTCATGGGCACGGTGCCGTCGCTGCTGCGGCCCACGCCGGCCGATCCCGTGGCACGCCAGCAGCGTGCCGCCATGTGGGCCAGCCTGCGCGACAGCGGAAGCTGGCGCGGCGAGCTCCTCGAGCGCCGACGCAACGGCCAGCCGTGCACGCTGGCGGCCACCATCTCGACGGTGCGCGGGCCGACGCAGGATCTGTGCTACCACGTGCTCGTCATCTCCGACATCACCGAACAGCAGGTGCAGCGCGAGAGGCTCGAGCGCCAGGCGCTGTTCGACGAGCTCACCCGCCTGCCCAACCGGGCGCGCCTGTCGCAGTTGCTCGACGATGCCATGCGCGCGGCCGACCGCGACGGCTACCTGCTCGTCGTGTGCTACCTCGATCTCGACCGCTTCAAGCCGGTCAACGACCGCTTTGGGCACGCCGCCGGCGACCGCCTGCTCGCCGAACTGGCGGGCCGCCTGCGCAGCGCGCTGCGCAGCCGCGAGCACTGGGCCGATTCGGCGGCACGCCTGGGGGGCGACGAGTTCGTGCTGCTGATGCGCGCCGGCACGCTCGAGGAGGGGCGCCTGGCCGTGGAGCGGGTGCTGCGCGTGGTCTCGCAGCCCTACCTCGTCGACCCGGCACATGAGGCAGTGCAGATCACCGCGAGCATGGGTGCCACGGTCTACCCGGTGGACCACAGCGATGCCGATGCGCTGCTGCGCCACGCCGACCACGCGATGTACAGCGCCAAGCAGGAGGGGCGCAACACCTATGTCTTCTTCGACCCCGAGCAGCGCCGCCGCACCGAGCAGCGCGTGACGGCCATCGGCCGCATCCAGGAGGCGCTGGACCAGCAGGAGTTCGTCCTCTACTACCAGCCCAAGGTCGACATGCGCACCGGCCGCGTGCTCGGCTTCGAGGCCCTGCTGCGCTGGGAGCACCCGCAGCAGGGGCTGGTGGCGCCGATGCAGTTCCTGCCGCTGATCGAACACACCGGGCTGTCCTCGCGCGTCGGCGACTGGGTCATCTCGCGCGCCCTGGAGCACCTGTCGCAATGGCGCCGCGATGGGCAGGACTTCTCCGTCAGCGTCAACGTCTCGGCGCGCCACCTGCAGGAGCCCGATTTCGCGCAGCGCCTGGCCGAGCTGCTGGCGCGGCACAGCGAGCCGCTGGCCACGCAGCTCGAGATCGAGATGCTCGAGACCGCCGCCCACGCCGACATCGACGCCACCTCGGTGCTGCTGGCGCGCTGCCGCAGCATCGGCGTGCGCTTTGCGCTCGACGATTTCGGCACCGGCTATTCCACCCTCACCTATCTCAAGCGCCTGCCGGTCGACGTGCTGAAGATCGACCGCAGCTTCGTGCACCACATGCTCGACGACGCGCAGGACCGCGCCATCGTCGAAGGCGTAATCGGCTTGGCGCGCACCTTCGGCTGCACCGTGGTGGCCGAAGGCGTGGAGTCGCCCGCGCAGGCGCGCGCCCTGCTCGACATGGGCTGCCACATCGGCCAGGGCACGGGCATTGCCGCGCCCATGCCCGCGGCGCAGGTGGCGCAGTGGGTGCGCGAGTACCGCGGCGTCTTCGCGCTGGCACCGGCCGTTCCGCAGGAGCCCGGGGTGGCTAGACTCGGCGGGTGATTCCCGCCGGCTTTGTGCAAGACCTGCTCTCCCGCGTCGACATCGTCGAGGTCGTCGGCCGCCACGTCGAGTTGCGCCGCGCCGGCGCCAACTTCATGGGCCTGTGCCCGTTCCACACCGAGAAGTCGCCGAGTTTCTCGGTCAGCCCGGGCAAGCAGTTCTTTCACTGCTTCGGCTGCGGCGCCAGCGGCGACGCGATCCGCTTCCTCACCGAGCACCTCGGCCTGAGCTTCGTCGAGGCCGTGCGCGACCTCGCCGCGGGCGTGGGCCTGGCGGTGCCCGAGGAGCAAGTCAGCCCCGCCGAACGCGAGCGCCGCAACACGCTGCGCGAGCGCCGCCTGTCCCTGGGCGAGGTGCTTCAGCGCGCCGCCGACTTCTACCGCGCACAGCTGCGCGAGCATTCGCAGGCCGTGGCCTACCTGAAGAAGCGTGGCCTCACCGGCGCCGTGGCGGCGCGCTTCGCGCTCGGCTTCGCCCCGCCCGGATGGCGCAACCTGGCAGGCGTCTTCGCGCGCTACGACGACCCCTTGCTCGAGGAAGCCGGCCTGGTCAGGCACCGCAGCGGCGAGGACGCCGCGGGGCGCCCACGCGAGACCGAGGAAGGCGCCGCGCCCGCCGATGCCGAGCGCGGCCGCTACGACTGGTTCCGCGACCGCGTGATCTTCCCCATCCGCTCGGTGGACGGCAAGATCATCGGCTTCGGCGGCCGCGTGCTCGACGACAGCAAGCCCAAGTACATCAACTCGCCCGAGACGCCGCTGTTCAGCAAGGGCCGCGAGCTCTACGGCCTGTTCGAGGCGCGCCAGGCCTTGCGCGAGAAGGGCTACGCGCTCGTCGTCGAGGGCTACATGGACGTGGTGGCGCTGGCGCAGTCGGGCTGGCCCAACGCCGTCGCCACCCTGGGCACGGCGTGCACGCCTGAGCATGTGCAAAAGCTCTTCCGCTTCACGGATTCGATCGTCTTCAGCTTCGACGGCGACGCCGCCGGCCGGCGCGCGGCGGCGCGCGCGCTGGAAGCCGCGCTGCCGCATGCCGGCGACCTGCGCACCGTGCGCTTCCTCTTCCTGCCGCCCGAGCACGACCCCGACAGCTACGTGCGCAGCCTCGGCCCGGCGGCCTTCGAGCAGCAGGTGGCGCAGGCCGTGCCGCTGTCGCGCCAGCTCGTGGCGCAGGCCAGCGAAGGCGCCGACCTGAGCACGGCCGAAGGGCGCTCGCGCATGCTCGCCCAGGCGCGGCCGCTGTGGGAGGCACTGCCCGACGGCGCGCTCAAGCGCCAGCTGCTGCCCGAACTGGCACGCTGCGGCCAGCTCGATGCCGCCGAGCTCACCGGCCTGTGGGGCGGCGCTGCAGCGACACCGGCAGCGCGAGCGCGAACGCCGCACCCGTGGGCAGCGCTGCAAGCCCCCGTGCGCCATGCCGGTCGGCGCGCGCCCGCTGCACCTGCGGACCTGGCGCTGCGGCTGCTGCTGCGCCACAGCGACTGGTGGGAGGCCCTGGGCGCCGAGGATCACGAACTGCTGCACGGCCTGGCGGGCGTGCACGGCGAGGTCGTGGCCTGGCTCGAGAGGCAACTCACCGAGCACGGTCCACTCACCTGGGCCGCGCTGGAGCAGGCCCTGGGCGCCGAACCCGCGCACGCGCAGGCCTGTGCCTGGGTCCAGGCCGCGGCGCCGGACGAGGAGCAGGGGCTCGACGACCTGCGGCGCGTCGTGCATCGCCTGTGGTGCACGCACCTGGGCGCGGAGGTAGACCGGCTCATCGCCCAGGGCCACGCCGAGCGCGAGCAGCTCGACCGCATCGGCGCCCTGCGCAAGCGCATCGAGGCCCACCGCGCCGCCGAGCGCGAGCTCGCCAGAACCGCCGGAGTACCTGGGCCATCGACGAACCCGGCGGTATAATCCTCCGTTTACCGCAGCGGCAAGAGTGACTGCCCGCCAGAGACCGTCGATTGGGGGTCGAACCCCCTGCAAGCGGCCGTCAGACGCCATGGGTTGATGCCCGCTTGCCCGCGCGCAATGCGCGAGACCCGCTTTGCGCCCGCCGCGCCGCGGGCGCGTCCGACTCCCATCCCCTTGCGCCTGTCCACCGACACACGCTCGAGCCCCAAGGAACCGCATGACCGCCAAGAAGCCTGCCGCCCCGACCGCCCACAAGCCCAGCAAGGAAGGCAAGGCCGCGGCCAGCGCCGCGAGCAAGCCGGCACCCAAGGCGGCCGCGCCGGCGGCCAAGCCGGTCAAGGCGCAGGCCCGGCCCGCGCCGGTGCCGGCCGAGCCCAAGGGCGCCAAGGCGGCGCCGAAGACCGCCACCAAGACCCCCGCCGCGAAGCCGCCCGCGGGCAAGGCCGCTGCCGCCAAACCCGAAGCCAAGGCGGGCAAGGGATCGAAGAAGCTGCCCGAGGCCAAGGGCGTGGCCGGCGCGGACGAAGTCGACCTCGCCGACATCGAGGCCGAATTCGCCGAGGGCGATGCCGAGGTCGAGGTCGTCGCCGAGGGCGAGAAGGTCGAGAAGGCCAAGCCCTTGCGCATGAAGGTGTCGCGCGCCAAGGAGCGCGCACTGATGCGCGAGTTCGGCCTCGACGAGACCGCGCTCACCGAGGAGGAAGCCACCAAGCGCCGCCAGGAGCTCAAGACCCTCATCAAGATGGGCAAGACGCGCGGCTTCCTCACGCACCAGGAGATCAACGACCACCTGCCCGAGAAGCTGGTCAACGAGGAAATCCT
This sequence comes from Rubrivivax sp., assembly GCA_020720385.1. Classification (GTDB taxonomy): domain Bacteria; phylum Pseudomonadota; class Gammaproteobacteria; order Burkholderiales; family Burkholderiaceae_C; genus Rubrivivax. The sequence goes on from DYOR01000059.1 coordinate 18,220, forward strand.
CGAGGCCATCATCTCCATGCTCAACGACATGGGCATCGCCGTCTACGAGCAGGCGCCCGATGCGGCCACGCTGCTCATCGCCGGCGGCGGCAGCGCCACCGCCACCGAGGAGGAGGCCGAGGAAGCTGCCGAAGCGGCACTCTCCACGGTCGACAGCGAGTTTGGCCGCACCACCGACCCGGTGCGCATGTACATGCGCGAGATGGGCACGGTGGAGTTGCTCACGCGCGAAGGCGAGATCGAGATCGCCAAGCGCATCGAAGGCGGGCTGCAGGCGATGATGCTCGCCATCAGCGCCAGCCCGACGACGATCGCCGAGATCCTCTCGATGGCCGACCGCATCGGCGCCGGCGAAATGCAGATCAGCGAAGCGGTGGACGGTTTCGTCGCCGCCGACGAAGCCGACGACTACGTCGCCGAGGAAGACTTCGACGAGTTCGACGAGGAAGACGACGACGACGGCCAGGGCGGGAGCAAGGCGCTGACGAAGAAGCTCGAGGAGCTGAAGAAGCAGGCGCTGGAGAAGTTCACCAACCTGCGCACGCACTTCGACAAGATGCGCAAGGCCTACGAGAAGGAAGGCTACAAGTCGCCCTCGTACAACCGGGCGCAGCACGCCATCAGCGAGGACCTGATGACGATCCGCTTCACCGTCAAGACGATCGAGAAGCTGTGTCACATCCTGCGCTCGCAGGTCGACGACGTGCGCCGCTACGAGCGCGAGATCCGCAAGATCGTGGTCGACAAGTGCGGCATGCCGCAGGACCACTTCATCAAGACCTTCCCACCCAACGTGATGAACCTGAAGTGGGCTGAGCGGGAGATCGCCACCGGCAAGGCCTACTCGAGCATCCTCGCGCGCAACCTGCCCGCGGTGCAGGAACTGCAGCAACGCCTGAGCGACCTGCAGGGCCGCGCCGTGGTGCCGCTGGAAGACCTCAAGCTCATCAACAAGAAGATGAACGAAGGCGAGAAGTCCAGCCGCGACGCGAAGAAGGAAATGATCGAGGCCAACCTGCGCCTGGTGATCTCGATTGCCAAGAAGTACACCAACCGCGGCCTGCAGTTCCTCGACCTGATCCAGGAAGGCAACATCGGCCTGATGAAGGCGGTGGACAAGTTCGAATACCGCCGCGGCTACAAGTTCTCGACCTACGCCACCTGGTGGATCCGCCAGGCGATCACGCGCTCGATCGCCGACCAGGCGCGCACCATCCGCATCCCGGTGCACATGATCGAGACCATCAACAAGATGAACCGCATC
>DYOR01000203.1 GCA_020720385.1 Rubrivivax sp.
TCACCGGTAGCGCGGGCGCGGTCGTCCCTGTCCCCGCGCACGCGGGGGTGAACCGGGGCGACCCAAGCGCCGAGCGCGCTCTTGGCCCTGTCCCCGCGCACGCGGGGGTGAACCGCAGTGCGATCTTACGGCTCAGGCCGAGAAGGCCCTGTCCCCGCGCACGCGGGGGTGAACCGATGATGGAGCTGGCCGCGCGCAAGACGTGCGGCCTGTCCCCGCGCACGCGGGGGTGAACCGTTTGACTCGTAAGAAGCGATCGACGCGAGAAGCCTGTCCCCGCGCACGCGGGGGTGAACCGAAGGGCAACAAAACCGCCAAAGTTACCGTCATCCTGTCCCCGCGCACGCGGGGGTGAACCGCAGGCGAGCCGTTTGAACCGCCTACAACCGACCCTGTCCCCGCGCACGCGGGGGTGAACCGTTCTACGCGGAGCGCGAAACGTCCCTTGTCGACCTGTCCCCGCGCACGCGGGGGTGAACCGAAACGCATTCCTCGATCTCCTCATCCGGTAGGCCTGTCCCCGCGCACGCGGGGGTGAACCAGAAGAAGACGAAGGCTATGGGCATGAGTTTACCCTGTCCCCGCGCACGCGGGGGTGAACCGCACTTCGGCGCCGCGTTTGATGCTGGCGAGGTCCTGTCCCCGCGCACGCGGGGGTGAACCGCAAAAAGACCAACGGTTGCGAGCATTGGGCGCCCTGTCCCCGCGCACGCGGGGGTGAACCGCCGCACCCGAACGTCGGTGAGGAATGCGCCCCCTGTCCCCGCGCACGCGGGGGTGAACCGCGGGCAAGAAGCCCCCCAGCCCCGAGCTGGGCCCTGTCCCCGCGCACGCGGGGGTGAACCGTGCTGGGTCGCGCACGAACGACCGCCTTCTACCCTGTCCCCGCGCACGCGGGGGTGAACCGTTCGAGTGGACCGAACGCACCGTGGTGCCCCTCCTGTCCCCGCGCACGCGGGGGTGAACCGCTTCGCGAACGCATCCGCGCTGCTTTTGATGACCTGTCCCCGCGCACGCGGGGGTGAACCGCCGACGTTGTGCCGGGCCCACTCCGCGACGCGCCTGTCCCCGCGCACGCGGGGGTGAACCGCCTCGATCCGCGTGCTTGTGACGGAGCGCGACCCTGTCCCCGCGCACGCGGGGGTGAACCGTCCTTCGTGGTGGTGGGGTCCTGGCGCAGGATCCTGTCCCCGCGCACGCGGGGGTGAACCGCCATCGAAATCCACTACAACCCGCGATGTAGCCCTGTCCCCGCGCACGCGGGGGTGAACCGACGCACCCAGTCCCAGTCCGGGTCCGAGTCCCCTGTCCCCGCGCACGCGGGGGTGAACCGCAAGAGGGGCCGCCGCCGGCGCCGCGCCCGACCCTGTCCCCGCGCACGCGGGGGTGAACCGACGCAGGACCTGGGCCGGACAATCTTGGCGCCCCTGTCCCCGCGCACGCGGGGGTGAACCGGTGGACGCGCAGACCAAGACGGACACCAAGGCCCTGTCCCCGCGCACGCGGGGGTGAACCGGTGGGTTCCTCGCGGTTTTCGTCGGGTTCGAGCCTGTCCCCGCGCACGCGGGGGTGAACCGCGCGCCAGCTCGCCGCGTCCGGAAAAGGTCGTCCTGTCCCCGCGCACGCGGGGGTGAACCGCGGCCGCCGGCCAGCATGGCGCCTATGCGTTCCCTGTCCCCGCGCACGCGGGGGTGAACCGGAGAAGGTTTCTGAGAATTCTGAGACGCGCACCCTGTCCCCGCGCACGCGGGGGTGAACCGACGCTGGAAAAGACCCTCGTGGTCGACGACCACCTGTCCCCGCGCACGCGGGGGTGAACCGCGGCGGTTGCGGCGTACCTCTCTCGCGCCGTCCCTGTCCCCGCGCACGCGGGGGTGAACCGCGCAAGAAGGCTGCTGAGGAGACGCCTGAGGCCCCTGTCCCCGCGCACGCGGGGGTGAACCGTGAACGTAAACGGGCCCGCGCCCACACGCGCCCCTGTCCCCGCGCACGCGGGGGTGAACCTACCGCTCGGATACAGAGTTCCTGGGCTGACCGCCTGTCCCCGCGCACGCGGGGGTGAACCGACCCTTGACGGCAGCGCGCAACAGATACATACCCTGTCCCCGCGCACGCGGGGGTGAACCGAGCAAAAACGGGCTGTCTACGATGCAGGGGCCCCTGTCCCCGCGCACGCGGGGGTGAACCGTCACTTGCTCCCCTTTTCGTCTTTTTTGCTGACCTGTCCCCGCGCACGCGGGGGTGAACCGCGGCCCTCGCCATTTTCGAGCACGAAAGCGGCCCTGTCCCCGCGCACGCGGGGGTGAACCGCCGAAGTGCGTCGCCTTCGTGAGGGGCGCGAACCTGTCCCCGCGCACGCGGGGGTGAACCGGGGGTCGGCGACGCGCATCGAGCCCTGGTACGCCTGTCCCCGCGCACGCGGGGGTGAACCGGGCGATGCACGGGAAGCACGGGGAAGGCGCCTCCTGTCCCCGCGCACGCGGGGGTGAACCGATGGCGGAAGTCAACGCACTCAAAGCGGCGACCCTGTCCCCGCGCACGCGGGGGTGAACCGAGGGAAGACGTCGTTAAAGACGCTCGCCAGCTCCTGTCCCCGCGCACGCGGGGGTGAACCGTCTGCGGGGGATCGTCTCGCGGCTTCCGCGCTCCTGTCCCCGCGCACGCGGGGGTGAACCGGTCTGGAAGGCGCGGATCGCGGCCGTCGTCTTCCTGTCCCCGCGCACGCGGGGGTGAACCGAAGCTATCTTCGAAGCAAATCGGCTCCTCGTCCCTGTCCCCGCGCACGCGGGGGTGAACCGTTCGATCCTTCTCGGTCGAAGCTCTCGACCTACCTGTCCCCGCGCACGCGGGGGTGAACCGCTCATTCAGGATCGCCACCTTGTCGATGGTGACCTGTCCCCGCGCACGCGGGGGTGAACCGGCAATACCCCGATCGTCGAGATATTGGGTGAACCTGTCCCCGCGCACGCGGGGGTGAACCGGCAGCCCGCGACTTCCAGCGAGACCGCATGGCCTGTCCCCGCGCACGCGGGGGTGAACCGAGGTCGAACGGGCAACATTGCCCTTTGATGTTCCTGTCCCCGCGCACGCGGGGGTGAACCGATTCATCGGCTCAGCCTCAGGACAGCGTCTTCCCTGTCCCCGCGCACGCGGGGGTGAACCGAAGAGTGCAGCGGCCCCCTAGGTAGCTGCTCGGAATTGCAATTTACACGGGATGTGATCAAAGCAAT
>DYOR01000060.1 GCA_020720385.1 Rubrivivax sp.
AGCCCTCGCACCACCTCGATGGCCTGCTCGATGCGTTCCACGGCGTGGATCGTCAGCCCCTCGATGGCCTTCTTCGGCGCATTCGCCTTGGGCACCACGGCGACGCTGAAGCCGAGCTTGGCGGCCTCCTTCAGCCGCTCCTGGCCGCGCGGCGCGGGGCGCACCTCGCCGGCCAGGCCGACCTCGCCGAAGGCGATGAAACCGCGCGGCAGGGCACGGCCGCGCAGTGATCCTTGAATGGCCAGCAGCACGGCCAGGTCGGCTGCCGGCTCGCCGATGCGCACGCCGCCCACGGCGTTGACGAACACGTCCTGATCCATGCAGCTCACGCCGGCGTGGCGGTGCAGCACCGCCAGCAGCATCGCCAGGCGGTCGCGGTCCAGGCCCACGCTCAGGCGCCGCGGGCTTGCGCCGCCGCTGTCCACCAGGGCCTGGATCTCCACCAGCAGCGGCCGCGTGCCTTCGAGGGTGACGAGCACGCAGGCGCCGGGCACCGGCTCGCCGTGGGTCGAAAGAAAGATCGCGCTGGGGTTGCTCACGCCCTTCAGGCCGCGTTCCGTCATGGCGAAGACGCCGATCTCGTTGATCGCGCCGAAGCGGTTCTTGATCGCGCGCACGAGGCGGAAACTGCTGTGCGTGTCGCCCTCGAAATAGAGCACCGTGTCGACGATGTGCTCGAGCACGCGCGGCCCGGCCAGCGCACCCTCTTTCGTCACATGGCCCACCAGCACCATGGTGCAGCCGCGCGTCTTGGCCAGCCTTGTCAGCTGCGCGGCGCACTCGCGCACCTGCGCCACCGATCCCGGTGCCGAGCTGAGCTGGTCGGAATAGACCGTCTGGATGGAATCGATGACGACGAAGGCGGGGTTCTCGGCCTCGATGGCGGCGACGATCTTCTCCAGATGGATCTCGGCGAGCACGCGCACCGCCTTGCCGCCCAGGCCGAGCCGGCGCGAGCGCAGCGCGATCTGCGCGCCGCTTTCCTCGCCGGTGACGTAGAGCACAGCCATCTGCACCGACAGCGCATCGACGGCCTGCAACAGCAGCGTGCTCTTGCCGATGCCGGGGTCGCCGCCGATGAGCACCACCGCACCCTCGACGATGCCGCCGCCGAGCACGCGGTCGAGCTCTTCCTGGCCGGTGGGCGTGCGCGCGACGTCGGCGGCCTCGATCTCGCTCAGCGTGGCCACGGGCTGGCTGCGTGCGAGCGACTGGAAGCGGCTGTTGCGCGTGGCCACGGCCGTCGGTTCGACGACGCTTTCATCGAGCGTGTTCCAGGCCTTGCAGTGCGGGCACTGGCCGAGCCACTTGGCGTTGCTGCCGCCGCACTCGCGGCAGGTGTATTGGGTCTTGGCCACGCGGCATTGTGGCCGCTGGGCGCGCCCGCTCGAAGCGCTCACCCCGGCGGCCGTCGGTGTGCCGGCGGGACGTCTTCGTCGCGCGCCACGTGCCGGGCGCGTCTCTCCTAGCCCCCCGTGCGCGCCTGCCGTTCCAGCTCGGACAGCAGCTCGCTCAGCCGGTCGGCCAGTTGGTGGGCCAGATCGAGCGCCAGGTCGAGCGCTTCGTCCCCGTCCGCGCGCGCGGCGGCTTCGGTTCGCGTTGCCAGCTCCTGCAGGTCCTGCGCCGCCACGTTGCCGGCCATGCCCCTGAGGCTGTGGGCGAGGAAGGCGATGGCCACCAGATCCTTCCCCCCGGCCGCGGCGCGCAGCTGCGCCGGAGTCTCGGCCTGGCTCTCCAGCACCGAGGCCAGCAGTCTGTCGACGAAGGCCTGGCGGCCGGGGAAGCGCTCGAGCAGGGCCTGTCGGTCGATGATTGCCGCGGGCTGGGCGCTGGTGGCGGAGTCGGGCGGGGCGGGCGCGGCCTCGCCGCCCTGTGCGCCAGACGCGCTGCGGGTCTGTCTGAGCACCGCCACCACCAGCGCTTGCACGTCGATGGGCTTGGCGACTTGCTCGGCCATGCCGGCGGCCAGGCAGCTCCGCCTCTCCTCGGCCATGGTGTGGGCGGTGAGGCCGATGACCGGCAGGGCAGGCGCCAGCTCGCGCATGCGGCGCGTGGCTTCAAAGCCGTCCATGACCGGCATCTGCACGTCCATGAGTACCACGTCGAAGGCGCCGGCCCCCATCTCCTGCAGGCGCTCCAGCGCCTGCCGGCCGTTCTCGGCGAACACGACCTGCGCGCCCTCGTGGACGAGCAGGTCTTCCAGGATCCTGCGGTTGACCTCCACGTCCTCGGCCGCCAGCACGCGGATGCCAGACAGCCGGGGGCCCGTGGGGGCCGCCGCGGCGTGTTCGGGAAGCGCCGGCTGGGCCGCCGGCAGGGGCAGGCGCAGGGTGAAGGCGCTGCCGCGATCCGGGGCGCTGTCCACCGTGATCTCGCCGCCCAGGAGATGGGCCAGGTCGTGGCTGATGGCCAGCCCGAGGCCGGAGCCGCCGTACCTGCGCGTGGTCGAGTTGTCCGCCTGCTCGAAGGGCCTGAACAGGCGCGCGACCTGCTCGGCGCTCATGCCGATGCCGCTGTCGATGACGCGGAAGAACGTGTCGTCGCCTTCGCGCGCCACGCGCAGACGCACCTCCCCGGTAGCGGTGAACTTGACCGCGTTGGACAGCAGGTTGGTGAGGATCTGCTGCAGGCGCTGGGCGTCGCCCGTCGCCCACTCGGGCAGGTCGGGGGCGGCGTCCACGACAAAGGCCAGGCCCTTGCGCGCGGCGGCAGCGGCGACGAAGCTGGCGGCATGGTCGAGCACGGCGGCAAGCTGGAAGGGGTGAAACTCGACGGCGACCTTGCCCGCCTCGAGCCTGGAGTAGTCGAGGATGTCGTTGATCACCCCCAGCAGGTGCTCGCCCGCATCCTGGATGCGGGCGAAGGTTTCCTGGCTGGCGCGCCCGGCGCTGTCGCGCACGCCGATGCGCGCGAAGCCGAGCACGGCGTTCAGCGGCGTGCGGATCTCGTGGCTCATGTTGGCCAGGAAGTCGCGCTTGACCCGCATCAGGCGCTCCGCCTCCTCGCGTGCGGCCACCAGTTGGGCGGTGCGCTTGGCCACCAGGTCCTCCAGGTGGTCGCGGTGGGCCTCGAGTTCCGCCTCCATGGCCTTGCGCTCGCTGATGTCGACGGCCGTGCCGACGATCGCCGGACGCCCTTCGTACTCCACGCCCTTGCCCCAGACCAGGAGGTCGAAGGTGGAACCGTCCTTGCGCACGCACTTGATCTCGTACGGCTTTCCCGGCCCGCCCGCGGCGCGCTGGCGCAGGTTCTCGGCCACCTGTTCGCGCTGCTCCGGCACGACGCCGTCCAGCGGGCCCACGCGGTCGATCATCTCCTGCGGCGCGTCGCCGAACAGGGCGGCGAAGGCGGGGTTCACGTAGCGGAACCGGAGATCCTGGACGATGTAGATGCCCATCAGGCTCGTCTCCATGGTGCCCCGGAACAGCCTGTCCCTCTCCCGCGCCGCTCTGCGCTCGGTGACGTCGGTGTGCGTGCCCACCAGCCGCAGCGGCTTGCCGTCCGCGCTGCGCTCGAACACCATGCCCTGATCCAGTACCCAGCGCCAGGAGCCGTCCCTGGCGCGCATGCGGTGCTCGTTGCGGTAGAAGGGCGTCTCGCCACGGAAGTGGCGTTCCTGGTCCGCCTGGCAGCCGGCCAGGTCGTCCGCGTGCACGCGGTCGGTCCATTCGTTCAGCCCGTCGCCCACCTCGTCGTCGGCGTAGCCCAGCATGGCCTTCCACTGGTGCGAGAAAAAGATCTTGCCGGTCGCCGCGTTCCAGTCCCACACCCCCAGGCCGGAGCCCTCCAGGGCCATGAGCCAGCGCTGCTCGGCCCCGACCAGTTCGGCGCGCGAGGCGGCCAAGCCGTCGAGCATGGTGTTGAAGGCCTGGGCGAGGTGAGCGGCCTCGTCCTCGCCCCGGATCGGCACGCGCCGGCTCTCATCGCCCGCCCGCACGGCGTCCGTGACCTCCTGGACGGCACGCAGCCGGCGCGTGATGCGGTTGCCCATGACCCAGGCCAGCAGCGCGCCGATGAGGATGGCGGCGAGGGCATAGAGGAGGCCGTCGCGGGTGATCTCGGCCAGCCTGGCGGCCGCGACCTGCTGCCCCAGCCCCACCCGCACCCAGCCGAGGGGCCGCCCGGCCAGCATGACGTGAGCGGCAACGTCCACCAGGGCCGCGCCGCTGCTCAGGACACGGACCCGGCCGCCATCGGCGGCGTGGTCGCAGGCGGGCAAGTCGCGCAGGTACTGGCCGACGCGGCCGGTGTCGCTGTGGGCGAGTACCCGGCCGCTGCAATCCAGGATCATGGCGTAGTGCAGCTCCGGGTAGCGGGCCTGGGCGATGACGATCTCCTGCAGGCCGACCAGGTCGCGCGCCGCCACCCAGCCGGCGGCGGAGGTGGCGACGCTCTGGGCCAGGGCCTGGGCCTGCTCGGTCTGGCGCTCCAGCAGCAGGTCGCGCTGGCGCGTGGTGATGTCCCAGACGAACAGGGACGTCAGCACCGCGTACACCAAGGCCACGCCCAGGATCAACTGGCGGCGCAGGGTGCCGAGGAAGAGGTGGCGCAAAAAGTGGCGCAGGCGGGCCAGCATCAGCGCTTCTCCACCGGCCGCACCTCCCGCTCGAAGCGGGCGACGAACTCGCGCACCGGGGCGTAGCTGGCGTCGTCGGCGGGGTGGAAGCGGGCGGTCTCCATGCCGGCGAGGATGGCCCGGCCCGCCTCGGTTTCGTGCAGGGTATGCAGCAGATGCGCCAGCTTTTCGGCCAGGGCCGGTGGCAGATCGTTACGCAGCATGACCGAGTTGTTGAGCAGTGGCGGCGTCTCCCAGATCACCTTGAGCTCGGCGGCCTCGCGCGGGCGGTCCTTCTGGAAGGCGCGCCAGGGCGGCGGCCAGGTGGCCCCCGCCGCCACCTCGCCGAGGTAGGCGTTCAGGATGGAGGACTCCTGCGAGCCGACGTAGCGATTGTCGATGTCGCGCTGAACGTCCACGCCGTTCTGATGCAGGAACCACTGCGGCATGATGCTGGCGGCCAGGGCGGTGGGCGAGGGATAGCTCACCGCACGGCCCTTCAGGTCGGCGGGAGCGCGGATGGGGCTGTCCTTGCGGACGATGAAGAGGCCCTTGAAGTCCGCCGCGTCGCCGGCCATGGCGACGACCCGATAGCCCACCTTCATCGCCTCCAGGGTCTGCCAGGGATTGGGCAGCAGCAGTTGCGGCCGCTCCGCGCCCTGGGCGCGGAACTTCGCCTCATAGACTTGATAGTCGCGCGAGGCCTCCAGTTCGAAGCGCGCCTCGGGGATGGTCTGGTTCAGGTGATCGACGAGGGGCTGGTAGGCCTGGCTGAGCTTGCTCGGGTTGTGCAGGGGGTGGATGGCCAGGCGATAGACCGTGGACCCGCCGGTGCCTTCGCTGTACTGCGGACCGACCGGCCCGGGCTCGCGCCCGCAGGCGACGAGCAGCGCGGCGAGCAGCAGGGCGAGCGCCGGTCTGGCAAGGTGGAGGGGGTAGCTGGTGGACATGGACAGCGGGCCAGAACCTGACGCGTAGGTTATGTCGTCTTCAGCGGGAAGTCCGATTCTCACACCAACCCATGCCGCAGTAGGGGATTTCAACCCCCCGGTGCAGGCAGTGTTGCCTGAGGCATATCGACCGCCCTGCGGGCCTCTTGAGCGCCGCGCGATGCCACCGGCGCTTGCGCCCGGGACGACGCCACGTTGCAGCGAACTGCGCGGCGCCGGGCCCGACCTCGCACCGAGGCTTCGCCCACGGGTCGAGACGCTGCGACGGATCGAGCCACGCGTGCGCCAGCCACTCATGACACCGCCGCGGCGCGGCCCCAACTACTCCTGGCCCACGCGCACGCGGCTGCGCGTGGCCTTGACTTGTGAACGCGTCGCCTTGCCCGCCAGCCGCCGCTGCCGCGAGGCCCGCGTGGGCTTCGTCGGGCGGCGCGGCGCGTCGGGGTGGAGGACCTCGTCGACCAGCGCCTGCAGGCGCGCCAGCGCATCGGACTGGTTGCGCGGCAGGCTGCGGTGCGTCTGCGCCTTGATCACCACCACGCCTTCGTCGGTGATGCGCTGGTCGGGCAGCGCGCGCAGCGCGGCCTTCACGTCGTCGGGCAGGGACGAGGCCTGGATATCGAAGCGCAGGTGCGCCGCGCTCGACACCTTGTTCACGTTCTGCCCGCCCGCGCCCTGCGAACGCACGGCGCTGAACTCGACCTCGTCGCGCCGCACCTCGACGCGCCGCGTCATGGCGCGGCCGCCACGCGCACCGGCACGCGCGGCGCCACGGCGCACATGAGTTCGTAGCCGATGGTGCCGGCGGCGCGCGCCACCTCGTCGATGGCGAGCAGCGCGCCGCCCGGGCCGTGGCCCCATAGCGTGACCTCGCTGCCCATGCCCGCCGCGGGCACGGGCGTGAGGTCCACCGCGAGCATGTCCATCGACACCCGGCCCACCGTGGTGGTGCGCACGCCGTCCACGAGCACCGGCGCGCCGCTGCCGGCGTGGCGCGGGTAGCCGTCGGCGTAGCCGCAGGCGACGACGCCGATGCGTTGCGCCGCCGTGGCGCGGTAGGTGCTGCCGTAGCCCACGCTGTCGCCGGCCTGCAGCTGCTGCGTGGCGATGAGGCGCGAGCGCAGGGTCATCGCCGGATGCAGGCCCCAGTGGGCGATGTCGTGCTCGGGGTAGTCGGGTGCGCTGCCGTAGCTCAGGATGCCGGCGCGCACCCAGTCGGTCCCAAAGGCCCCAAGGCCGCCTGACGGCGCCCGTCCCCCGAGGGGAGCGAGCGAACTTGGGGCGGCCCGGCGTTCGCTCACCCCATGGCGCAAGATGGCCGCGCTGTTGGCCAGGCTGCGCTCGCCGGGCAGGTCGCGCGTGGCGGCCTCGAACACCGCCAGCTGGTGGGCGATGCCTTTCGCGCCGTCGGCGTCGGAGAAATGCGTCACCAGGGAGATCTCACCCGCCTGCGGCAGCGCGTCCAGCCGCGCCCAGGCGCTGCGGAAGGCCTCGGGGCGGAAACCGAGGCGGTTCATGCCGCTGTTCATCTTCAGGAACACGCGCTGCGGCTGCTGCGTCTTGTGCGCCGCGAGCCAGTCGATCTGCTCGGCGCAGTGCACCACGTGCCACAGGTTCAGGCGCGAGCACAACTCCAGGTCGCGTGGCTCGAACGCGCCTTCGAGCAGCAGGACGGGGCCGCGCCAGCCGCAGGCGCGCACTCGTTCGGCCTCAGCCAGGTCGAGCAGCGCGAAGCCATCGGCGCTGCGCAGGCCCTCGAAAGCACGCTCGATGCCGTGCCCGTAGGCGTTGGCCTTGACCACCGCCCAGACGCGCGCGTCGGGCTGCGCGGCGCGCACGCGCGCCAGGTTGTGCGCCAGGGCTTCGGTATGGATGAGGGCTTCGATGGGGCGGGGCATGGTCGGTGGTGCGGCAGCGGGGTACGGGGCGAGCCGGCGTGGGCCCGCAACGCGCATGCTATAACCCCGCGGCCCCGAAGATGGAGACAAAGCGCCGGCCCCCGCCAGGCGCCTCGCTGCGCGCGACACGATGAAAAAAGGTTTCTCGACCATCATGTCGGCGCAGTTCTTCAGCTCGCTGGCTGACAACGCCTTGTTGGTGGCCGCGGTGGAGATGTTGCGCATGACCCGGGCCCCGGCCTGGCAGACGCCGGCACTGGCGGCGATGTTCGCGCTCTTCTATGTCGTGCTCGCGCCTTTCGTCGGCGCCCTGTCCGACGCCCTGCCCAAGGGCCGCGTGATGTTCATCTCCAACAGCATCAAGGTGGTGGGCTGCCTGATGATGCTCTTCGGCAGCCACCCGCTGCTGGCGTACGCGGTGGTCGGCCTGGGCGCGGCGGCGTACTCGCCGGCCAAGTACGGCATCCTCACCGAGTTGCTGCCGCCCTCGCAGCTCGTGCGCGGCAACGGCTGGATCGAGGGGCTCACCGTGGCCTCGGTCGTGCTGGGCATCTTGCTCGGCGGACAACTCGTGGGGCCGCGCATCGCCCCGACGCTGCTCGGCTTCGACTTCCCGTTCTTCAGCACCGGTGTGGATACGCCGCCCGAGGCCGCCATCTCGGTGATCGGTCTGCTCTACGTGGTGGCCGCGGCGTTCAACCTCTACATCCCGCGCACGACCGCGCCGCTGCAGCCGCTGCGCGGCGGCGTGCTCGGCCTGGTGCGCGACTTCTCGCACTGCAACACGCGGCTGTGGGCCGACAAGCTCGGCCAGATCACCCTGGCCACGACGACGCTGCTGTGGGGCATCTTCGGCAATCTGCGCCTGATCGTCTTCGCCTGGGCCGCCGCGGCACTGGGCTACGGCACGACGCAGGCCTCCAACCTGGCCGGGGTGGTGGTGGTCGGTTCGGTCCTGGGCGCGGTGCTGGCGGCATGGCTGATGCGGCTGGATCGCGCCACGCATGTCATCCCGCTGGCCATCGGCGTGGGCTTCCTCATGATCGGCCTGAACCTCGTCACCAACGTCTACGTGGCGGCACCCTTCCTCGTCGTGCTGGGCGCGCTGTGCGGTTTTCTCATCGTGCCGATGAATGCGCTGCTGCAGCACCGCGGGCACAACCTGATGGGCGCGGGCCGCTCGATCGCGGTGCAGAACTTCAACGAGCAGGCCTGCATCCTGGCGCTCAGCGCCGCGTACTCGAGCCTCACCAAGTTCGGCCTGTCGGCCTTCGGCGCCATCGCCATCTTCGGCCTCACCGTGGCCGGGGCGATGGAGCTGATCCGGCGCTGGCACCGGCGCAACCTGGTCGAGCACCGCGAGGAAATGGAACGCCTGCTCGCCATCGCCCGCAGCGATGGCCAGTGAGCCGCAGGCCAAGGCCGGCCGGTGCCGGGCTGGCGCCCGGCGCGAACCCCGGGCCGGGCGGTGCTGAGGCCCGGCGTCGCGCCGCTGCGCGTCGTCCTGCCTGCCCTGGCCCTGCTCGTCAACGCCTTCACCTGGGGCGTGGCCTGGTGGCCCTTGCGCCAGTTGCAGGCGCGCGGCCTGCACCCGCTGTGGGCCACCGTGCTCATCTACGGCGTGACGCTGCTGGGCATCACGCTGTGGCGCCGCGGCGCCTGGGGCGAGCTGTGGCGCACGCGCTCGCTGTGGTGGCTGGTGCTGGCTGCGGGCGGCACCAACGCCGCGTTCAACTGGGGCGTGACGGTGGGCGACGTGGTGCGCGTGATCCTGCTCTTCTACCTCATGCCGCTGTGGGCAGTGCTCCTGGCGCGGCTGCTGCTGCACGAAGCGCTCACCCCCCAGGCCGTGCTGCGCGTCGCCCTCTCTCTCACCGGCGCCGCCATCGTGCTCTGGCCGGCGGGTGGCGGGCTGCCCGTGCCGCGCACCCTGGCCGAGGCGCTGGGGGTGATCGGCGGCATGACCTTCGCGCTCAACAACGTGCTGCTGCGCCGGCACGCGCACCAGAGCGCGGCACCGCGCGCGCTGGCCATGTTCCTCGGCGGCGCCGTGGTGGCGGGGATCCTCGCCGGCGTGCTCGCGGCGCAGGGGCAGATCCAGGGGCCGCCGCCGCCCGCGCCGGGCTGGATCATGGGCACGCTGGCCATCGCCGCGGCCTTCCTCGTGGGCAACCTGGCGCTGCAGTTCGGCGCCTCGCGCCTGCCGGCCAACGTCACCGCGGTGGTCATGCTCACCGAGGTGCTCTTCGCCTCGGGGTCGGCGGTGCTGCTGGGGGCGGGCCAGGTGACGCCGCCGCTGGCGCTGGGCGGCGCGCTGATCATCGGCTCGGCCTTGCTCGCGCTGCGCGCCTGAGCGCCCCCAGGGCCGGCCCGGCCGGCCGGCCCCCCGTGGAGGTTTGAGTCAAGTGGCAAAGCCACATTGACTCAAGAGCCACTTCAGGCGTTGGGCCTGGCCTCGGGCCGCAGCGCGGCGGACATCTTCAGCCCCTGGCGCAGGAGCAGGCGCCGCAGCTCGGTCTCGTCGAGCGGCTTGCCCAGGTAGGCATCGCAGCCGGCGAGCGCCCCGCGCACGCGGTCGAGCTCGCTGTGATGCGCCGAGACCATCACCACCACGGTGGCCATGGCCGAGGCGGAACGCTTGATGTGCTGGCACAGCGCCAGACCGTCGAGTTCGCTGTCCGGGCCCAGCTCGACGTCGAGGAAGACCAGGTCGTAGCCGTGCGCCGCGAGCAGTTCGAGCGCCCGGCCACTGCTGGCGGCACGGTCGATGCGCAGCTCCCAGCGCTGCAGCCGCGTCTCCAGGAAGCGCAGGGCGATTTCGCTGTCGTCGACCAGCAGCACGCGCGGCGGCGCGGCGGCGGGCACGGCGGGCGCGGGAACGCCTGCAGGCACGGGGACCGGGGCCGAGACGCTGCCCGCCGCGCCGGCCGGCCCGACGGCGCGGGCGACGAGCGCATCGAGCTCGCGCAGCACGTGCACAGGGTTGATCGGCCGCGCCGTCGACGCCACGGCACCGGGCGGGGCGCGTGTGCCGATAAAGACGGTCTCGGCCAGCCGCTCCGTGGCGCTGACGAGCTGCACCGACGGCGCGTGGTCGGCATCGGCCACCAGAAACTCGGCATCGGTGAGCATCTGCACCGGCTCGTAGCGCAGTGCACGATTCACGGCCAGGCGCAGGTACGAGGCCATGGTGTTGCGCTCGAACTCGCTGAAACCGAGGAAAGCAACCCGGTGGTGAGGGGCCATGTGGCGAAGGATGGAGGGGGGCGCCGAGCGCAGTCAATGCGCGGCCACCGAGGCTGCGCAGTGTGCCAGGGGAATGGAGCGTAGCGCCAAAGCGGGACCTCGCAAGCGTGTCGCGGCCCGGCGCGGGCTAACGGGCCAACGGGCTAAGATCAGCGCCCGTTCGCCGCAGGAGCGCCCCCATGGCCCGCACCAGCCTGTTCGATTTCGATGCCCTGTCCATCGCCGGGCAGCCGGCACACTTCTCCAGCCAGCGCGGCAAGGTGTTCCTCATCGTCAACACCGCCAGCGCCTGCGGCTTCACGCCGCAGTTCGCCGGCCTGGAGGCGCTCTGGGAGAGCTACCGCGAACGCGGCCTGGTGGTGGTGGGATTCCCGAGCAACGAGTTCGGCGGCCAGGACCCGGGCAGCGACGGCGAGATCGCCTCGTTCTGCCAGCTGAACTACGGCGTGAGTTTCCCGATGATGGCCAAGACCAAGGTCAACGGCGCCGACGCCCACCCGCTGTGGCAGTGGCTCAAGGGCCAGGCACCGGGCCTGCTGGGCAGCCAGGGGATCAAGTGGAACTTCACCAAGTTCCTCGTCGGCCGCGACGGCCAGGTGGTCAAACGCTACGCCCCCAACGACACGCCCGAGTCGCTGCGCAAGGACATCGAGAAGGCCCTCGCCGCATGATGTTCAGCCACCTCGAGCGCTACGCCGGCGACCCCATCCTGAGCCTCAACGAGGCCTTCCAGAAGGACCCGCGCGCCGACAAGGTCAACCTCTCCATCGGCATCTACTTCGACGACGCCGGGCGCATCCCGGTGCTGGAGTGCGTGCGCCAGGCCGAGGCGCGCATGCTCGCCGAGGGCGGGCCCAAGCCCTACCTGCCGATGGAGGGCTCGGCGGCGATGCGCCGTGCCGTGCAGGAACTGCTCTTCGGTGCCGGCCACGAGGCCCTGCGCAGCGGCCGCGTGGCCACGCTGCAGACCGTGGGCTCCAGCGGCGGGCTGAAGGTGGGGGCCGACTTCATCAGGCGCTGGCTGCCCGCCAGCCAGGTCTGGGTGAGCGACCCCACCTGGGACAACCACCGTGCCATGTTCGAAGGTGCCGGGGTCACCGTGAACACCTACCCCTACCACGACGCCGCCACGGGTGGCCTGCGTTTCGATGCGCTGCGCGAGACGCTCGCCGGGTTGCCGACGCGCAGCGTGGTGCTGCTGCATGCCTGCTGCCACAACCCCACGGGCGTGGACCTGACGCACGCGCAATGGCGCGCGCTGCTGCCCGTGCTGCGCAGCCGCGAGCTGCTGCCCTACCTCGACCTGGCCTACCAGGGCTACGGCGAGGGTATCGAGGAAGATGCCTTCGCCGTGCGCGAGCTGGCCAGCGCCGGCCTGCCCTTCTTCGTCGCGAATTCGTTTTCCAAGAGCATGAGCGTCTATGGCGAGCGCGCCGGTGCGCTGAGCGTGGTCTGCGCCGACGCCGCCGAGGCCGAGCTCGTGCTCGGCCAGCTGCGCGCCACGGTGCGGCGCAACTACTCGAGCCCGGCGCTGCATGCCGCGGGCATCGTCAGCCGCGTGCTCGGCGAGCCGGCGCTGCGTGCGGCCTGGGAGGCCGACGTGACGGCCATGCGCGAACGCATCGCCGCGATGCGCCGCAGCCTGCATGCGCTGCTGTGCCAGCGCCGGCCGGGGCACGACTTCGGCTACTTCCTCAGCCAGCGCGGCATGTTCAGCTACACCGGGCTGAGCGCGGCCCAGGTGGACCGGCTGCGCGAGGAATTCGGCGTCTACCTGATCCGTTCGGGGCGCATGTGCGTGGCCGGGCTGAACGGGAGCAACGTGGAGCGCACGGCCGCGGCCATCGCCGCGGTGGTGTAGGCGGCGCGCGCCGCCGCTGCGGCGGAGTTCAGCGCGCCGCAGCGGCCTGCATGTGCTCGCGCAGCCAGCGGTGCTCGGGGGCGGCGTCGTGGCGCAGGTGCCAGAGCATCTCCACGTTCACCGGCCCCAGCGCCATGGGCAGATCGCGCACGAGCAGGTCCTGGCGGTAGCCGGTGGCCTCGACGAAGCTCTCCGGCAACACGGTGAGCAGGTCCGACCCGACGACCACGCGCCCGGCGGTGAAGAACTGGTTCACCGTGAGCACGATGCGCCGCTCGCGCCCGAGCCCCGAAAGGGCCTGGTCGACGAAGCCGTGCGCCCGGCCGGAAAAGCTCACCAGCAGGTGGTGCGCGGCGCAAAACGCCTCCAGCGTGAGCTCGGCATCCGCCAGCGGGTGCCCGCGGCGCATCACACAGACGTAGCGCGTGCTGTACAGGCGCGTGTGACGCAGGTGGCTTTCCTGCCCTTCGGCGTGGATGGCGGTGATGGCCTCGGGGAAGAAGCCCACCGCGAGGTCCGCTTCGGCGGCCTCGAGCAGGCGCCTTGGGTCGCGCGTGGACAGCGGCAGCACACGCAGGTTGACCAGCGCCTCCTCGCGCTCGATGGCCGCCACCAGGCCCGGCGCGAGCAATGCCGCGGTGGCATCGACCATGGCGATGCGCAGCTGCACGGCGTCGCGGCGCGGGTCGAAGTCCCCCGGCGCCAGGGCTTGGCGCAGCGTGCCCAGCGCCTGGCGCACCTGGGGCCACAGCGCCTCGGCCAGCGGCGTGGGCCGCATGCCGTGGGCCGTGCGCACGAAGAGGTCTTCCCCCACCGTCTCGCGCAGCCGGCGCATGGCGTGGCTCACCGCCGGCTGGGTCATCGACAGCACCGCCGCCGCGCGCGTCAGGCTGCCTTCGGCCATGACGGTGTCCAGCACGCGCAGCAAGTTGAGGTCCAGGGTACGGAAGTTGAGCTTCACCGCAGCGCATCAAATTAGCGTTATTTATATCTTACATGCTGAACATTCAATTGCGCTGCACTGGTGGTTACCCTAATCTTCGTCCCGTGGCCGCCGAAGAAGGTGGCACCTCAAAGGGATACGCAAATGACCACCATCACCGTCCAACCCCCCGTCCGCGCTGCCGCTCCCGCTGGTGCACGCGTCGCTGCCGAGGCGTTCTCGGCCTTCCTCAGCTGGGCCCGTGCCGTGGCCGCGCAACGCGCCGCCCGCCAGTTGCGCACGGCGCGCCTGCTCGAAGCGACCAAGGTGCGCATCTACGCGCAGCGCATCGCCCACGAAGACCCGCGCTTCGCCGCCGACCTGCTCGCCGCGGCCGACCGCCACGAACTGATTTCCTGACCCCGTCCGAGGGCCTCCGGGCCCTCGTCTCACGCGCCGCGGCATGCCGCGGCGTGCATCCGGGCGAGATCAGGCCGCGCGCAGTTGCCGCGGGCGGGCGCCCGCCAAGGCGGCGTACAAGTCCTTGGGATCGCCGAGCGCCGGGATCAGGTCGATCTCCTCGCCCAGACCCGCCGCGCGTGCCAGTTCGGCCACCAGCCGCAGCGCGGAGAAATCCTCCAGCGCAAAGCCCACCGAATCGAACACCGTTACCTCGGCCGGCCCGGTGCGCCCGGGCGAGCGCCCGGCGAGCACGCGCCACAACTCGGTGACGGGGAAATCGGCCGGCATCTGCTGCACGTCGCCTTCGATGCGGCTTTGCGGCTCGTACTCGACGAAGACGCGCGCCGCCTGCAGCACACCGGGGTGAAGCTCGGTCTTGCCTGGGCAGTCCCCGCCCACGGCGTTGAAATGCATGCCGGGCTCGACCATCTCCGGCGTGACGATGGTGGCGTTGCGCTTGTCGGCGGTGATGGTCGTGACGATGTCGGCGCCGCGCAGCGCCTCGGCGGCATCGGCGCAGGCCACCAGGCGCAGGCCGGGCACGCCGCGCAGGTGGCGCTGCAACTTGGCCGTGGCCGCCGCGTCGGTGTCGAACAGGCGCAGCGTGGTGATGCCCAGCAGATGGTGGAAGGCCAGCGCCTGGAACTCGCTTTGCGCGCCGTTGCCGACCAGGGCCATGCTGCGAGCGCCCGGGCGCGCCAACCGCTTGGCCGCCATCACCGAGGTCGCGGCGGTGCGCAGCGCGGTGGTCAGCGTGAGCTCGCTGAGCACGCGCGGGATGCCCGTGGCCACGTCGGCCAGCACGCCGAAGGCCATCACCGTGGGCAGCCCGAGCGCGGTGTTGCGCGGGTGGCCGTTGACGTACTTGAAGCTGTAGTCCACGGCATCGGCCACCGGCATGAGTTCGATCACCCCGGTGGGCGAATGGCTGGCCACGCGCGCCACCTTTTCGAACTCCTCCCAGCGGCCGAAATCCTCTTCCAGGCAATCGACGAGGCGGCGCAGAACCTCGGGCAGGCCGCGTTCGGCGACGATGCAGGCAATGTCGTGGGTGGAAATCAGGGTGGTCATGGCGGGGCCTCTCGTGTCCTTGACCATTGTTCGGCCCGGTCAAGACAACGAGAAGCGCCAACAGTGTCGTGTTTTGGCCAGCAAACTGGCATTTCAGTAGCCATTACCATCAAAATGCCGCGTGGACTCGACCGATCTTCAGCTCATCGCCCTCTTGCGCCAGGACGCCCGCGCCACCGTGGCCACGCTGGCGCACAAGCTCGGCGTCTCGCGCGGCACGGTCACCAACCGCGTCAAGCGCCTGGAGGACGGCGGCGTCATCACCGGCTACACGGTGCGCCTGCGCCCGGACACCGAGCCCGACCTGATCACCGCCTGGATGAGCATCGCCGTGCAGGGCAACCAGACCAGAGAAGTAATTGCTCACCTTCTAGGTGAACCCGGCGTGGCTTCACTGCACGACACGAATGGTCGCTGGGATTTGCTCGCCGAGCTGCACGCAGGCAACCTCAACGCGCTGGCCGCCGTGCTCGAGCGCGTGCGCCTGATCAAGGGCATCAGCGGCACCGAGACGAGCATTCACCTGCAGACCTACAAGCTCTCCTGACAGTTCAGCCCAGACAGAAGGGGTGGAGATTGCGTCGCGAGCGGGCCGAGGTCGGGTCGAGAAGCGCAGCCGTACACCCGTACGGCGAGCATCGCAGGCCTGAGATCGGCCCGCGCAGCAGGAAGATCCACCCCTTCTCAGATGCAGCGCCCGCCGTCGACCTCCATGCACACGCCGGTGATCATCGAGGCCTCGTCGCTGCACAGGAAGCACGCCGCGTTGCCCAGGTCTTCGGGCGTGGAGAAGCGCCCCAGCGGGATGCTCGCGAGGAAGCGCGCGCGCACCTCGGGCGTGTCCTGCCCCATGAAGGTCTTGAGCATGGGCGTCTCGCCGGCCACCGGGTTGAGGGCGTTGACGCGCACGCCGAAGGGCGCCAGCTCCACCGCGGCCGCGCGCGTGGCGGTGATGACCCAGCCCTTGCTCGCGTTGTACCAGGCCAGCCGCGGCCGCGGGCTCACGCCGGCGGTGCTCGCCATGTTCAGCACCACGCCCTTGATGCCGTCCTTCTTGCGCGCCTTGAAGCGCGGCACGACCTCGCGCAGGGCCAGGTAGAGGGCCTTCATGTTGACGGCGAAGATGCGGTCGAACTCCTCCTCCGGCAGGCTTTCGAGCGGCTGCGGCAGGTGCCCCACGCCGGCGTTGTTGACGAGGATGTCCAGCGGCCCGAAGTGATGCTCGGCGGCGTCGAGCATGGTGCGCACGTCGGCCGCCAGGCTCACGTCCACGCGCAGCGCGCGGGCGTTCACGCCCACGGCGGCGACGACGTCCAGCGCCGCGTCGAGATTGAGGTCGGCAACGATGACGCGCGCGCCCTCGGCGACGAACTTGCGCACGATGCCCGCGCCGAAGCCCGAGCCGCCGCCGGTGACCACCGCCACCTTGCCCTCGAGTCGCATCAAAGTCTCCTTGCCGTGCAGCCGGCTGCGGGCGCGGCCGTGTTCAATCATGCTTGATCGCCACGGTCTTCAGCACCGAGAAGCCGTACAGCGCCTCGAAGCCCTTTTCGCGGCCGTGGCCCGAGTGCTTGACGCCGCCGAAGGGCAGCTCGATGCCACCGCCGGCGCCGTAGTTGTTGACGAAGACCTGCCCGCATTGCAGCTTGCGCGCCATGCGCAGTGCACGGCCGCCGTCGCGCGTCCACACGCCCGCCACCAGGCCGTAGGGCGTGCCGTTGGCAATCGTCAGCGCCTGCGCCTCGCCCTCGAACGGGATCACCGCCTGCACCGGGCCGAAGATCTCTTCCTGCGCCAGGCGGTGCGCCGGGTTCACGTCCGCCACCAGCATCGGCGCCACGTAGCAGCCGAGCGCGGGAAGGCCGGCCGGCAGCGCGGCCTCGCCAGCGATGTGCAGGCCGCTCTCGCGCACCAGCGCCATGTAGCCCTGCACGAGTTCGAGCTGACGCGCTGAGATGAGCGGGCCGACGTCGGGGTCGCTGAGCGCCGGCCCGATGCGCAACGCGCGGTAGCGCTCGGCCATGCGCGCCACCACGGCGTCGAACACCGGCCGCTCGACGAGGACGCGCGAGGCCGCCGAGCAGGTCTGGCCGGCGTTCTGGATGCCGGCGTTGACGAGGAAGGGCAGCGCCGCGTCGAGGTCGGCATCGGCGAAGACGATCTGCGGGCTCTTGCCCCCGAGCTCCAGCGTCACCGGCACGGCGTTCTTCGCCGCGGCGGCCTGGATCAGTGCGCCCACCGCCACCGAGCCGGTGAAGGAGATGTGGCGCACGCCAGGGTGCGCGGCCAGCGCCGCCCCGGCCTCCTCGCCCAGGCCGGGCACGACGCCCAGCGCTCCCGCCGGCAGGCCGGCCTGCTGCGCGATGCGCGCGAAGGCCAGGGCGGTGAGGCAGGCCTCCTCGGCCGGCTTGAGCACGCAGGCGTTGCCCATG
The DNA here is from genome assembly GCA_020720385.1 of Rubrivivax sp. Lineage (GTDB taxonomy): Bacteria > Pseudomonadota > Gammaproteobacteria > Burkholderiales > Burkholderiaceae_C > Rubrivivax. The sequence continues at coordinate 17,398 of DYOR01000060.1, forward strand.
GCCAGCGCCGCGCCCACGCTGCGGCCGATGATCTGCATCGGGTAGTTCCACGGCACGATGTGCGCCGTCACGCCATGCGGCTCGCGCAGGCTGAACGCGGTGTAGCCGTTGGCGAAGGGGATCGTCTGCCCCATCACCTTGTCGGCTGCGCCGCCGTAGAACTCGAGGTAGCGCGCCAGCGCCACGGCGTCGGCGCGGCCTTGCTTGAGCGGCTTGCCGACATCGAGCGCTTCCAGGCGCGCCAGTTCATCCGCCTGCGCCAGCACCAGGGTGCTCATCTGCAGCAGCAGGCGGCCGCGCTCGGTGGCGCCAAGCGCACCCCAGGGACCATCCAGCGCCGCCTGCGCCGCCGCGACGGCCGCGTCGACGTCTGCGGCCGAAGCGCGGGCGATCTGCGCCAGCGCGCTGCCGTCCGAAGGGTTCACCAGCGGCAGCGTGCGCCCGCCCGCCGCGCGGCGCCATACACCGCCGACGAGAACCTGCGAGGTGTCGAAATCGATCGGGCTCACGGCGGTCGGACTCCTCGGTCGGGCACGGGCTTGAAGGATGGGCTCGAAGGATGATAGGTCGCCGCGCGACCCGTGCACGGCCGCCGCCCGGCGCGCGGGCGGCAGCTGCCGTTGAGCCAGATCAAGAGGATAGACGCGCGCGCGCGCCAAATTGAGTGCGAGCGCCTCGCTCAGGGGATGGTCGTATCGATGGCCGGCGCAACGAAGTCGCACCACAGGCCGACGGGTCTGCACTGCCCTGTGTGCGGGCACCCGCTCGAACGCCTGCATCGCCACGCCCTGGACCGTTGGGTGAGCCTGTTCCGCGATGTGCACCGCTACCGCTGCACCCACCCCGCTTGCGCCTGGGAGGGCGTGCTCACCCATCACGGGCACGCGCCCGTGGCCGCCCACCCCCACACCTGGCGCCTGCGCAGCCTGTGGTTCTGCACCGGCGCCGTGGTCGCGCTGGCCACGGCGCAGGGCGCACGCCTGGCGCTGCGCTGGTCGTCGGGCGCGCCCGCGCCCACGCTCGGTGGCGCCGAAGTGCAGGCCCTGGCCACGGCGCCGGGCATCGACTTCGAAGGCGAGGCCCTGCCGCCGGGCGACGTGCGCGTGGCGGGAAACCCTTCGCCGCTGGTGCTGCGCCGCAGTTGCGCCTGGGGCCGGCCGGGCGGCAACCCGTACCGCGGCACCGTGGCGCAGGCGCTCGCGGCCACGCCGCTGCCGGCCGACGTGGTGCGGCAGATCGGCGAGATGGCGGAACGCGGCTGGACGCGCGGCCAGGTGGAGATCTCGCGCGCCGGCATCCGCACGCTCGACGACCGGCGCCACTTCGGCAGCACCCTGGCCTCGATGGGCTTCGGCAACACGCTGTGCTACGGCACGCGGGTCAATTTCGCCCCCGGCCATGTCGAGTACGCGGCCCTCTACGAAGCCTCCGACAGCCAGGGCAGGAACTACGCCGTGATGGTGCCCTACGTCTGCGGCAACGTCTCCGTGCTCGGCGCCGTGGGCGAAACGGACGAGCAGCGCAAGGTGCCCGAGCCCGCGAGCGGGGCGCTGGGCCTGCTCGCACTGGGCCTGCTCGCGGCCACGCGCCGGCGCAGGGCGAACCGGGCCAGGCCATGAAACGCATCGCGATCGCTGCCGCTGCGTCCTTGCTCACGCTTCTCGCCCTGCCCGGCCTGGCCGCGGGGACCGTGGCCGCGGCGGCCCAGGCAAGCACGGCAGCCGAGGTCCCCGCGGCCATCGCCGCGCTGCACCGCCAGGCCGTGGACGGCGACATGCAGGCGCAGTACGACCTGGCCATCGTGCTGCTGTGCGGCCGGCGCGTGCCGCGCGACCCGGCCCAGGCCGCGCTGTGGCTGGCCCTGGGTGCCGCCCGTGGCCACCTGGGCGCACAGAGCGTGCTGGGCTGGCTGCTCATGAGCGCCCCCAGGG
>DYOR01000204.1 GCA_020720385.1 Rubrivivax sp.
CTCACTCCTCGTCCAGGTGCGGCGGCGACTGGCCTTCGGCCGGCTCGCCCGTCTCGGCGTCGATCCAGTCGGCGATGCCGAGCTCGCTCTCGGCCTGCTGCAGCGATTCGCCCGGCACCGGCCGCTCCTCGTCGAAGCGGTCGCGGTCGGCGCGGGCGGCCTCGAAGGACTCGAAGGGCCCGAATTCCTGCTTGCCGTCGGGCGCGCGCCAGTAGTAGCCGTCGGGGCGCGCGACGATGGGCATGAGCGTCTCGGAGACCGCCGGGGCCTCGCCGATCACCGCGGCCGAGCCCTGTGGACGCAGCCTTCTGCGCGCGGTCTTGTGCATGCCGTTCATGTGCGTACTCCTTCCAGCTCCGAGCCTAGGCAGCGCAGGCGCGGCGCCATTGCGCAGGCTCAACGCATTCGCTCCCGGGCGCCGGAAGATGCGCTGCGGCCGTAGGTGGGAGCGAGGCGCTGCCGCCAGGCCGCCGCAGCCATGACAGGAGACGCAGCATGAACGAACTTCGACTCTTCGACCCGCTGGGACTGGACCCCTTCGAGGACACGCTCCGCGGCATGCTCCGCCCGTGGAGGACGGAGCTGCAGGACGCCGCTCCGCGCATCAAGATGGACGTGAGCGAGCTCGACGACAGCTACACCGTGAAGGCCGAGATCCCCGGCGTGCGCAAGGAGGACATCGACGTGCGCGTCGAGGGCAACCAGGTGACCATCAGCGCCGAGGTGAAGAAGGAGAAGGAAGAGAAGAAGGATGGCCGCGTCCTGCGCAGCGAGCGTCAGTACGGCTGGGCCAGCCGCAGCTTCACGCTGGCCTGCCCGGTCGACGACAGCAAGACCGACGCCCACTACGCCAACGGCATCCTCGTGCTCACGCTGCCGAAGAAGGCGGCGACGTCGACCAAGCGCGTCGCCGTGCAGTGAGGCGCTGCGGCCAGGCCGTGGAAAGCTGCGCCGCCGTCGGCCTGGCCGCGCAGCGCGTGCAGGCGGAATACACGAAGAGCCTGATGCGGGCGTCGGCCGGGTTCCGCCGCGAGGCCGCGTGAGGCCGCAGCGCGGCTTGCAGCTCGACACAGTTGCCCGGGTTGCCCAAGGCGGGTAAGGGCTAGCATGCGGACGCACGTGCGCCCACCTTCCAGGAGTGACCATGACCCGCTGCCCCTCTTCCCTCGTGACCCTCGCCGCCGTGCTGTGCATGGCCGCCTTGCCCGCCCGGGCCGAAAGCTCGGCGTCCTCGGCAGTCTCCAACAGCGGTTCCGCTTCGGTGGGCAGCCTGTCGGACTCGATCCAGGGCTCCAGCAACAGCTCCTCGGGCGACGAAAAGAAGGTGGCCGAGGGCGAGTACCGGGTCGTCGAACTGGCCCAGGCGCCCGCGCAGCCCGGGCAGCTGCACGTCAAGCTGCAGGCGCTGGACGACCATGCCACCGACGGCGAGTTCGTCCTCGTCCTGCCGCAGGCCGCGGCCGACCAGGCCGGCCTGGCGCAGGGCCAGGTGGTGGCCGCGCGCCAGCGTCCCTACGGCGTGGAATTCTCCAAGGGCGAGCCGCGCCAGGCCTTCTTCCTCGTGCTCGAAGACGCCTGGTACCGCGAGCTGCAGACCCGCGTCGTGCAGCTTTGACGGGCGTGGCGCGGCGCCGGCCCCGCCTGCCGCGGGCGCCGCGCGGGGCCGCCTTCGCCCTCGGCCTGCTCGCCTGGGGGGCGTGCGCGGCCAGCACCTTGCAGCTGTGCGACGCGCCCTCGCCGCTGAGCGCGCAGGACAAGAGCCGCCTGTTTCGCTTCGGCGCGGTGATCAAGGCCGAGCTCGAGCGCTCCGGCGCGCCGCTGGCGCTGGTGGCCCGTTCGGGCACCGACCTGAGCCGTTTCGGCGTGCGCTACTCGCATGCCGGCCTGAGCCTCAAGGCCAGCCCGGAAACGCCCTGGGCCGTGCGCCAGCTCTACTTCGCCTGCGACGAGCGCCAGCCGCGCCTCTACGACCAGGGCATGGCCGCGTTCCTGCTGGGGACGCACGAGCCGCGCATCGGCTACGTCTCGGTGGTGCTGCTGCCGCCGGCGAGCGCGGCGGAGTTGGAGCGCGCCGCGCTGGACAAGTCCAGCGCGCTGCAGGTGCTCGGCGCGAGCTACAGCGCCAACGCCTACCCCTTCAGCCTGCGCTACCAGAACTGCAACCAGTGGGTCGCCGAGCTCATGGCCGCGGCCTGGGGCGGCAGCGGCGACGGCCCGGATGCGCGCGCGCAGGCGCAGCGCTGGCTGCAGGCCCAGGGCTACGAGCCCAGCGTGGTGGATGTCGGCTGGCGGGCGCTCATGTGGCTGGGCCATTTCATCCCCTGGGTGCACAGCGACGACCACCCCGAGGAGGACCTGGCGCAGTCGCGCTACCGCGTGAGCCTGCCGGCGTCGATCGAGGCCTTCGTGCGCCTGCGCGTGCCCGGCGCCGAACGGGTGGAGTTCTGCCACACCGAGACCCAGGTGGTCGTGCACCGCGGCTGGGACGACGTCGCCGAGGGCTGCGTGCCCGGCGCGCACGACGAGGTCATGGCGCTGGACTGAAGTGCATCGGCGTGATGCCGGGACCTGATGGCCCGCGGTTGGCGGCGCGCTCGAGCAGGTCAGGCTTCGCTGCGCGTGGTAGCTCGGGCGGGTGCCTTCCTCGCCGCCTTGCCAAGCGCGCTTTCTGCCCACTTGTTGAGGCTGGTGCCACTCCTGGCTGCGGCCTTGAGGGCCGCGGCATGAACCTCGGGCGCGATGCGCAGCATGACCTTGCCGCTGGCCGGCCTCTCCGGAGCCGAGCCGAGTTCCCTGGAGGCGGCCAGGTAGTCCTCAATAGCCGAGTGGAAGTTGGACTCGAACTCCGACACCGACTCACCGTGAAAGGAGATGATGTCGTCAATGTCCTGGACGCGCCCAACAATGACCTTGTCTTCCGCGTCGAAGACCATGCTTGCCGTGTAGCCCCTGTAGGCCATGGAATTGATCATGGCTTGATCCCCATTCTTTCGATGAACTCCCGTACGGCCGAGACGCGGTAGCGCAGTGCTTCCTTGCCTGGATGAGGCCGATGGAGTGTCATCTTCCGGCCACTGAACTCAAACGTGACGGACGAACCTGCGCCTTCAACGACTTTGCAGCCTGCGGCTTTGAGCATGGACTCGATTCGCGCCCACTCAATGTTCCCATTGATGGGGTCGGTGAG
>DYOR01000205.1 GCA_020720385.1 Rubrivivax sp.
TACTCGGCCACCACCTCGGCCAGCCGCTCGCGCACCTCGGCCTCGCCAGCCGAGGGGGCCTGGCGGGCCCACTCCAGCAGCGCCAGTACGCCGTCCGGCTCGTCTCTCAACCTGGCAATGCGCAGCCGCTCCACCCGCGTGGGCAGCGTGTCGTCGGCACTCGCCAGCAGCTCTTCGTAGAGCTTCTCCCCCGGGCGCAGCCCGGTGAATTCGATGGCGATCTCGTCGGTGGTGTGGCCCGCCAGGCGGATGAGGTCGCGCGCCAGATCGACGATCTTCACCGGCTCGCCCATGTCGAGCACCAGCACCTGGCCGCTCTCGCCGAGGCTTGCGGCCTGGATCACCAGGCGCGCCGCCTCGGGGATGGTCATGAAATAGCGAATGATCTCGGGGTGCGTCACCGTCACCGGGCCGCCACGCGCGATCTGCTCCTTGAATTTCGGGATCACGCTGCCGCTGCTGCCGAGCACGTTGCCGAAGCGCACGGCCATGAAGCGCGTGTGCGGGTGCTCGCCGGCCAGGTGGCTGATGACCATCTCGGCGGCGCGCTTGGTCGCACCCATGACGTTGGTCGGGTTCACCGCCTTGTCGGTGCTGATGAGCACGAAGCGCTCCGCGCCCGCCTCGGCTGCGGCCAGCGCGGCGTGATAGGTGCCGAGCGTGTTGTTGCGCAGCGCGGCGGCGGCGTTGCGCTCTTCCATCAACGGCACGTGCTTGTACGCCGCGGCGTGGAACACGACCTGCGGGTGCCACTGCGTGAAGGTGTGGCGCAGGTGCACGAGGTCCTTCACGTCGCCGATCAGGCGCACGAGTTCGATCGCCGGGAAGCTCTCCGACAGCTCCTGCTCGATCGTGTAGAGGTTGAACTCGCTCAGTTCGTACAGCACCAGCCGCGCCGGGGCGAAGCGCGCCACCTGGCGGCAGAGCTCGCTGCCGATGCTGCCGCCCGCGCCGGTGATGAGGACCGTCTTTGCGCGCAGCGTCTGCGCAATGCCGGCTTCATCCAGAACGACGGGCTCGCGGCCGAGCAGGTCCTCGGGCTCGATGTCGCGCAGGCGCTCCACACGCGTCTTGCCGGTGCGCAATTCATCCGCGCTGGGCACGGTGAGCACCGGCAGGCCCGTGCTCGCTGCCAGGTCCAGCGCGCGCCGGCGCTGCGCGCGCGTGGCCGCCGGCATGGCCACCACGACGTGCGTGGCGGCGCCGAGCGCCGCCTTGTGCGCCAGGGTGTCCAGCGGCCCCAGCACGGGCACGCTGCCGATGCGTGCGCCTTGCTTGGTGGGGTCGTCGTCGAGCAGGCCCAGCACCACCCAGCCCTGCTGGTGCAGGCCCGCCAGCAGCAGCCGCGCAGCCTCGCCGGCGCCCAGCACGAGGGCGCGGCGCACCTCGCCATGCTGGCCGGCGATGCGCGAGCGCGCGTGCTCGTAGGTCATGCGGTAGGCGATGCGCACCAGCGCCAGGCCCATCAGCGTGACCACCGGGTGCAGGGCGAGCACGGCGCGCGGCACCTTCGTCAGGCCCGCACCCATGACCACGGCGGCGGCAGCGGTGCCCGCCAGGGCGCAGGCCAGCGTCAGGCGCTTGATTTCGCCGAAGCCCGAGAAGCGCCACATGCTCTGCGGTACCTTGAAGAGCACGCTGGCCACGGAGTAGGTGAGCACCACGCCGGCCAGCACCCAGCCGTCATACGCGGGCCGCGCAGTGATCCAGCGTTCGAAGCCCAGGCGAAACAGGTAGGTGACGTTCCAGCAGGCCACCACCACCACGGCGTCGATGGCCAGCGAGAGCGGCTCGCGGTGCGGGCGCAAGCGGGCCAGGAACAGATCGACGCGGTGCCAGAGGCTCGGCTGCGGCGTCATGGCAGGGTTCGTGGAGAGAGGCTGTGCGGTTTCAGGAGCGGGCCTTCAAATTGTATGGACCTCACTGCAGGCTGCGGCTCAGCAGGGCCGCCAGCGTGCGCCACAGCACGCCGATGTCGCTGGCCAGCGAAGCCTGCTCGGCATACTGCGCCGCGCGCTGCAGCTTGGCAGGCAGGATGACCTCGATGTATTCGCGCTCCGGGTCGGTGGCCGCGGCCAACTGCGCGGCCTCGTCGATGAAGTGCAGCGACGCCGGATCGGTGAGCCCGGGCCGCACCGCCAGCGCACGGTCGCGCAACGCGCTCGGGTACAGCGCCACGTAGCGCGGCACTTCGGGCCGCGGGCCCACGAGGCTCATGGTGCCGCGCAGCACGTCGATGAGTTGCGGCAGCTCGTCGAGCTTGTGGCGGCGCAGCCAGCTGCCCGCCCGGGTGATGCGCGGGTCGGCACCCACCGTCAACGGCAGGCCCGCGCCATCGGCCTGCATGGTGCGGAACTTGAAGATGCGAAACGGCCGGCCGAAGCGCCCCACGCGCTCCTGGCGAAAGAACACCGGCCCGGGGGAGTCGAGCCTGATCAGCAGCGCGATGACCAGCAACAGCGGCGAGAGCAGCAGCAGCGCGGCCGCGGCGCCGAGCACATCGAAGAGGCGCTTTGCCACGCGCGCGTCAGGACTCCGCCGGCGGGTCGATACCGTCGAACACCTCAGCCAGCGGCACCGTGCAGCCGACGCTGGCGGCCTCCATTGCCGACGCCTCGCTCATGTCGTGCAGCACCCACAGCCCGTCGGCACCACGACGAAAGGCCTCCACGCGACGCGTGTCGGGGTCCACCAGGATGAACTCCTGCAGCGCAGGAATGCGGCGGTAAAGGGCGAACTTCTGGCTGCGGTCGTAGGCCTGCGTGCTGGGCGAAAGCACCTCCACCACCAGCGTCGGTGCGCGAAAGATCATCTCGGTGGCCAGGTCGGCCTTGTCGCAGGTGACGAAGACGTCGGGGTAGAGCACGGTGTCTTCGGCGATCTGGACTTTCATGCCTTCGGTGAACACTTGGCAGGGTGAGCCGTCGAGTGCTTCGGACAGGCGTCGATTGAGGTTGGACACCACCCGTCCGTGAGAACGCCGGCCACCGACCATGGCGAACACCTCGCCCCGATGGAACTCGTGCTTCTCCGGCTGAGCGTTCTCCCAGGCCAGGAATTCGTCCAGCGTCAGCTTGGGTTGGGGCAGTGCGCTCATGGTTCACCTCGCTGCAATGGGCTCATCGTAGCGCTGCACGCACCGCCGCGGCCACGCGCTCGACGTCGGCCTCGGTCATGCGCGTGTACA
>DYOR01000206.1 GCA_020720385.1 Rubrivivax sp.
ACTTGCAGCAGCAGGCGGCTGGCCAGTTTCTCGCGGTCGAGCCAGCCCTGCACGGCGATCATCGCCAGCTTGATGAGGTCGGCGGCGGTGCCCTGCATCGGCGCGTTGATCGCGGCGCGCTCGGCGCCCTGGCGGCGTTGCGGGTTTTTGGCGTTGATTTCCGGCAGGTAGAGCCGGCGGCCGAACACGGTTTCGACATAGCCCTGGCGGCGCGCGGCTTCGCGGGTGCGCTGCATGTAGTCGGCCACGCCGGGATAGCGCGCGAAGTAGCGGTCGATGTAAGCCTGCGCAGCGGAACGCTCCAGGTTGAGCTGCGACGCCAGGCCAAACGCCGACATGCCGTAAATCAGGCCGAAGTTGATGACTTTGGCCATGCGCCGCTGGTCGCTGTTCACTTCGGCCAGCGGCACGCCGAACACCTCGGATGCAGTGGCGGTGTGAATATCGCGGTCTTCGGCAAACGCGGTCAGCAGGCCGGCGTCGTCGGACAGGTGCGCCATGATGCGCAGTTCGATCTGCGAATAGTCGGCCGACACCAGTTGATGTCCGGGCGGCGCGATGAAGGCTTCGCGGATGCGGCGGCCCTCCAAGGTGCGCGCGGGAATGTTCTGCAGGTTCGGCTCGGAACTCGACAGCCGCCCGGTGACGGCGGTGGCCTGCGAATAGCTGGTGTGGACGCGCCCGCTGAGCGGATGAATCATCTGCGGCAGCTTGTCGGTGTAGGTCGACTTCAGCTTGGCCATGCCGCGATAGTCGAGGATCGCGCGCGCGATGGGGTGATCGAGCGCCAGCTGCTCCAGCGTCTCTTCGTCGGTGGACGGCGCGCCGCCGGGGGTTTTTTTCACCACCGGCAAGCCTTTCTGAGTGAACAGGATGTCGCCGATCTGCTTGGGCGAGCTCATGTTGAACGGTTGTCCGGCTTCCTGATAGGCGCGCTGTTCGAGTTCCAGCATCTTGCGGCCGAGTTCGCCGCTTTGCACCGCAAGCAGTTGCTTGTCCAGCAGCACGCCGGTGCGCTCCATGCGAAACAGGATGCCCGCCACCGGCAGCTCGATCTGGCGATAGACGTAATCGAGCTTGGCGGAGGCGGCGATCTGCGGCGCCAACGCGTCGCGCACGCGCAGGGTCACGTCGGCGTCTTCGGCTGCGTATTCGCTGGCGCGTTCGATCGCCACCTGCTCGAAGCCGATGCGCGCCGCGCCCTTGCCGGTGACGTCGTCGTAGCTGATCGTCGCCAGCCCCAGATGGCGCAGCGCCAGATTGCCCAGTTCGTGCGACTGGTGCGCCTCGATCACGTAGGACTGCAGCAGCGTGTCGTCGACGGCGCCACCCAGCGCGATACCGGCATTGGCAAAGATGTGGCGATCAAACTTGAGGTTCTGGCCGATGATTTTGGGCGCAGGATTCTCCAGCAGCGGTTTCAGCCTGGCGAGCGCGGCGGCGCGATCCAGCTGCGCCGGCGCACCGGCGTAACAATGCGCCAGCGGCAGATAGGCGGCCTCGCCAGGCGTGATGGCGAAGGACATGCCGACCAGCTCGGCCTGCATCGGATCGAGCCCGGTGGTTTCGGTGTCGAGCGCATACGCCGGTGCGGCAGTGAGGCGCGCGATCCAGTCGTCGAGCTGGGACTCGGTGAGGATCGTTGCATAGTGCGCGCGATGCTCGCCGCTGTCGTCCTGCTCGGGCATGGCGGGTGCATCCGATGCCGCCGCATCCAGCTCGCGCAGCCAGGAACGGAAGCCGAAGCGTTCGAACAGGCTGCGCTGCGCGGCCAGGTCGCGTGCCTGCAGGGTCAGCGCGTCGAGCGTGAACGGCAGCGCCACGTCGGTCTTGATGGTGATCAGCACGCGCGCCTGCGGCAGCCAGTCGAGGGCTGCGCGCAGGTTATCGCCCACCACGCCCTTCACTTCACCGGCATGCGCAACCAGGTTGTCGAGGCTGTCGTATTCGGTCAGCCATTTGACTGCAGTCTTGGGGCCGCACTTGGCGACGCCGGGCACGTTGTCGACCGTGTCGCCGATCAGCGTGAGGTAATCGACGATGCGCTCCGGCGGCACGCCGAACTTGGCTGCCACGCCCGCGATGTCGAGCGTTTCCTCGCTCATGGTGTTGACCAGCGTCACCTGCTCGTTGACCAGCTGCGCCATGTCCTTGTCGCCGGTGGAGACGATGCTGCGGACGTTGTGGCGCGCGGCCTCCACCACCAGCGTGCCGATCACGTCGTCGGCTTCAACGCCGTCGATCACCACCAGCGGCCAGCCCTCGGCGCGGATCAGCTCATGCAGCGGTTCGATCTGGCAGCGCAGGTCGTCCGGCATCGGCGGGCGCTGCGCTTTATAGTCGGGGTAGAGATCGTCGCGAAAGGTTTTGCCCTTCGCGTCGAACACGCAGGCGATATAATCCGCCGCGTAGTCTTTCTGCAGGCGGCGCAACATCGACAGCACGCCCTTGATCGCATTGGTCGGCTCGCCCGCCGCGTTGCGCAGATCGGGCAGCGCGTGAAAGGCGCGATACAGATAGGACGAACCGTCCACCAGCAGCAGGGTTTTTTGGGGCTCGCTCATACGGGGGCAGACATCCGGACTTGATTCACACTAAGACCAATCACGAGGCGCTCGAAACATGCATGGGGATAAATTACCGATAACCGCCGATCCGGGCCGCAGCGCCGAGATCGACTACTCGGCGCGCGAGTCGTGGCGCATGCTGGGAATTATGGCAGAGTTCGTCGAGGCGACTGAACGGCTGGCGTCGATTCGCCCGGCAGTCTCGATCTTCGGCAGCGCGCGCACCCCGCCCGACCACGCCTATTACATGCTGACCGAGGAAATCGCGCGCAAGCTGTCCGACGCCGGCTTCTCGGTCATCTCCGGCGGCGGCCCCGGCATCATGGAAGCCGCCAACAAGGGCGCGTATTTCGGCAAGTCGCCCAGCGTCGGCCTCAACATCCAGCTGCCGCACGAGCAGAGCGGCAACCCCTATCAGGACATCAGCCAGACCTTCCAGCATTTCTTCGCGCGCAAGGTCATGTTCGTCAAGTTCGCCGCCGCCTATGTGGTGATGCCGGGCGGCTACGGCACCCTCGACGAGCTCTCCGAGGCGCTGACGCTGGTGCAGACCGGCAAGATTCCGCGCATTCCGATCGTGCTGGTCGGCTCGCAGTTCTGG
>DYOR01000061.1:0-4982 GCA_020720385.1 Rubrivivax sp.
CTGAGTCGGCATTGCGCCGCCGGCGGCGAGCTGGCCGCGGCCGGTCTGCACATCGACGCGCGTGGCGCGGAGCAAAGCGTGGTGCTGTTCGCCAGCGTGCCGCTGACCAGCGAGGGCTGGCTGCCGATGGCGCGCGGCGAGCTGCTGGTGGCGCAGCAGGGGTTGCTGCAGGCCGGCAACGGCACTTGAGTTTCCGTCAGGCCCAGGGCCGCAGCGGCGGCCGGCGCCGGCCTTCAGTCGGCGAGCACGCGCAGTTCGATCTGGTCGCTGCCTTGGTCCTGGCGCGACCGCGGCGCGACCAGGGCATGCGCCGACGGCGAGCCGAGTTCGGCCTGGACCTCGAACTCCTCGGTTCCCGACACGGTGTGCCCGAGCGCTGCATAGGCCGCGGCCAAGGCCTCGTCGTCGGAGCGCTCGGGGGCCGGCGCGCTCGCCTCGAGCGGGGCGCTGTCGAGCACCGCGGCCGTGCGGTAGGCGTCGGCCTCGGCCTCGGGGTCCATGTGCTCGCGGTCGATGATGGACACCGCCATCCTCGAGCGCAGGCTCGCCAGCCCCGCGGGCGACCAATTCGTCACCAGGCCCTCGAGTTGTTCCAGGGCGCGCTCGAGCACGTCCAGGGGCAGCTTGCGCAAGGCCTTCAGCCCCTTGCGCGACAAGGCATGCTCGACGAAGACGAGGTGGCGCATGGTCTGCCGCGTCTCGGGCATTTCATCGAGCAGCTGCGCGAGCTGCTCGCGCATGAGATCGAGTTCGTGACGCTCCTTGCGCGCCTGCGCTTCAGCGCGCGTGGGCGGCTTGCCCTTGCCGGGTTGCGTGGCGCGTTCCTCGAGAACGATGTGCACACCGTCGTCGGCGCGGCGCAGGGCGATGTCGTGCCTGAAGAAGGCCGCCACGGCCTGCTTCAGGGGGTCGAAGAGATGCTGCATGGCGCTCATTGGGGGTCGGCGGTGCGGGCGTTTGCTGTCCGGCGGCGGACCGGGCGGTGCGGCCTGTCCACGCTATTTCGGCTCAGTCTAGGTCGATCTTGAGGCGCCCTTGTGACCAAAGGCGTCTGCGCCGCGACGCTACGCCACGCAGGTGCGGTTCTTGCCCGTGCGCTTGGCCTCATACAGCGCCTCGTCGGCGCGCTCGAGGGCGGACTGCAGCGGCTCGCCCGCCTGCCAGGCCGTGACACCCGCGGAAAAAGTCACGAACACCTCGCGGCCCTCGTGCAGGAACAGGGCTTCGGTGAGGCTGCGTTGCAACCGCGTGAGCGCCTGCTGCGCCTCGCCGATCTCGCTGCCGGGCAGCAGCACGACGAACTCCTCGCCGCCGAAACGCGCCACGTGGTCCGCCGGCCGCAGCCGCTCGCGCACCGCGCCGGCGAGCAGGCGCAAGGCCTGGTCGCCGACGGCGTGGCCCAGGGTGTCGTTGAGCTTCTTGAAGTTGTCGATGTCGATGAGGCCCACGGCGAGCTGCGCCGCGGCTCCCGTGGCGCGCTGGCAGCGTGCGCTCTCGGCCTCGAAGGCCTGCCCCAGCCCGCGCCGGTTGGCCACCTGCGTGAGCGCGTCGGTGGACACTTCCTCGGACAGGCGGCGCAGCTCGCCCTCGAGCTCGCGCACCTTGTCCTCGAGCCCCGCGGCGCGGGCGCGATCGGCGTGCAGCTTCTCCTGCGACTGGTGCACCGCCGACTGCACGCTGCGCGTGTCCTCGAGCAGTGTCTTCACCACCTCCGCCAGGCCCTGCAGCGATTCCGCGCGCTCGATGGCCTGCACATGCTGCGCGGTGGCGAGCTGGAAGCGCCCGGCGTGCTCGCCCAGTTCGCCGACCTCGACGATCATGTCGTGGATGAGGTGCTTGAGCGCTTCGCGCGCGGCCTGGCGTTCGCCGCGCACCTGCTGGTGGCGCTCGCGCGTCTCGGCAAGCAGCGCGGCGGCCGCGCGCACGCCGCGCACCGAGCTGCCGTCGGCCAAACGCGCCTGCAGGCTCTGGCACTGGCCACGCGCCCAGCTGTCGTCCTCGGCCAGTTCGGTCAGGCCGGCGCCGAGTTCGCGGCACAGCGCGCCGAGTTCGTCGACGAGGCGGTGGCGATGGGCAAACAGGCGCCGCGCCTGTTCGCACACCGCCTCGATCTCGGCCACCACGGTAGGGCTGGCGCCTTCGCGCGCCACCGTGTCGGCCAGCGTGGCGAGCTGGCGCGCGAGCTCGGCGGCGCGCGCCTGCTCGGGCGGCAGGCCGGCGCGCACCGTGCCTTCGAGCGCGGCCAGCAGCGGCGGCCACTGGCCGCCGCCCTCGGCGACGATCTCGGCCGCCACCTCGACCGGCGGGTCGGTGATGCCAGTCTCTTCGGGGTTGGAGGCCTGGTCGCTTTCCCAGGCGCCCATCAGCGCCTGCAGCCGCTGCGCCAGCCGCTGGCCGTCACTGCGGCTGCCGTCGAGCACGCGGTGCAGGCTGTCCTTGCGGCGCGCGGCCGTCCACTGGCGACCCCGCCGCTCGAGGTTGCGCGCCAGGCGCTCGACCAAGGCGGCCCAGACCGCGCCCTGCGCGCGGCCGTCGCCGCCTGGCACCGTGGCGGCGGCCGCCGCCGCAGTGCTCGCGCTCGGCATGGGCTGGCCGGACTCCTCGGCATAGGCGCGCGCGTAGTTTTCGGGTGTGGGCTCGAGCTGCGCCTGAGCCAGCCGGCGCAAGGCCCCCTTGGCCAGTGCGGCAGGCGGCAGACCACGGCGGGCCGGCTCCATCAAGCTTCCATCAGCGATAGGGCCGGCCGGCGACGGCGCGTGCCGCGTCGTCGCCATGCACGCCCTCGATGGCCGTGCCGATCCACGGCGCCTTGCGCGGCAGCACCGTCTGCTCGAGCCAGTGCTGCAGCTCGTCGGGCACCACCGCGCGGCTGAAGAGGAAGCCCTGCATCACGCCGCAGCCCAGGCGGTGCAGCACCTCCATCTGGCGCAGCGTCTCCACGCCCTCGGCCACCACGCGCAGGCCCAGCGAGCGCGCCAGCGCGATGATCGCCGTGACCACCGCCGAACTCTGCGGCGTGATGCCCAGGTCACGCACGAAGCTGCGGTCGATCTTCAGCTCCGAGATGGGCAGCGTCGTCAGGTAGGCGAGCGAGGAATAGCCGGTGCCGAAATCGTCGATGGCGATCTCCACGCCGATCTCGTTGAGGCGGTGCAGCGCCGGGATGACGTTCGCCAGCTCCTTCATCAGGTTGTTCTCGGTGATCTCGAGCTGGATCACGCGGTGCCCCACGCCCACCGCGGTGACGCACTTGTGGATGTGCTCGACGAGGTCGCTGCGCTCGAACAATCGGCTGGGCAGGTTCACCGCCACCGACTCGGCGAAACCGAAAGCCTGCTGCCACAGCCGCGCCTGGCGTGCCGCCTCGCGCAGCGCCCACTCCGACAAGGGCACGATGAGACCCGTTTCCTCGGCCAGGGGGATGAACTCGGCCGGTGGCACGAGCTTGCCGTCGCGCTGCCAGCGCATGAGCGCCTCGGCCCCCACCATGCGCGCGGCACGCACGTCGATCATGGGCTGGTAATGCAACACCAGCTCGTCGCGCTCGATGGCCTTGTGCAGGGCCGTCTCCAGCTCCAGCTTGTCGCGCCCGCGGCCCGCCAGCTGCGGGCTGTAGATGGCCGAGGAGTTCTTCCCTTGGGCCTTCACCGAGTACATCGCCACGTCGGAGTTGCGCAGCAGGTCGACCACCGAGTTGCCATCGCGCGGGAAGATGGCCACGCCCACGCTGGCGGTGACGAAGCACTCCTGCCCGCTGACGAAGATGGGTTCGCGCATCGCATCGAGCACGCGCTGGGCGACGCGCTCGGCGTCGGCGTCGGCGCTGACCTCGGGCAACAAGGCGACGAACTCGTCGCCCCCCAGGCGACCCACGGCTTCGAGCGCGCGGTGCGAGCGCGCGCCCACGGACTCCAGCGCGCCTTCCATGACCTGGTCGCTGTGGCGCACGCAGGCGCGCAGGCGCCGCCCCACCTCCACCAGCAGCTCGTCGCCGGCGGCGTGCCCGAGCGTGTCGTTGATGATCTTGAAGCGGTCCAGGTCGATGATCAGCAGCGCGCACTGGTGCTGCATGCGCCGCGCATGTTCCAGCGCGCGCTCGGCGCGCCAGATGAGCTGGCGGCGGTTGGGCAGGCCGGTCAACGCGTCGAAGTTCGCCAGCTGGCGAATGCGGTCCTCGGCGACGCGGCGTTCGGTCACGTCCTGCACGATGCCCGAGTAGCCCACGCCGTGGCCATGCTCGTCGAACTCGGGCTCGGCCTCCACGTGGATGATGCGGCGGCGCCCATCGAGCAAGACGGTGGAGACGTCGGTGGCCAGCACCGAGGCATGGCGCAGCGCCTGGTGCAGCAGACGCAGGAACGCGCGGCGGTCGTCCGGCGGCATCATGCGCAGCAGCGAGCGCAGGCTGACGCGCTCGTGCGGGCCGAAGCCGAAGACGCGCAGCGCCTCCGGCGACATCACCAGCTCGGCGGCGTCGCGCTCGCCGCGCCGCCAGTCGAAGCTGCCCATGCGCGCAAGGTCCTGGGCGCGCGCCAGCTTGGCCTTGCTGCGCTCGAGCTCGATGCGCGTGCGCGAGGAGCGCAGCAGGTAGTGCAGGCGCCCCGCCAGCAGGCTCCAGTGCGTGGACTTGACGAAGAAGTCCGTCGCCCCGGCCTGGTAGGCGCGCGTGATCGAGGCGTCGTCCTCGAGCCCGGTGAGCATGAGCACAGGCACGTTCTCGTAGCCCGTCAACAGGCGCAGGCGGCGGCAGGTGTCGAAGCCGTCCAGCCCGGGCATGAGCGCGTCGAGCACGACGAGGTCGGGGGTCCAGTCGCGCAGCAGCGCCAGCGCCTGCTCGCCGCTGCTCGTCTCGGTGATCTTGAAGCCGCGTTCGCCCAGGGCGAGCGAGGTGAGCAGCAGGTTCACCTCGTCGTCGTCGACGAGCAGCACTTCCGGCTGCGCCGGATGGCGTTCGTCAGCGAAGGCGTGAGACGTGCTCATGG
>DYOR01000061.1:5082-18972 GCA_020720385.1 Rubrivivax sp.
CTCGTGGGGCTCAAGCCCGCAGCATAGCCCGAACCGCCGCGAGCGCGGCCTCTCCCTCGGCGATCAGCCGCTCCACGTCCTGCGCCAGTCCGACGGTGGCACCGTCGGACGCGCCGCGCCGGCGCCGCTCGACCTCGACACAGGCGCTGGCCAACGCCATCGCCCCCACGCTGGCCGAGGAGGACTTGAGGGTGTGCGCCACGCCGATGACGGCGCGCGCATCGTCGGCGTCACGCGCCGCCGCCAGTTGCCCGAGCAGGCGGGCGAGCGACGTGTCGAACGCCGCCAGCACGCGCACGAGGACGCCGCGGCTGCCATCGGGATCGAGCTCGCGCAGGCGGCCCAGCGCCTGCTCGTCGAGCACCACGGCCGTGGGCCGGAGGTCGGCCGCTGGCTGAGCTGGCTGTGGATTCATGAGGCGGGATGGAGGTGCGGGCAACAAGGCGGAGCGTTGCGCTGCCGCCTGCGGGCGGCCGTCGCGCAGCGGATTATCACGTGGCATTCGGAGCGCGTGGCGGGCATGCAGGGCGCGAACTTCAGAGGCCCTCGCGCCGTGCGCTGCGCGCGGCCATCGGGCAGTGTCCGGACTTTCGGCGGGAAGGTCCCGAACTTGAGCCGGCGCGCAGCCTTCGCTCCGTACAATTCACGCCATGTCTGCATCGCCCGAGGGCCGACCCCACCAGCCTGCCGGGCGGCCCCCGGCCTGGCTTGCGGCAGGGCTGCTGGCGGGCTGCTCGGAGATCCAGCCCAGCACGGGTCTGTGGGGTTTCCTCAGCCTGGCACTGGCCGCTGCGGCGCTCGGCGGCTACGCCCTCGGCGCGGCGCGCCAGCGCCGCCACCATGAGCGCGACCTGCGCCAGGCCCGCGAGCAGCTGCGCCAGCAGCGGCAATTGCAGCGCGCCTGCTCCTGGCAGACCGACCTGAGCCACAGGCTCGTCGCCTGGCAGCGCCCGGACGGCCCGCCCGAGCTGCCACATCCGCTGCTTGCGCGCGCCCTGGACGAGCAGTTCTCGGCGCGGCTGCGCGCCGAACAGCCTTTCGCCGCCCTGCCCTTGCATGCCGCGCAGGCGGTGCAAGGCAGCCGCACCTGGGAAATCTGCGGCGTCCCGAGGCACGACGACCTGGGCCGCTTCTGCGGCTTCGCGGGCCAGGCGCGGCCCACCGACGAGGCGCACGCCGCGGCGGCCGATGCCGAGGCGCTGCGCGCGGCACTCGATGCCGCCAGCGAGCCCATGCTGGTGGCGGCCGAAGCCGGCGGCGGCTGGCAGGTGCGGCACTTCAATGCCGCCGCGGCAGCGCTGTGGCCCGCCCTCACCGAAGGCGCCACACCATCCCTGGCCGACGGACCCTGGCCGCCGGCGTTGGCCCGCGCCCTGAACGAGGGTGCCAGCGCGTCGGCCGAGGGCTGGCAGTTGGCGCTGCTCGATCCCGTGCCCGGTTTCGAGCGCAGCCTGCTGCTGTGGCGTCGGCCCGGCGCGGCCACGCCGGCCCAGGCAAGCGCTGCCGATGCCGCACGCGAGAGCGACGCCTTCAGCTTCACCGTGTCGCACGACCTGCGCGCGCCGATCCGCGTCGTCGAAGGCTTCACGCGCATCGTCAAGGAGGACTACGGCCGCCTGCTCGACCGTGTCGGCAACGACCACCTCGACCGCGTCCTCGGTGCCGCGGCGCGCATGAACCTGATGATCGACGCCCTGCTCACGCTGGCGCGCCTGTCTTCGCAGCCGCTGGCGCAGCGGCCGGTGAACCTGTCGCAACTCGCCACCTTCATCGTCGACGACCTGCGCCGCGGCGCGCCCGAGCGCGAGGCCGACATCGACATCGAGGCCGGCCTGACCGCGCACGGCGACCCCACGCTGCTGCGCCTGGTGCTCGAGAACCTGCTCGGCAACGCCTGGAAGTACAGCGCCCGCACGCCGCGGGCGCAGATCTCGCTGCGCCAGGTGGCGCACGACGGACAGCCGGCCTACGCCGTGCGCGACAACGGCGCGGGCTTCGACATGCGCTCGGCAGACCGCCTCTTCGGCCTCTTCCAGCGCCTGCACAGCGCGAGCGAATTCCCGGGGCATGGCGTCGGCCTGGCGTCGGTGCGGCGCATCGTGCAGCGCCATGGCGGCAGCGTCTGGGCCGAGGCCGAACCGGGCCGCGGCGCGGCGTTCTACTTCACGCTGGCCGCCTGAAACGGCCCGCGCCGCGCGGCGTGCCAAGCGCGCCCGCCACGCCTGCGTGGCGCCCTTTCAGCTGCCGCTGCGCGCCAGTTCCTCGACCGCCGCGAGCAGCCTTTCGGCCTGCGCGCGCGTGGGCAGGTGTTGCTCGTCGGCCAGGCGCTGCAAGCGCTGCAGGCCCGCCAAGCGAGACAGCGAATAGCGGTGCATGAGCACGCCCACGGCCAAAGGCACGGGGTCGGCGAGCGTGTCGCCCTCGGTGCCGGCGCCGGGCGCGCCCGCGGTCACCGTCGCGAGCGCCGCAGGCGCCGCCGTCGGCGCGCTGCGGCGCAAGC
The DNA here is from genome assembly GCA_020720385.1 of Rubrivivax sp. Classification (GTDB taxonomy): domain Bacteria; phylum Pseudomonadota; class Gammaproteobacteria; order Burkholderiales; family Burkholderiaceae_C; genus Rubrivivax. Next base: position 7,583 of record DYOR01000061.1, read on the forward strand.
GGGCGAAAGCAGCTTCCACGCTGGGCACGATCTGCCCGACCTCGAGCGGCTTGACGAGGTAGGCGAGCGCGCCGAGTTCCTGCACCTTGGCCAGCGTGGCTTCGTCGGCGAAGGCGGAGAGGAACATGAACGGGATGCGGTAGACGTCGCGCAGCGTCTCGGCGACGTCGAAGCCGCTCTTGCCTTCCATGCGGATGTCGAGCAGCGCGAGCTGCGGCCGGTGCTCGCGCGCCAGCAGGATGGCGTCGTCGCCGTTGTCGGCGTCGATGACCTCGTAGCCCGCCTGGGCCAGGCCGTGCGCCACGGTGGCCAGCACGAGGCGGTCGTCGTCGACGACGAGGATCGTGCCCTTGGCGGCGGCCGCTGCGCTCATGGCGCGGATTGTGGCGCATCCTCCGGCGCCGGCAGGCGCACGCTGGGCGCGCGCAACTCGACCTCGGCAAGCACGTCCTCGCCCGCCTGGGTGAGCGTGAAACCGGCGCTGCGCCGCGGCAGCAAGGCGCGCACCAGGCCCAGCCCGGCCACCCCGGCGCGCACCTGCTCGAGGCTGAAATCGTCGGCCAGGCGGCCGCGGTTGGCGATGCGCACGTGCACCGCCTCGCCCTGCAACGCCAGCGTGCAACGCACCTCGTCGCCCTGCCCGTGCTTGACGGCGTTGGTGAGCAGCTCGTTGAGGGTCAGCGCCACCGGGATCGCCTCGGCCTCGGGCAGCAGGTGCGGCACCGGCCCTTGCACGCTCACGCTGATGGGGCGGCCGAAAGTGCGCTGCACCGAGTGCGCGATCGCGCGCAGCAGGCCGGCCACCTCGAGCGGGCCGCTGGCTCCCACCTGCAGCCCGTAGACCTGGGCGATGGCCTGCACCTGGCCCACCGCCTCGGCGAGCATGGCGGCCATCTCCGGGTGGCGCACCGCGTTTTGCTGCAGCAGCCCGGCCACGCCCTGCAGGTTGTTCTTGATGCGATGGTGCACCTCGCGCACCAGCACCTCGCGCTGGGCGATGGCCGCCTGCAGCCGCGCCTGCTCGGCGGCACGCTGCTCGGTGACGTTGCTGGCCACGAGCAGCAGCTGCGCGGACGACGCCCCGGCGTCGGCCAGCGGCGTGATGCGCACGTCCCACACCTGCATGCCGCCGGGCCGCTCGGCGGTGTCGCGCCACTCGTGCGCGGTCGCCGGCACGCCGGCGCCGGCCTGCGCCAGCCAGTGCTCGAGCATGGCCGCCTTGGGCGTCGGGCCCACGTCGGCCAGGGTGTGGTCGAGCATGTCGTGCACCGCGTGCTCGAAGAACAGCGCCGCGGTCTGGTTGAGCTGGCGCACCTGCAGGGTCTGCGCGTCGAACAGGGCGATGGCCAGCGGCGCGGTCTCGATGACGCGCTGCAGCGAGCTGCGCGCCTGCGCCGTGGCCACCTCGGCCTGGCGGCGCCGCTCGATGTCGAGCAGCGCGATGGTCAGCTCGGGCCCGCCGGCGGCGCCGTGCTCGGTGAGCACGGCGTTGCCCACGACCCAGAACTCGCGCCCGTCGCGGCCGCGCAGCCGGCACTCGAAGGCCTCGCTCTGCCCTTCGCCCAGGCGGCGCATGAAGCCGTCGCTGCGCAGCGGGTGGTCGGGCTCGGACGTGGCGACGATGCCCATCGGCTCGCCGACGAAGTCGGCCAGCTCGCCGGCAAACATGCGCCGCGCCGAGCGGTTCATCCACTGGATGCCCTGCTCGGAGACGGTGACGATGCCCACGAGCACCGAGTTGAGGATGGCGCGCGTGCGCTCGGCCTGCTGGGCCAGGGTCTCGCGCGCGCGGCGCCGGTCGTCGATGTCGACGAAGGAGCAGATCACCGCGGCGTCGGCAGCGCCGGCACGCACCGGCCGCACCCCCACCTGCACCCAGACGAGGCCGCCGTCGCGCCGGCGCAGCAGCCGCTCGCCGGCGAAGCGGTCGTGCTCACGCAGGCCCTGGGCGATGCGCGCCTCGAACTCGACGCAGGCGCGCGCATCCTCGTAAAGCTCGGCCGCGTCGAGCGTGGCGAGCTCGGAGCCGGCCCAACCGGTGAGCGTGGTCATGGCCTGGTTGGCGCGCTCGATGCGCGCGCCGCGCTGGTAGACGATGCCCACCTCGGAGAGGCTGAACATGAGCTCGCGGTCGCGCAGGCTCTGCTCGAGTTCGGCCTGCTGCATCTTCAGCCGCGTGATGTCGGTGAGCACGGCCACCGCCTCAACCTGCTCGCCGCTGGCCTGAGCACGGCGCACCGAGAGCGAGTACCACTGGGGCTGCCCCTGGGCGCCCACCAGCGGCAGCTCGGCCTCGAACGCGCGCCCCTGGGCGAGTGCCTCCAGGGCCTCGCCGGCACCCGGCAAGGCACCCATGCTGCGCGCGAAGACCTCCTGCAGCGAAGCGCCCGCCGCGGCACCCGGCTCGAAACCGAGCATGCGCTCGAAGCGTTGGTTGCAACGCACCAGCGCCGGCCCGCGCAGATAAGCGATGCCGGCAGTGGAACTGTCGAGGATCGTCGTCAGCTCAAGCAGCAACTGCGCGTTGCGGCGCAGCGCGCGTTCCTGATCGGTGACGTCCAGCGTGACCACCGAGGTCGTGCGCCGGCCCCCGGCCAGCGCCCCGGGTTCGACGCGCGTGAGCAGCCAGCGCAGCCCGAGTTCGGGGTGGCGCACGGCGTAGCGCACCTCGGTGCGCTCGCCCTGGCGCAGGGCGCGCTGCAGGCGCTCGAATTCCGCCAGCGAGTCGGGTTCGACGAGTTCGCGGCCGATGCCCAGCAAGGCCCCCGAGGCGCGCCGCTCGCCAGCCGCCACGCGCTCGGCAGGCGTGGCGCGCACGGCCGGCGCGCCCGACGCCGGCGCCGTGGGCTGCGGCGCCAGCCAGCCGCGCGTGGGATCGTAGGTCGCCACGCCGATGCTCGCCGTATCCATGAGCATGCCCATCTCGAGCTGCGCCAGGTCGCGGTCGTCCTCGGCGCTGCGGTCCTGCACCACGGCCATGACGCGCGAGCCGCCGTCCTCGCCCAGGTGGCACGCGAGGCGCGCACTCAGGCGGCGGCGCCGGCCATCGGCGCGCGGCAACATCGCCTGGCACTCGATGGGCGTGGCCCCGGGGGCGAGTTCGGGCAGCACCGCCCCGTCCTGCCAGCCGAGCAGGGCCTGCAGCCCCGGCGCGGCGTCGGCGAGCACCTCGGGCACGCGCTCCACCAGGCTCTCGAAGGCCGCGTTGCAGCGCAGGATCAGCCCGCTGGCGTCGTAGACCAGCATTCCGGCGCCGCTGAGCTCGAACCAGCGCGCCAGTTCGTCCTGCGCGCGGCGCGCCTGCTCGCGCGCCAGGACCTCGGCGCTGGTCTCCTGCCACAGCGTGAGCCACAGGGGCGCGGCACCGGCATCGGCCACGTTCACCCGGCTCAGCGAGAACCAGCGCTCGGCGCCCTGCGCGTCGCGCAGGCGCCGCGTGACCAGCGGCAGGCTCGCGCCGGCGGCCCGCGCCGCCCCCGGTGCGCCGCGCTCGGCAAGGCTGGATTCGCGGTCCTCGGTGGGCTCCCAGTCGAGCGGGTCGCGGCCGATGAGGGCTGCCCGCGGCTGTCCGATCAGGCTGGCGTAGGCGGCATTCAGGTCCAGCAGGCGGAAGTCCGCGCTCTGCAGCGTGGCCGGCGTGGGCAAGGCGCGCACGCTGCGAAACAACACCCCGCCCTGCGGCACCGGGCGCTGCACCATGCGCGCTCGCTCAGCCGTCAAGCTGGCGCGCTGCACGCAGCGCCTTGAGCACGGCGCGGTTGACCGTCGCCAGGCTGAGGAAGAGCTTCTCGGTCTGCTCGCGGATGTCGAGCACGGACTCGTTCTCGATGGCGCGCACCAGATCCAGGTAGGGCTGGTACGGCCCCCCCTCGTCGCGCAGGGCCTGCTGCACGCGCTCGGGCACGGGCACGCTGGCCAGGAGTTCGGCGAAGGGCTGCTGCAGCAGCTTGTCAAGCAGCGAGAAGACGCCGCAGATGAACATCTCGCCGCGCATCTCGGCGTCGCCATGCTCGCCGCACAGTTCTTCCATGAGCAGGCCGCGGCGCAGCGCCGAGTACATCACCGGCCGCGCGTTGACGCCCTTGGCCGACGAGGCCAGCAGCAGCGACAGCCAGCGCTTGAGGCGCTGGTAGCCCAGCAGCATGAGCGCATGGCCGAAGGAACTGACCTCCACCGTCAGGCCGAAGCCCGGCGAATTCAGGTAGCGCATGAGGCGGAATGCCAGCGTCGGGTCGCGCCGCAGCACGGCCTCCAGCGCGGCCACCGGGGCCTCCTTCTCGACGCCCTCGATAAGCTCCATGACGATGCGGATGTCGCTCGGCACCACCGAGCGGCCGCCGGGCCTGGGCGGCGGGTCGTCGGTGGCGCAGCCGAACACCGCCACCGCGCCGCGCTGGAAGGCCAGCTCGATGTCGGCCGAGGTGCGTGCGCCGGCCTGCACCGTGGTCGCCTGGCGCACGCCGGGCGGTGCCGGCGTGGCGCTGCGGCGGTCGTCGCCGGCCTCGACGATCGAGTGGCCGAACAACGCCAGCACGTCGGCGGTGAGCGGCACCAGCGGCCGCCCCTTGATGAGCAGCACGCCGCCGCCGTCGTGCCAGCGGCCCAGGGCCGCACGGCGCGCCGCGTCGCTGGTCATGAAAGCCGGAACCTCGAGCATCAGGTGCGTGCCCGGCGAGGCCAGCATCACCGCGTCGAGCAGCGCCTCGCCAGCGAGATTCAGCGAGACGGCGGGTCGCATGCCGGCCGCTCCGGGGTCCAGCGGCCGCGCCGCGGGCCGTGCCTCACCCTCGGGCGCAGGCCAGGCCTCGGCCAGCGCCGCGAGCAGCGCGGCTGCGTCGGGCACCACCTCGGGCCGCTCCGGGAAGACCGTCAGCCGCGTCGCCACCACGGCGCGCTGGCGGTCGATGATCGGGCTGTAGCCCAGGGCCACCTGGCCGAGCACGGGGTGATCTTGCATGCATGCGCCCGCCGCCGGGCGGGGCTCACTTGAGGTAGTCGAACAGCGACATGCGCTGCACCATGGAGTACGTTTTCAGGGCCGCATCGTAGCCGGTCTGCCGGTTCTGGAAATCGGACAGCGCCTGCACCATGTCCAGGTCCTCGGCCTGCGAGCGCTCGGTCTGCGCCTGCAGCCTGGACTCGCTGAGCCGCGCGCCGATGGCGTCGATGCGGTTCAGCGCCTCGCCCGCCCGCGCACGCCAGGCATGAAGGGTGCCGCTCACGGCGTCGATGCCCGCCAGCCCCTCGCTCACCGTCTGCGCCACCTGGGCGCCGGTGCGCCCGGCGGTCTTCAGCTCGGCGATGGTCTTGTCCAGCGTGTCGAAGACCGACAGCGTGCTGCCCGGGTTCGCCGGGTCCTGCGCTTGCATCCAGGCCGCGCGGCCGTCGATGGACAGCGGCGAAACCTCGCCCGAGGCCGCCTGCAGTTGCCCGGGCGTGCCGTTGAAGGTCACGCCGCCGGGGGCATCCACCAGCGGCGGCGCGTCACTGCCCTGGCCGCCGAAGAGGTAGCGCCCGGCGCCGTCGCTGCGATTGGCCACCGCGAGGAGATCGTTGCGCAGGCCGCTGAGGGCCTCAGCCAGGGTCTGGCGCTCGCTGTCGGTGTAGGCCCCATTGCCCGCCTGGACGACGAGCTCGCGCGCCTGCTGCAGCAATTCGCCGGCGTCGCCCAGCGCCGCCTCGCCCTGCTGCATCGCCGTGCGGCTGGCGTCGAGCGCGCGCTGCTGTGCGTCGTAGCGCGACGCCGCCGCCATGGCGCGCTCGGCCTGGGCCGCCGCGGCAGGGTCATCGCTGGCCTTGAGCACGCGCTTGCCGCTGGTGAGCTGGATCTGCGCTTCGCCCAGCGCCTGCTGGCGTCGCTGCAGGTTGGCCACCGAGGATTCGAAGGCCGAGGCGGAGGTGATGCGCATGGGATTCCTTGGGCTAGCGGGCTGCCGTCTGCAACAGGGTGTCGAAGACGGCCTGCGCCACCTGCAGCACCTTGGCCGCGGCCTGGTAGCTCTGCTGGTACTGGATCAGGCGCGCCGCCTCCTCGTCGAGGTTCACGCCGGTCTGCGCGCTGCGCGAACTCTCGGTCTGCTCGGCCACCGCGGTGGACATCTCCGCGGTGGACTGCGCGCTCTGCGCGCGCACGCCCACGTCGGCCATCGCCTGGGCCCAGGCGTCGGTGAAGGTCTGGCCGTTCACCGTGGCCGCGTCGCGCAGCGCGGCCAGGGAGAGCGCGTTGCCGTTGTTCGAGGTCAACGCGCCCGCCGCGGTGGGGGCCACGACAAGGACATCGCCCGCCGCCGGCACGCCGCCGATGTGCAGGGTGAAGCCGTTGACGCCTTGCAGCGCCTGGCCCGGCACCCAGGGCACCGCCGCCCCGCCGAGCGAGGACTGCACCACCAGCCCGGTGGCCGGGGGCACGGCCGCGGCAAAGGTGAGCGTCTCGCCGACCCCCGGGAACGGCAGCGGCGAGGCCGTCACCTGCAGCGATCCGACGGACATGGTGCCGGTGTTGGTGGCGGACGTGGTCGCCACCAGCGGCGCGGCCGCCGCGAGGTCCGAGGGGTCGCTGAGCAGGAAGCTCATGCCGATGCCGTTGGCCGGGTCGAGGGCGAACAGCGCCGGCCCGGCGGCACTCGACAGCGTCAGGCCACGCGCCTGCTGCTCGTTGACCGCGCTGGCGATGCCCTGGGCGAGTTGGCCCAGCAGCTGGCGCCCCTGGGCCAGGTCGTCGTTCTGGAAGCGCAGCAGGCCGGCGATGGCGCCGCCGCCGAGAACGCCGGCGTCGAGCACGCGCGCACTGGGGCCGTCCATGATGGCCACGGCGCTCAGGCTGGCGTCGTTGGCATCGGGCACGACCTTGAGCTCGGCCGCACTGCCGCCGAGCACGAGGCGCTGTCCGCCGCCGATGAAGATGTTCACCGAGCCGTCGTCGGCGTCGATGCGCGTGACCTGGATCTGCTCCGAGAGCTGGCTGATGAGGCGATCGCGTTCGTCCAGCAGGTCGTTCGCCGGCTGGCCCAGGCCACGCAGGTCGGCGATGCGCCGGTTGGCACTGGCGATGCTCTGGGCGAGCGAGTTGACCTGCTCCACGGACGTGCCGAGCTCGGAGCTCACGCCGGCCTGGATGCCGTCGAGCGTGTGTGCCGCCTCGCTGAAACGCGAAGCCAGGTCGGCGGCGCGCGCCAGCACCACCTGCCGCGAGGACAGGTCGCTCGGCTGGCTGGACATGTCGACGAAGGCATTGAAGAGCTGGCTGGCGGCGTCGCCCAGGCCGCCCTCGCCGGGCTTGAAGAGCGTCTCGAGCTGCCGCAGCTTGCCCAGGCGCGCGCTGTCCATGGCGGCCATGGCCTTCGCCGCGGCGGCCTCGCGGGTGAGGAACTCATCGTGCGCCCGCGTCACCGAGGCCACCTCCACCCCGCGGCCGAAGAACCCCGCGCCGGTGAATTGGCCCTGTGAGGTGGCGAACTCCACCTGCTGGCGCGAGTAGCCCGCCACGCTGGCGTTGGCGATGTTGTGGCCCGTCGTCTGCAGGGCGGCGTAGTTGGCGGCCAGGGCCTTCATGCCCACGGCAGCCAGCGGTGAAAGACTCATGGCATGACCTCGGGTTCAGGCCACCGAGCGCTGCAGCCGCAGCGTGGTGTTGATGACGCGGGTGAGCTTGGCGGCGTAGGCCGGGTCGGTGGCATAGCCGGCGCGCTGCAGGCCTTGCGCGAAGCCTGCGGCGGCGTCACCGCCCTCGCCGGCGCGGCTCGCGCTGGCCACCACGCCCTGGTAGCGCGGGCTCGTCTTCATCAATTGCGCATAGTCGGCGAAGGACTCGGCGTAACTGCCGTAGGCACGGAAACGCGCCACCACCTTGCGCGCCTGGCCGTCGACGAACTCGGTCGTCGTGACCTCGGCCGTGGGGCCCTTCCAGCGCGCGTCGGCCTTGATGCCGAAGAGGTTGAACGAGGGCGTGCCGTCGGCGTGCACGATCTCCTTGCGTCCCCAGCCGGTCTCGTGCGCCGCCTGCGCCACCATGAAGGCCGCCGGGATGCCCGTGGCGGCCTCGGCCCGGCGCGCGGCAGCGTCGTGCTGCTGCACGAAGCCGGCGGCCCCGGCCTGCGGCAGGCGCGTCGCCGCGGGCGTGCGCGAAAGCGGCGCGGGCGTGTTGTTGGCCGAACCGGTGACCGGAATCGGCCCGGGCGCCAGACCCATCTGGCGCTCGAGCTGCTTCATGATCGCCGCGGACAGGCCGCCGGGCTGGCCGGCGAGTTGCGTCGCGAACTGGGTGTCGAGCATCTCCGTGCCCATGCTCGTGCCGCCGTTGTCGAGCAGCCCGCTTTGCAGCGTCGTGGCGCGCATGCTCTTCATCAGTTCGTTCATGAACAGCGCCTCGAACTGGCGTGCCGTTTCGCGCACCGCTCCCTTGGGGTCGAGGGCGGCGCGCGACTTCAGCGCGTCGAGCGCGCGCGCGTCGCTGGCCAGGCCCTGCATCGCTGAACTCGGCAACATGACCACTACGCCTCCCGCCGGGCCGCCGACCAAGGCCTTGCGCGGATCCGGCTCTGCCGGTCCGCTGCAAGAGCCCCCGCGGGGGGCAGCGAACGAAGTGAGCGTGGGGGCCTCATAGCACCTCGATCTCGGCGTGCAGCGCGCCGGCACTCTTCATCGCCTGCAGGATGGCGAGCAGGTCCAGTGGCGTGGCGCCCATGGCGTTGAGCGCCTTGACCACGTCGGTGAGCTTGGTGCCGGCAGCCATGTGGATGAGCGCGCCGGGCGCCTGGGTGACGGCGATGTCGGACTTCTGCGCCTGCACCGTCTGCCCCTGGCCAAAGGGGTTGGGCTGGCTGATCACCGGCGTGGTGGTGATGGTCACCGAGAGGTTGCCATGCGCCACCGCGCAGGCCCCCAGGGTCACCGCCTCGTTCATCACCACCGAACCGGTGCGCGCGTTGAGCACCACGCGCGCGGCCGGGCGTTCCAGCTCGAGCGAGAGGTTCTCGATCTCGGCGAGGAAGGCCACGCGCTGGTCCCCGGCCGCCGGCACGTGCACGCGCACGCTGCGCCCGTCCAGCGCCGCGGCCGTGCCTTCGCCGCGGGCGCGGTTGATGGCGCCGGCCACGGCGCGCGCCGTGGCGTAGTCGTGGGCGGTGAGCCCCAGCGTGAGGGTGTCGCCCTCGCCCAGCGGCGTGGGCACGCTGCGCTCGACGCTCGCGCCGTCGGGGATGCGCCCGGCCGAGAGGTGGTTGATCTGCACCTTGGAGCCGCCGGCCGCCGCGCCCGCGCCGCCGACGATGAGGTTGCCCTGCGCCAGCCCGTAGACCTGGCCGTCGGCGCCCTTGAGCGGCGTGGCGATGAGCGTGCCGCCGCGCAGGCTCTTGGCGTTGCCCACCGAGGAGACGTTGACGTCGATGGTCTGCCCGGGCTGGGCGAAGGGCGGCAGCTGCGCCGTCACCAGCACCGCCGCGACGTTGCGCAGCTGCATCGTCGTGCCCGCGGGCACGGTGATGCCCAGCTGCTGCAGCATGGCCGTCAGGCTTTGCGTGGTGAAGGGCGTCTGCGTGGTCTGGTCGCCGGTGCCGTCCAGCCCCACCACCAGGCCGTAACCCACCAGCGGGTTGCTGCGCACGCCTTGCACGGTGGCGACTTCCTTGATGCGCACCGAGGCCACCGCGGGCAGCGGCCACCACAGCGCACTGCTCGCGGCGAGGAAGCCCAGGGCGATGAGCCAGCGCAGGAGACGGTCGGTCGGGGTGTTCATGGCATCACAGGGGCAGGACGCTGAGGAAGACGCGGCCGAGCCAGCCCATGGCCTGGGCCTCGGACTGCTGGCCGCGGCCGCGCTGCTCGAGCCGCACGTTGGCGATCTGCGCGCTGGGCACGCTGTTGCCGGGCTGGATGGTGCGCGGGTCGACCTGGCCGGAGAAGCGCAGCACGTCGACGTTCTGGTTCACGCCGATCTGCTTCTCGCCGGCGATGAGCAGGTGGCCGTTGGGCAGCACCTGGCGCACGACCACGGTGATGATGCCGCTGAAGTCGTTGCTGTTCGCCGTGGCGCCCTTGCCGGCGAAGGTGTTGCTGCCGCTGGCCTCGGCGGCGGCACGGCCGAAGCTGTTGGCGCTCACGCCGGGCAGCGCGGTGATGCCGGCAGAGACGGCGCCGCTCTTGTCGATGGAACTGGTGGAGCTCGCCGTGGCGCTGATCTTCTCCACGATCTGCACCGTGAGCGTGTCGCCGACGAGGCGCGCGCGGTGGTCCTCGAAGAGCGGCCGGTAACTCGAGGATTTGAAGATCGAGCCATCCGCGGGCCCGGGCGCGGGCGCGGCTGCGGGCAGCGGCGGCGTGGTGTCGGCCATGTCCACGCGCGGGCGCAGGTAGCTGTCGATGGCGGCGCAGCCGCCCAGCCAGGCTGCGGCAACGAGGATCAGCAAGGCACGGCTGAGCATGGCGCGCCCCGTCAGAGTTGGCCCAGGCGCTGCAGCATCTGGTCGGAGGTCTGGATGGCCTTGGAGTTGAGCTCGTAGGCGCGCTGCGTGGCGATCATCGCCACCAGCTCCTCGACCACGTTGACGTTGCTGCCCTCGACGAAGCCCTGTTGCAGCCTGCCCTGGCCGGAGCTGCCCGGCGCGGCGGCGTTGGGCGTGCCCGAGGCCGCCGTCTCGCCGAAGAGGTTGCCACCCCTGGGGTCCAGGCCGGCCGGGTTGATGAACGAGGCGAGCTGGATCGTGCCCAGCGTCTGCGGCGCGGTCTGGCCCGAGACGGTGGCGCTGACGATGCCCGTCTCGCTCACCGTGACGCCGCTGGCGCCGGCCGGGATGGTGATGCCCGGCTGCACCGCATAGCCCGCGCTGGTGACGAGCTGGCCGTTGGCATCCACCTGGAAGCTGCCGTCGCGGGTGTAGCCGGTGGTGCCGTCGGGGAGCTGGATCTGGAAGAAGCCCTGGCCCTTGATGGCGAGGTCGAAGCTGTTGCCCGTCTGCTGCAGGCTGCCCTGGTTGAAGTTGCGCGTGGTGGCGGCGGCGCGCGAACCCAGGCCCACTTGCAGGCCCGTCGGCAGCTGGCTCTGCTCGGAGCTCGCGGCACCGGCCGAGCGCAGGTTCTGGTACATCAGGTCCTCGAACACGACGCCGGCGCGCTTGTAGCCGTTGGTGCCGACGTTGGCGAGGTTGTTGGAGATGGCGTCGAGCTTGGTCTGCTGACCTTCCATCCCGGTCTTGGCAATCCACAGCGAGCGGATCATGTGCAGGCCCTCATTCACGTTGCCACGAAGGGCTCCATGTTCGCCCCCGGGCCGTTCGGGCAGCGCGCCGATAAACGCGTCAATCCGGCGTCATCTCTGCGCCCACCCGGGGCGGGCGATGCCAGTGCGGTGTTCCATGCTGTGCGGCACTGAAGAAAACCGATGGATTTGTCGTCCT
>DYOR01000207.1 GCA_020720385.1 Rubrivivax sp.
CGCAGCAATGCCCAGTGGCATTGCGAGGATGCGCAACGCCGCCATCGGGTCGAAGGCGCGCTTTCATGTTTCGAAATCTCGGTGTCGCAGTACTAGGGCGGCGAAGCACGCACGCGCATGCGCTTCGACGTCGTCACCCTCTTCCCCGAACTCTTCGGCCCGCACCTGACGCAGGGCATCACGCGCCGCGCCTTCGCGTCCGGGCAGGTCGACGTGCGGCTGTGGCCGCTGCGCGACTTTGCCGAGGACGCCTACCGCCGCGTCGACGACCGGCCCTATGGTGGTGGACCCGGCATGGTGATGCTCGCCGAGCCCCTGCTGCGTGCGCTCGCGGCCATCGCTGCCGAGCGCGGCGAGGAGCGGCCCGCGGTGGTGCACTTCACGCCCACCGGGCAGCGCATCGACCAGGCGCTGGTGGAGTCCTTTGCCCGCGGACCGGGCGCGGTGCTGCTGTGCGGGCGTTACGAGGGCCTCGACCAGCGCCTCGTCGACACCCGCGTGACGCACGAGCTGAGCCTGGGCGATTTCGTGCTCTCCGGCGGCGAGTTGCCGGCGCTGGCCCTGCTCGACGCCGTGGCGCGGCTGCAGCAAGGTGTGCTCAATGCGCCCTCGCACGAGCAGGACAGCTTCGGCGACGGCCTGCTCGAGGGCCCGCACTACAGCCGCCCCGAGGTGCTCGCCATCGATGGCGTGGCGCACGCCGTGCCGGCGGTGCTGCTCGGCGGGCATCACGCCGACATTGCCGCGTGGCGCCGCCGGTGTTCGCTCGAACTCACCGCGCGGCGGCGCCCGGAGCTGATCCTGGCCGCGCGCCGCGCCGGCCGGCTGAGCCGCGCCGACGAGCAGTTCCTGGCCGGCCTCGGGATATAATCAAAAGCTTTTCGATCCTCTGCCAGGCACCACAGACCCGCACGGGTCACCACTCGCAAACGCCTGCCGCACGATCGCACCGGAGAACCCCTTGGACCTCATCGCCACCCTCGAGCAGGAAGAGATCACCCGTCTCAACCGCAGCATCCCGCCTTTTGCCCCCGGCGACACGGTGATCGTCAGCGTCAACGTCGTCGAAGGCACGCGCAAGCGGCTGCAAGCCTACGAAGGCGTCGTCATTGCCAAGCGCAACCGCGGCCTGAACAGCAGCTTCATCGTGCGCAAGATCTCCAGCGGCGAGGGCGTCGAGCGCACCTTCCAGACCTACAGCCCGCTCATCGCCAGCATCGAGGTGAAGCGCCGCGGCGACGTGCGCCGCGCCAAGCTGTACTACCTGCGCCAGCGCAGCGGCAAGTCCGCGCGCATCAAAGAGAAGCTCGCCTGAGCATCGGTCGGCCTGCGGCCAGGCCGCAGGCCGTGCGCCCGCGCCATGCGAGTTTTCGCCGCGCGCCGGTGCCGCCGGCCGCGCCCAAGGCAAGCCCGATGTCGCAGACCCCCCTGCCGCGCATCCTCGACCCGCACGCGGTGCCCGTGGTGGGCACCGACGCCCACCTGCCCGCCGTGCCTGCCAGCCGGCTCGCGGCCGCGGCGCTGCGCCAGCGCTTTGCCGAGATCGGCGCCTGGCAACCCGAGCATGCGGGCGACGGCGGCTTGCGTGGGCATCGCCCGGCGACGCACGCGGCGGTCCTCGTGCCGCTGGTGCAGCGCGAGGATGGCCTGCACGTGCTGCTCACCCGGCGCACCGAGCACCTGCGCGAGCACGGCGGGCAGATCAGCTTTCCCGGCGGACGGGTCGAAGCGCATGACGACGACCTCGCCGGCACCGCGCTGCGCGAGACGCACGAGGAGGTCGGCCTGCCGCGCGAGTGCGTCGAGATCATCGGCCAGATGCCCGTGTACACCACGGTCACCCACTTCGTCGTCACTCCGGTGGTGGCGCTGGTGCAGCCGCCCTTCGAACTCGTGCTCGACACCTTCGAGGTGGCCGAGGCCTTCGAGACGCCGCTCGCCTTCCTCATGGACCCGGCGCACCATCGGCGCCACGTCGTCAGCTTCGCCGGCGGCGAGCGCCAGTTCCTCTCGATGCCCTGGCAGGGTCGCGGCGCCGACGGCGCGCCGCGCGAGTACTTCATCTGGGGCGCCACGGCGGCGATGCTGCGCAATCTGTACCGCTTCCTCGCCGGCTGAGGCTGCAGCGCCTGCGCGCCGCAGCCTCTATGATCGTCGTCGATGAGTTTCTTCGCCGTCCTGTTCGCGCTGCTGATCGAACAGCTCAAGCCCCTGCCGCGCGACAACTGGGTGCATGGGACGCTCAAGTCCTGGGTCGCCTGGACGGGTCGCAACTTCGACGCCGGCCGGCCGCAGCACACCTGGGTGGTGTGGTGCGTGTCGGTGCTGGCGCCTTCGCTCGCTGCGGCGCTGCTGCACCTGGCCATCGCCCCGTACAGCCTGCTGCTGGCGCTGGCCTTCGACGTGCTGCTGCTCTATCTCACGCTCGGCTTCCGCCAGTTCAGCCACTACTTCACCGACATCCGCGACGCGTTGGAGCGGGGCGACGAGAACGAGGCGCGCCGCCTGCTTGCCGAGTGGCGCCACCTGGACGCCAGCGAACTGCCGCGCACCGAGGTCCTGCGCCACGTCATCGAGCACGCGCTGCTGGCGGCGCACCGCCATGTCTTCGGCGTCTTCTTCTGGTTCGTGCTGCTCTCGGCGCTGGGGCTGGGGCCGATGGGGGCGGTGATGTACCGCATGGCTGACTTCGTGGCGCGCTACTGGGGCTACCGTCAGCGCGCCCTCGACGCCCCGGTGAACGAGGGCTTGCTGGCCCTCTCGCGGCGGCTTTTCGAGCTCATGGATCAGGTGCCCGCCAGGCTCACCGCCTTCGGCTTTGCCGTCGTCGGCAACTTCGAGGAGGCCGTGGCCGGCTGGCAACGTGATGCCTCGCTGTGGCAGCACCCCAACGAGGGTGTGATCCTCGCTGCTGCCGCCGGCGCCGTGGGCGTGCAGCTCGGCGGCGCCGCGGCGCCCGGTGTGACTCCCGACCGCTCCAAGACCTTCACAACCGGGGGCGGGGGGGGCATGGCCGATGCCCAGGGTTCCACCGCCGGCGTGCCGGCGCAACTCGGGCACCTGCACAGCGTGGTCGGTCTGGTGTGGCGCTCGGTGATCCTGTGGATGCTGCTCGTGGCGCTGCTCACGCTGGCCAATGTGGTCGGCTGAG
>DYOR01000062.1 GCA_020720385.1 Rubrivivax sp.
CCCCGCGGCGTCGGGCTGCGGCGGCTGGCGCCGGTAGGCGGCGATGAACTCCACCACCGCACCGGCACCACGCAGGTGCTCGGCGAGCCAGTCGCGCCCCTCTTCGCCGCGCACCACGAGCACGCGTCGCCCCGCCCATGGCAGGGCTTGCAGCCGCACCCACAGCGCCTCCGAGTCGAAGTTCGGTGCATCGGCGGCGGGCTCGACCAGCGCACCTTCGGGCACGCCCGCCTCGCGCAGCGCGGCCGAGGTCCCCGGCCCGGTCGATCCCGCCCGCGCCGCAGCCGGCCAGGCCATGGTCGGCGGGCGTTGCGCGAAAAATTGCGCCACGGCATTCGGGCTGACGAAGACCACCAGGGCCATCCCGCCCAGCGCGCGCCACGCCAGTGCCAGCGGTGTGGGGTCGGCCAGGGGGGCGATGGCGATCAGCGGCAGGGCCTGCGCATCCACACCCAGCGCCTGGAGCTCCTGCACCCAGGGCTGCGCCTGCGCCAAGGGGCGGGTGACGATGAGACGCACCACGCGGCTGCGCTGCGCTCAGGGCGCTGGCAGGTAGGTGGCGGCTCCGGCCCGGCGCAGCTGCTCGGCCGCCTGCGTGCCCAGGGCGCGGGCGGCGTCCTCGTCGGCCACCGGCGCGCTGAGCCGCGTGTGCAGCAGCGCGCGTCGCGGGTCGATGGCGTCGCCGAGGGCGGCGTCCAGATGCAGCGTCTCGCCCTCCCACGCGGCATGCGCCGCCAGCGGCATGCTGCAGCTGCCGCCGAGTGCACGCGAGACGGCGCGTTCGGCGTGGGTGGCCAGGAAGGTGGGCCGGTGGATGGTCTGCGCCAGCAGCGCGCGCAGCGCCCGCGCATCCTCGCGCACCTCGATGCCCAGCGCGCCCTGGCCGGCGGCGGGGATCATCTCGTGGGCATCGAACTGCGAGCGGATGCGCGCGGCCAGCCCGAGGCGCTTGAGCCCCGCGGCGGCGAGGACGATGGCGTCGAAGCCGCCCTCGTCGAGCTTGCGCAGCCGCGTGTCGAGGTTGCCGCGCAGCGGTTCGATGCGCAGGTCGGGCCGGCGGGCGAGCAGCTGCACCACGCGGCGCAGGCTGGAGGTGCCCACCACCGCGCCGGGCGGCAGCTCGGCCAGGCCGGCGTAGCGGTTGGAGACGAAGGCATCGCGCGGGTCCTCGCGCTCCCAGATGGCCGCGAGCACGAAGCCCGGTGGCAGGTCCATGGGCACGTCCTTGAGCGAGTGCACGGCGAGGTGGGCGCGGCCCTCCTGCAGCGCCGTTTCCAGCTCCTTCACGAAGAGGCCCTTGCCGCCCACCTTGGACAGCGCGCGGTCGAGGATCTGGTCGCCCAGCGTGGTCATGCCCAGCAGCTCGACGGGCAGCGCAAAGCGCGCCACCAGCGCATCGCGCACATGTTCGGCCTGCCACAGGGCGAGGCGGCTTTCGCGCGTGGCGATGATCGTCGGTGAGTCCATGGCGCCGATGATAGCCAGCGCCCGCCGCGCGCCGCGCCGGCCGCGCCAGGCCACGGCGGGCATCGCGCTTGCGGGCAGAATCGGCATCCCGTCCAACCCGCAGCGAGCCCACCATGACCCGCACCACGACCGCGCGTGCCGCCCCCGGCCAGCGCACGCGAGCCCGGCCCGGTGCGCGCGAGGACGATGCCGCGGCGAAGAACAAGCCCCTGGTGGACGACATCCGGCTGCTCGGCCGCATTCTGGGTGACGTGATCCGCGAGCAGGAGGGCGCAGCGGCCTTCGAGCTCATCGAGCGCGTGCGCCAGCTCTCCGTGGCTTACCGGCTGAAGGCCGACACCGGCGCCGGGCGCGTGCTCGACCGCCTGCTGAAGAACCTCTCGGCCGACCAGACGGTGACGGTGATCCGCGCCTTCAGCTACTTCAGCCACCTGGCCAACATCGCCGAGGACCGCCACCACCTGCGCCGGCGCGCCGCGCACGACCTGGCCGGCGAGCTGCAGGAAGGCTCGCTGGCGCTGAGCTTCGAGCGCCTGCACGGCGCGCGGCACCACGCCGCCGAGATCGCCCAGACGCTGGCCACGGCCTACGTCTCGCCGGTGCTCACCGCCCACCCCACCGAGGTGCAGCGCAAGAGCATCCTCGACGCCGAACGCGCCGTGGCGGCGCTGCTCGGCGAACGCGACGAGCTGCCCACCCCCGAGCGCCGCGCCGAGAACGAGGCGCTGATGCGCGCACGGGTCACGCAGCTGTGGCAGACGCGCATGCTGCGCACGGCCCGGCTCACCGTGGCCGACGAGGTGGAGAACGCGCTGAGCTACTACCAGAGCACCTTCCTGCGCGAGATCCCGCGCCTGTACCGCGAGATCGAACGCGCGCTGCCCGGCCACCCGGTGGCGAGCTTCCTGCGCATGGGTCACTGGATCGGCGGCGACCGCGACGGCAACCCCAACGTCGGCGCCGCCACGCTGCGCCATGCCTTGTCGCGCCAGGCCGAAGTGGCGCTGCGCTTCTATCTCACCGAGGTGCACGAGCTCGGCGCCGAACTCTCGATCAGCGGCACGCTGAGCGCTGTGACGCCCGAGATGACGGCTCTGGCCGAACGCTCGCCCGACCGCAACGAGCACCGCCGCGACGAGCCCTACCGCCGTGCGCTCATCGGCATGTACGCCCGGCTCGCCGCCACGCTGCAGGCGCTCACCGGCACCGAGGCGCTGCGCCATGCCGTCGCGCCGCAGAACCCCTACGCCGACGCGGCGGAGTTCCTGCACGACCTGCAGGTCATCGAGCGCAGCCTGCATTCGCACCATGCGCAGGCCCTGGTCGGCCCGCGGCTGGCGCCGCTGATGCGTGCGGTGCAGGTGTTCGGCCTGCACCTCGCCACGCTCGACCTGCGCCAGAGCAGCGACAAGCACGAGGCGGTGGTCGCCGAGTTGCTGCGCACGGCGCGCATCGAGCCCGACTACGCCACGCTGCCCGAGGCCGCGCGGCGCCAGTGCCTGCTCGCGCTGCTCAACGACGCGCGGCCGCTGCGCGTGCGCGGCGCCGAGTACTCCGCGCTGTTGCGCGACGAGCTCGAGATCTTCGAGACCGCGCGCACGGCGCTGGCGAGTTTCGGCCGCGCCGCCATCCGCCACTACATCATCAGCCACACCGAGGAGGTGAGCGACCTGCTCGAAGTGCTCCTTCTGCAAAAGGAGACCGGGCTGCTCAGCGGCACGCTCGACACCAGCGCACGCGCCGCGCTCATCACCGTGCCGCTGTTCGAGACCATCGCCGACCTGCGGCGCAGCGAACCCATCATGCGCGAGTTCTATGCCCTGCCCGGCGTCCTGGCGCTGGTGCGCGCCAGCGGCGGCGAGCAGGACGTGATGCTCGGCTACAGCGACAGCAACAAGGACGGCGGCGCCTTCACCAGCCAGTGGGAGCTCTACCGTGCCGAGGTCGCCCTGGCCGGCTTCTTTGCCGGTCTGGGCAGCGCGACGGGCGAGCCTGCACAGGCCATCACCCTGCGCCTGTTCCACGGCCGCGGCGGCACCGTGGGCCGCGGCGGCGGCCCCAGCTACCAGGCCATCCTGGCGCAGCCGCCGGGCACCGTGAACGGGCAGATCCGCCTCACCGAGCAGGGCGAGGTCATAGGCAGCAAGTACGCGCACCCCGAGATCGGCCGGCGCAACCTCGAGACGCTCGTCGCCGCGACGCTCGAGGCCACCTTGCTGCACCCAACCAAGAGCGCGCCGCGCGCCTTCCTCGACGCCGCCGCGCAGATCAGTGCCGCCAGCTTCAAGGCCTACCGCAAGCTGGTCTACGAGACGGCGGGCTTCACCGACTACTTCTTCGCCGCCACGCCGATCCGCGAGATCGCCGAGCTCCACATCGGCTCACGCCCGGCGATCCGCCCCAAGGACGGCCGCGCCACGCGCGCCATCGAGGACCTGCGCGCCATTCCCTGGAGCTTCTCCTGGGGCCAGTGCCGCATGGCGCTGCCCGGCTGGTGCGGCTTCGGCAGCGCCATCGAGGCCTTCCTCGACGGCGGCGGGATCGACGCCAGGCCGGCACGCGCGGCGTTGCTGCAGCGCATGCACCGCCAGTGGCCCTTCTTCCGCACCCTGCTGTCCAACCTGGACATGGTGCTGGCCAAGAGCGACCTGCGCATCGCCGCGCGCTACGTCGAACTGGTCGAGGACAAGGCCGCCGCCAGGCGCATCTTCGGCGCCCTCAAGGCCGAGTGGCAGCGTGCCCACGACGCGCTGGCGCTCATCACCGGCGAGGCCGAGCGGCTGCAGTCCAACCGCGCGCTGGCGCGCTCCATCGCCCACCGCTTCCCCTACCTTGACCCGCTCAACCACCTGCAGGTGGAGTTGCTGCGCCGCTACCGCAATCGCCACGAAGGTCAGCCCGGCATCGAGCGGCTGCAGCGCGGCATCCACCTGTCGATCAACGGCATCGCCGCGGGCTTGCGCAATACCGGCTGAGCGGTGCTGGCGCGCTCACGCCGCGCCGCCGCCCTGCCCCGCCAGCGCCGCACGCACCGCGGCCACCTGGCGCCGGGACACCGCCAGCCACTCGTCCAGCGGTGCCACGCGCACGGCCCAGCCGTCGGTGCCGGTCTCATCGTCCAGGCCGCGACGCTCCAGCGCGCGGATGGCGCGCCGGCCCACGAGTGCGTTGCGGTGCACGCGAATGAAAGCCTCGCCGAGCTGCTGCTCGAGTTCGGTGAGGGTCTCGTCGATGACGTGGCAGTGCGCGGCGGTGCGCACGGTGACGTATTTCTGCTCGGCTTTCAGGTACAGCACCTCGGCCAGCGGCAGGCGCAACACGCGGCCGCGCTCGTTCACGACCAGCGCCGGCGCCTCCAGGGGTGCCGCCTCGGTGGCCGGGCGCAGGCGCTGCGCCACGCGCTGCAGGGCGGCGAGCAAACGTTCGCGGCGCACGGGCTTGGTGAGGTAGTCCACCGCGTCGAGCTCGAAGGCCTTGAGCGCATGCTCGGTGTGCGCGGTGACGAAAACCACTGCCGGGGCGCGCGGCAGCGCCTTGAGCCGCGCCGCCAGGCGCAGGCCCATGTGCGAGCCCGGGCCGGGCATGCGGATGTCGAGCAGCAGCACGTCCACCCCGCCCGCGCGCAGCAGTTCCCAGGCCTCGTCGGCGTCACCCGCCTCGCCCGGCGGCTCGAGGTCCAGACCGGGGTCGAGTTCGCGCAAGTCCTGCAGCAGCGAGCGCAGGCGCAGGCGCGCCAGCGCTTCGTCGTCGACGATGAGGACCTTCACGCCGCGGGCAGCACGATGCGCGCGTGGAACATGTCCTCGCCACCCGCCGGCTCGCGCCAGGCGTCGCATTGCGCGGCCACGTCGTGCAGCAGGCGCAGCCGCTCGCGCACGTTGTGCAGCGCCATGCCGTGCCCGGGGTTGGCAGGCCCGTCCTCGGGGCCGCCGAGCGTGTTGCTCACCACCACCACCGCCTGGCCGCGTTGCAGCTGAGCGCGGATGACGACGCGCCCGCCGCGCCGCGCGGGTTCGATGCCGTGGCGCACGGCGTTCTCCACCAGGGGTTGCAGCACCAGCGGCGGCACGCGTGCGGCGTGCACGCGCGGGTCGATATCCCACTGCACGGCCAGCCTCGAGCCGAAGCGCACCTGCTCGATGGCCAGGTAGCGGCGCGCCAGTTCGATCTCCTCTTCCAGCGTCACCGAGGCGCCGACTTCGGCCAGCGCCACGCGGAACAACTGCGCCAGATCCTCGAGCACGCACTCGGCGCGCGCCGGGTCCACGCGCACCAGGGCCAGCGCCGTGTTCAGCGCGTTGAAGAGAAAGTGCGGCCGGATGCGCGACTGCAACTCGGCCAGTCGCGCGCTGGCGTTGGCCGGGTGCCAGATGCGCGCGCGCAGGTCGAGCCAGGCCCAGAGCATGGCCGCGAAGGCCACGCCAGCCAGCGTCACCGCAGCCACGCGCAGCGCCCCGGCCCCACCCGCCAGGCCCACCCACCACAGTGGCGCCCAGGCCGCCAGGGCCGCCGCCCCACCGAGCACGAGCACGACGCTGGTGCGCCAGGGCAGGTCCGCCTTGCGCAGCGGCTGGCGCAGCGCACACACCGCCACCAGCCACAGCAGCGTGCCGGCCACGCCGGCGAAGGCCAGCACCGCCTGGCGCTCGCCCCATTGCACCGTGCTGCTGGCACCGCCTAGCGCCACCAGGGCCAGCACCACCTGCACCAGGAGCACCGCGCGCAGCGCCAGCCCGGGGTGACAGACGTCGAAGGCGGCGGCGGCCTGCGCGTGCAGGCGGGCGCGCTCCTCGCCGATGGGGTCGAAGCGCGTGACCACGAACCCGGTGCTCTGCAATTCGGCGGGCCGCGTGCTCTCGGGCCACAGGCTCGCCGGCCGCGTCTCGGTGGGCGGAAAGTCGGGCGTGGGCGGGGCGGGCGGGTTCATCGCGGGGGCCTCATCTCGAGCCGGATAATAAGGACTCCCCTTCTTGCAGCACACGGCACCCGGCATGTCCAACGACCCTCTCGCCAACAAGCACCAGGCCTGGTCGGCGCTCTTCAGCGAGCCGATGAGCGAGCTCGTCCAGCGCTACACCGCCAGCGTCGGCTTCGACCAGCGCCTGTGGCGCGCCGACGTCGAAGGCAGCCTCGCCCACGCCGAGATGCTGGCGGCGCAGGGCGTCATCGGCGCGGCCGACCTGGCCGACATCCAGCGCGGCATGGCGCAGATCGTGGCCGAGATCGAGGCGGGGCGCTTCGCGTGGAAGCTCGCGCTGGAGGACGTGCACCTGAACATCGAGGCACGACTCACCGCGCTGGTGGGCGACGCCGGCAAGCGCCTGCACACCGGCCGCAGCCGCAACGACCAGGTGGCCACCGACGTGCGGCTGTGGCTGCGTGGCGAGATCGACAAGCTTGCCGTGCTGCTGCGCGAGATGCAGCGCGCGCTGGTGGAGCTGGCGGCGCCGCACACCGACACCGTGATGCCCGGCTACACCCACATGCAGGTGGCGCAGCCGGTGAGTTTTGCCCACCACCTGCTGGCCTACGTGGAGATGTTCGCGCGCGACGCCGAGCGCCTGGCCGATGTGCGCAAGCGCGTCAACATGCTGCCCCTGGGCGCCGCGGCGCTGGCCGGCACGAGCTACCCGCTGGACCGCGAGCGCGTGGCGCGCACGCTGGGCTTCGACGGTGTCTGCCAGAACAGCCTGGACGCGGTGAGCGACCGCGACTTCGCGCTCGAGTTCAGCGCCTTCGCCGCCATCTGCATGGTGCATGTCTCGCGGCTGGCGGAAGAGATCGTGCTCTGGATGAGCCAGAACTTCGGTTTCATCGACCTCGCCGACCGCTACTGCACCGGCAGCTCCATCATGCCGCAGAAGCGCAACCCCGACGTGGCCGAACTGGCGCGCGGCAAGAGCGGCCGCGTGGTCGGCCACCTGATGGGCCTGATCACGCTGATGAAGGGCCAGCCGCTGACCTACAACAAGGACAACCAGGAAGACAAGGAGCCGCTCTTCGACACCGTGGACACGCTGGCCGACACGCTGCGCATCATGGCCGAGATGGTGGCTGGCATCCAGGTCAAGAAGGAGGCCATGAAGCGCGCCGCGCTCAAGGGTTACGCCACCGCCACCGATCTGGCCGACTACCTGGTGAAGAAGGGCCTGCCCTTCCGCGACGCGCACGAGGCCGTGGCGCATGCGGTGAAGATCGCCCTCGGCCGCGGCGTGGACCTGGCCGAGCTGCCGCTGGCCGAGTTGCAGGCGCTGCAGCCGAGGATCGATGCCGACGTGCAGCAGGTGCTCACGCTGCACGGTTCGCTGGGTGCACGCCAGGTGCTCGGCGGCACGGCGCCCGAACAGGTGCGAGCACAAATCGCCCGCCACCGCGCCCGGCTGGCGCCCTGACGCCAGGGGCCACCCGGCGGCGCTTGCGCTACTCGAACTTGATGCGCGTGGCCTCGATGCGCTGGCGGTTCACGGATAGCTGGCCGCGCACCTCGACGCGGCGACCCACGGTCAGATCCGCAGCGCTGCCGTCCTCGTAGCGCAGGTCCGGACGCGCGGTGCTGATGGTGACGCCGCGCAGCACGAAAACCTGCTGCGCCGGGTTGACGCTGAGCACTGCGCCGGTGAGTTCGAAGCCGCGATCGCGCTCCTCGTCATCGCTCTCGATGGACACCTCGGTGGCCTGCAGCCGGCCGCCGCGCACCCTGCCCTGCACCTCCACGCGCACACCCAGCGCGATGCCGGCACTGCCGTCGGGGTAGCTGGCGCCCGCGGCGTCCACGGCAAAACCGTTGACGCTGAAGTCACTGGCCGAGGTGAAAGCGCTGACCAGGCCCTTGAGCTTGACGCCGTCGCCTTCGGGCGGCGTGACGACGACCGGGTCGAAGTCCTGCACCACCCAGCGCAACGGCTGCAGTTGCAAGGCCACGCGCAGCCGCACGAACTGACCTGCCGCCAGATCGGCCGGCACGTCGCTGGCACCGACATAGCTGTAGCTGGTGCCGCCGATGCGCAGGGTGCGCGCGCCGGTGTCGACTTCGGCCAGCGGCGCGCGCAGGCGCCACAGCGCCGCGGCGGGTGCGGGTTCCACGCGCGTGGCACGGTAGCGCGCCGCGGCGGCGTCGTAGGCACCGTAGACCGCCACGAGGTGGCCGGCTTGCAGGCCGTCCAGGCCACCATCCAGGCTCTCGTCGAACACCGTGGTCGCGTCCACCGTCACGCGTTGACCCAGCAGGTGGAAACTGGCGCTGCCGATGTCGACGGCGGTCAGCGGCCCGACCAGGGCGCTGCCCAGGCGGATGCGCTGGGCCGTGGCGGTGGTGCCGGTGATGAAGCTGCTTTCGATGTCCACCCACATGCCCAGGCGCAGGTCGGCGCGCGTGCGGCCCTGGCCGTCGTCGTCGTCCACTTGTGCCTGCGCATCGTCGAAGCGAACCCCGTTGACGATGACCGAGCCGAAGCCGGTGATGGGCCCGGAAGCAAAGCTGCCGGTGCCGCCGGAACCGACCCCGCCGCCGCAGGCGACGAAGAGCGACGCCGCCACGCCCAGCGGCAGCACGAACTGCAAGGCGGTACGCAGGATGCGGGTGCACAGCGGGGCGAGCTTCATGTCATGTCTTTCTCTTGGTCACCCGCCGCACGGCGGCAGGATCTGGAGCGGGCGCGTCGGCCGCACCCTCCTGGTAGGTGTACAGGCCCACGCGCAGCCGGCCCTGGGCAGCGGGCTGCTGCGCGGCGTCGCGTTCGACACAGGCTTCGAGCGCCGGCACCAGTGCCGTCATCAGGGCCTGCCATTGGGCGCGGATGGCCGGCCGCACCGATTCGAGCGACACCGCCGACAGGCCATCGGCGAAGAGCGCCTGCTCGAAGTGCGTGCGGTCGCTGCCGAGCACGTTGTCCACCGCCGCGCGCAGATGGTCGCCGACGTTGTCGCCCAGGAACCCCAGCTGGCGCACGCGGTCGCCATGCGGCACGAAGGCCTCGCGCACCAGCGCGACGGTATCGCTGGCCTCGTCCCACTCGGCCAGGCCAAGGCGGCGCAGTTCGTCGAGCACGCTGCGCGGGTGCACGTCGCGCGTGACTTCCTGGGCCAGGGTCTCGAAGCTCGGCGTGGCCCCCTGGCGCGGCAGCACGCGTGGCCGGCCGCGGCGGTCGACGTAGGGCGGCTGGCCGCGCCAATGCGTGAAGACTTCGCTGGCCAGCGATCGGCTGCGCGGCGCGGTGCGCACCTGCTGCTGCGTGAGCCGGGTGACCTCGCGACGGTTGATGCCGGTGGTGGTGCTGATGCGGCTCACCTTGCGGTGTTCCGGCAGACCCGGATGCGCCCGCGCCGCCGCCTGCACAAAAGCCAGACGCAGCATCTCCTCGACCGTCGCGTATGGCTGGCCCTGCGCCACGCCCAGCCGCGCCACCGAAGCCATCAACCCGGCCAGGGCCTGGTGCAGCGCCTGCTGCTCCGGGCCGGGGCCGGGTTCGGGGGTGAGCGTGTCGTCGGGGCTCATCGTGAGGTGGGCGCTGCGACTTTAGCCGCACGCCCAGTGGCTCGTCACTCGAAGTCGATGAGCAGGGCCTCGAGCCGCGTGCGGTCGGCCGACAGCACACCCTTGGCCTCGATGCTCTGGCCATTGGCCAGGCTGGCCTCGGTGCCGTCCTTCCAGAGCACCGTGCCGCCGTACCAGACGGTGACACCGCGCAGCGCGAAGGTCTTGGCGGCGGTGTCCAGGTTGGACAGGGCGCCGTGCAGTTCCAGAGCGCGACGGCCGTTGTCGCGACGGTCTTCCACCTCGACCTTGGTGGCCACCAGAACGCCGTCGGTCACCGTGCCCGTGACTTCCACCCGCGCACCCAGGGCGATGGCATCCCTGCCGTCGGGGAAGGCGGCGTTGCTCGCGTCCACCGCCAGGCCATTGACGGCGAACTGGCTGGTCGACGTGAACGAGGTGATGACGCCTTCGACGTGGGCGTCGGGCAGCGAACCATCGATCAGGCGCACGCCGGGAACCAGGCGCGTGGCCACCCAGGCGCCATTGACCTGCGTCGTCTGCAGCAGCACGCGCACGACCTGGCCATTCACCAGCAGGCTGGGCAGGATGTCGGCGCTCAACAGGCCGGAATAAGAGATCAGCTCGTCACCGATGCGGAAGGTCTTGGCCGTGGTGTCCAGGGCGCTGATGACGCCGCGCAGGCGGTAGGCCAGCGCCGAGTCCTCGAGCTCGATGCGGGTGGCCACGATGCGGCTGTTGGCGGGATCGAGGATGCCGTGCACCTCGAGCACGTCGCCGGTGGTGATGGCGGCCAGGCCGCCGGCCAGCGATTCGTCAAACACCGTGCTGGTGGTCACCAGCACGGTCTGGCCGAGCACTTCGACGGTGGCCGCCGCGGTGTCGATGGTGCCCACCGGGCCCAGGACCTCGCTGCCGAACCGGATGCGCAGCGCGCGCGCCGTGCCCAGGGCGCGGTCGACGGCGCTGCCGTCGACCTGCACCACCATGCCCAGCTTGAGCAGGCTGCGGTCGCGGCGGTTGTCGTCGTCGTCACTGACCAGCGCGTTCGCGTCGTCGTAGCGCACACCACCGACGATGACCGAGCCGAAGCCCGTGATCACGCCCTGGGTGTAGTCGGTTGCGACTTCGGTGGGTGCGGCCGCGTCAGCGCTGGCGTCGCCGCCGCCACCGCAGGCCGCGAGCAGCGCCGTCGCGCCCAGGGTGACGGTGGCCACCACCACGCGCCAGTTGAAGGATCGAATCTTGAACATGTCGGACTCCCGTCAGCGCGACCCCCGGAGTGGCGATCGCAGGTCTGCAGTATAAATGTGCGTTCAGCACATTTATGTTGTCAAGATGTATCAAGGTTGCGAATTCCCGCACAGGATGTGGCGGCGAGGCGCTACGCTGCACCGGCCATCGCATCCAGACCACCAGAACCCTTGACGCGCCGCCGCTGGATCGCCCACCTCGACATGGACGCGTTCTATGCTTCCGTGGAACTGCTGCGCTACCCGGATCTGGCCGGCCTGCCGGTGGTCATCGGCGGCGGCCGCAAGCACCAGCCGGTGCTGCAGGCCGACGGCACGCGGCGCTACGCCACCCTGGCCGGCTACAGCGGGCGCGGCGTCATCACCACCGCCACCTACCCGGCGCGGGACCTGGGCGTGCACTCGGGCATGGGCTTGATGAAGGCCGCCGCGCTGGCGCCCCAGGCGGTGCTGCTGCCGGTGGACTTCGAGCAGTACCGCCATTACTCGCGCCTGTTCAAGGCCGCGGTGGCCGAAGTGGCCCCGGTGATCGAAGACCGTGGCATCGACGAGATCTACATCGACCTCAGCGACGTGCCCGGTGCGCAGGACAGCGTCGGCCATGACGCCGCCGGCGGCGTGCGCGCCGTGGCCCAGGAAATACGCAACACCGTGCGCCGGCGCACGGGGCTGAGCTGCTCCATCGGCGTCACGCCGAACAAGTTCCTGGCAAAGATCGCCAGCGAGCTGGACAAGCCCGACGGCCTCACCGTGCTCACCGCCGCGGACGTACCCACCTGCGTCTGGCCCTTGCCGGTGCGGCGCGTCAACGGCATCGGACCCAAGGCCGCGGCACGGCTGCACGCGCTCGGGCTGCGCAGCGTGGGGGATGTCGCCGCGCGCGAGCGCGAGTGGCTGGTGCAGCACTTCGGCCGCAGCTACGGGCGCTGGCTCTTCGACGCCGCGCACGGCATCGACGACCGGCCGCTGGTGACGCACAGCGAACCCGTGTCGATGAGCCGCGAAATCACCTTCGAGCGCGACCTGCACGCCGTGCGCGACCGCGCCGAGCTCACGCGCGTCTTCACCGAACTGGCCACCCAGGTGGCCACCGACCTGCAGCGCAAGGGCTATGCCGGACGCACCATCGGCATCAAGCTGCGTTTCGAGGACTTCAAGACCGTGACCCGCGACGTGACGCTGCCGCAGCCGGTGGCCGACGCCGAGGCCATACGCCATGCGGCCGGCCTGTGCCTGAAGCGCGTCGACCTGAGCCGGCGCCTGCGCCTGCTGGGGGTGCGTGCCGGCTCGCTGGTGCGCCTGTGAGGCGCGCCGCATGCCGGCCCGCGGCAGCGCATCACTCCGCCGGGGCGCCCGGCCGTGGCGGCGCGGCGCGGCGACCGTCGATGAGGTGGGCGATGGCCAGCAGCGGGTGGCGCCAGAGCATGCGCGGTCCGGCATAGCGCATCACCTGGCGCATCGCCTCGCGCTGCGCTTTGCCATAGCAGTGGATCGGGCAGTTCACGCAGGTCGGCTTCTCGGGGCCATAGGGGCAGCCGGCGAGCCGCTGGCGGGCGTAGGCGTGCAGACCGGCGCACTCCGTGCACAGGCCCGCCGCGTCGCGCGACGCGCCGGCATGGTGGTGGCTGCAGTACAGGCGCAGCATGGCGCCGGTGGTCTTCAACTCGCGCTGCAGACGCGGCGTGGCCAGCCGCGCCGCGCGCTGTGCGGCACCGGCGGAGGCGGGGCGAGGCGACGATGGATCCATGGTGCAATCATGCCTGCCCCGCCCGCCCCAGCGCTCACTACACCATGCAAGCCACACTGTTGTTCGCCCCGGGCCTGGCCCTCGCCCTCCTCGCCGCCCATTTCTACCGTGCGGGCTCGTGGCCGCTGGTGCTCGCCTGCCTCGTGCTCGTGGCCTTGCTTGCCTGGCCGCGCGCCTGGGTGGCGCGGCTGGTGCGCTTGAGCCTGCTGGCCGGGGCGGCACAGTGGGCCTGGACCACCTTCGGCTTCGTCCAGCAGCGCCTGGCCCTGGGCCAGCCGTGGATGCGCCTGGCGCTGATCCTGGGCAGCGTGGCCCTGCTCACCGCCGCCTCGGCCCTGGTGTTCCGCCACCCACGGCTGCGCCAGCGTTTCGGGCTGCGCTGAGGCGGGAACGCCCGTCGCGCGTTCAGCGCACGCCGAGCTTGAAGGCGATCATCGCGCGCAGCTTGTTGGGCAGCACCGGCTTGATGAGCAGGTGGTACTCGTGCTTCACCGCCTCGTCCTCGTGCCCGCCCAGGCTGCTGCCGGTGATGACGATGGCGGGCAGGCGCCGGCCCGCCCAGCGCGCGCGCAAGGCGGTGAGCGCCTCGATCCCGGTGCGCCCCTGCGGCAGCCGGTAGTCGACGAGCTGCAGGTCGGGTGCCTCGGCGGCAGGGCTCTGCAGCCAGGCTTCGACGGCCTCGACCGTGTCGAAGGCGACGACGCGCGCGCCCCAGGCCTGCAGCAGCACCACCAGCCCCTCGCGCACCGTGGCGTCGTCTTCCACCACGGCGATGAAGCGGCCCTCCAGCGTCAGGCCGATGGGCAGCTTGGTGCCGCCCGCGGGTACCGCCTCGATGGTGCGCGGCGCCTTGCCCGGCGGCACCTCCAGGCTGAACACCGTCCCATGCCCGAGGCGCGAACGCACCGACAGCGGCGCTGCCATGAGCACCGCCAGGCGTTTGACGATGGCCAGCCCCAGGCCCAGCCCCTTGCGCTGGTGCGCCTGCAGCGGGCGGTTGCCCTGCACCTGGTAGAACTCGTCCCAGATGCGTGGCAGGCTGGGCTCGGCAATGCCGATGCCGCTGTCCCACACCTGCACCAGCAGCCGGCCCTGGCGCACGCGGCAGCTCACCAGCACGCCGCCGTCGTCGGTGTAGCGGATGGCGTTGCTCACCAGGTTGCGCAGGACGCGCTCGAGCAGCACCGGGTCGGCCTGCGCCACGTGCTCCCCGCCGCGAAACGAGAGCATCAGCCCCTTCTCGAAGGCGGTGGGCTCGAAGTGCAGGCGCAGGCGGGCGAAGACGTCGCGCATGCGCACCGGCGCCGGGTTGACGTCGACGCCACCGGAGTCGATGCGCGTGATGTCGAGCAACTCGCCGAAGAGGCCCTCGAGCGCGTCCACCGATTCGTTGATGCTGTTCACCAGCGAGGCCACCTCGGGGTCGTGGCTGCGCTGGCGCAGCGCCTCGGCGAAGAGCCCCATGGCGTGCAGCGGCTGGCGCAGGTCGTGGCTGGCGGCGGCGAAGAACTGCGTCTTGGCGCGGCTGGCGGCCTCGGCGGCGCGGCGCGCCTCCTCGGCCACGGCGTTTTCCGTGCGCAGCCGCGCCGCCATTTCGTCGGTGCGGCTCTTCAGCGCGATGGCCTGGCCGAGCGCGTTGCTGTAGGTGCGCGCCATGACCACGGCGATGCAGAACATGAGGCTGAGGATGAGCGCCAGCTCGAGGTGGAACGGCTGGCCGGTGTCGCTGGCCACGCGCACGATGGTGGGCACGAGCACCACGCCGAGGAAACCGATGAACACACGCACCTGCGAAGCCAGCAGCTGCACCGAAGCCAGGCAGTAGGTGTAGACGATGAGCAGCAGCGCGAGCAGGTGGTACGGGGTGCCCAGGCCCCAGAAGAGCCACACCGCCAGACCCCACATCGCCCCCTGGAAGAGCACGAGCACGACCCAGCTGCGCCGCCACACGCGCAGGCCGGCCGTGCCGGCCCCGCCCTTGCCCTGCCGACGGAAGCGCAGGTAGTGCGCCAGGCGCACCAGCCACAGCGTGGAGACCACGCCGAGCCAGCCAAGCAACCGGCCGGGCGCGGCCAGCGGCCAGAACAAGGCCCCGATGAGCACGATGCCAAAAAGGTTGCCGGTGAGCGTGGCCGGCGTCTGGATGTACAGCGCCAGCAGGTGGTCGATGCCGTGATGGCCGCGCGCAAGCGGCGCTGCCGCGGGCATGGCCGGCGGTGACGGCGCCGTCGCAGCCGCTGCAGCTTCGGGGGTCATTGCCGGCGGCGGGCGCGTCAGCGCGGCGGCGCACGGCGCGCAAAGAAGCCGCCCTGCCCCTGCGTCATCTGGCTCACGGCGAGGACCGCCTGGGTGCGCGAGCTCACGCCCAGGGCACGCAGCACGGCCGCCACGTGGTCCTTCACCGTCTCCACGGAGAGGTTGAGCTGGCGCGCGATGAGCTTGTTGGGCAGACCTTGCAGCAGCAGCGAGAGCACCTCGGCCTGGCGCGGGGTGAGGCCCACATCCTCCAGCGACGGCAGCTTCTGGTGCGGCTCGGGGTGCGCTGCCGCACCCAGCGCCGGCTCGGCCGCCGGGCGCATCACGCCCGGCACGGTGTCGCCGCCAGCCGCCGTGCTGCGGCCGAACTCCAGCCCGAGCATCGATGGCGGCACGTACATCGAGCCCGTCATCACCATGCGCAGCGCCTCGTGCAGTTCGGCGTGCGAGGACTTCTTCGGTACGAAGCCCATGGCGCCACTGTCGATGGCGCGAATGACGTCGCTGGCGCGGTCCGAGGCCGAGACCACCACCACCGGCACCGCCGGGTAGGCGGCGCGAAACTCGACCAGCACGTCGAATCCATCGGCGTCACCCAGGGCCAGGTCGAGCAGCACGAGGTCGAACCCGGCGTCCTCGCGCAACGCCGCGCGCGCCGCCGCGGCACTGTCGACACCCACCACCGTGGTGTCGCTGCCAATGTTCTGGATCACCGATTCGAGCGCCGCGAGCACCAGCGGATGGTCGTCGACGAGCAGCACCTTCATGTGACCTCCGCGCCTGCCTTGTGTGCAGGCATTGTGTGGCACCGGTCGCGGGCCACGTGGCCCCCATTGGGGGGTGCGAACTTCAGACGAATCGCCGCGAAACCGACTCGGCCACGCAGGCCGGCTTGGCCGAAGCTTCGAGCTCGATGGTCGCCTCCACGGTGAGCTGGGCACCGCCTTCCAGGGGGTCGTAGGCCAGCAGCTTGAAGTGCCCGCGCACACGGCTGCCGACGCGCACCGGGGCCATGAAGCGCACCCGGTTGAGCCCGTAGTTGACGCCCATGCGCACGTCGCCGATGGCGAAACCCGTGGCGAACATCGCCGGCAACAGGGACAGCGTGAGGAAACCATGGGCGATGGTCGTGCCGAAAGGGCCCGCCGAGGCGCGCTCGGGGTCGGTGTGGATCCACTGGTGGTCGCCGGTGGCCTGGGCGAAGCGGTCGATGCGCTCCTGCTCGATGCCCAGCCAGTCGCTCGTGCCCAGTTCCTTGCCGACGAGGGCCTGCAGTTCGGCCAGGCGTGCGTAGTGCTTCATGCCGCGACCTCATGCCCGAGCCCACGCCATCAGGGGCGCCCATTGCTCCAGGTCACGCTCCACGCGGCTCGGCGCCACGTCCCACAGCGTGAGGCCGCGCGCGGCCAGCTGCACGTAGTTCTGCGTGTCGCGCAACCAGGTCACCACGGGCACGGGCAAGGTGGCCAGGTACTGGTGCAACTGCTCGTTGGCGCGCGTGTGCTCGCGCACGCGCATGCCCACCAGGCCGAGCTGGACCTCGCCACCACGGCGGTGTGCGCGCACGGCTTGCACGAAGGCGTGCGTGGCCTGGATGTCGAAGAGGCTCGCCTGCAACGGGATGAGCATGCGGTCGGCGATGCGCATCAAGGCGTCGAGCCGCTTGCCGTGCAGGCCCGCCGGGGTGTCCAGCACCACGTGCGTGGTGCCCTTGGGCGGGCGCACGATGTCGTCGGGCGCGACATCCCAGCCGCGGATCGCCGGCAATTGCGCCGGCCGCAGTTGCAGCCACTGGCGGCTGGACTGCTGCCGGTCGACGTCGCCCAGCATCACCGCGTGGCCCGCGGCGGCCAGGCAACCGGCCAGGTTGGTGGCCAGCGTGCTCTTGCCTGCGCCACCCTTGGGGTTGGCAACGACGATCACGGGCATGGCGGACTCCTCTCCTGGCTCTGGCGGGACGGCGTGCGTGGCAGCGATGGTAGCCGGGCGCGCCGGGGGCACTGCGCACCGCGCCGCCGACGGCGACAATGCCGCGATGTTCCAGCCCTCGCAGACCGACGTGCGGCGCTTCTTCTGCGCCGTCTACGCCAAGCAGCGCCAGGGCCTGCCGCTCGACGGCATGGAGCTCATCGCCATGCGCTGGATCGCCGAGCACCCGGAGTACCACGCGCAGCTGGCCGACGAGGCCGCGGCGCTGGCGGCGGTGTATGCGGTGGAGGACGGACGCACGAATCCCTTCCTGCACCTGGCCATGCACCTCACCATCGAGGAGCAGTGCGCCATCGACCAGCCCGGCGGCATCCGCCAGGCGGTGGGCCTGCTGGCCGCGCGGCGCGGCGGGCTGCACGACGCCCACCACGAGGCCATGGAGTGCCTGGGCGAGATGATCTGGACCGCGCAGCGCAGCGGCCTGCCGCCCGACGGCGCGGCCTACATCGATGCCTTGCGCCGGCGCGCCTCGCGCCGGCCCTGAGGCGCCTCAGGCACGCACGCGCAGCAGCGCCTCGGGGTCGGCCCAGAGTTCGTCCGTGGACCTGTATTTGTCCTTGTCGGCGCCCTCGCGGGCGACGATGCGGTCGCCGCAGCCCGGGCGTGCCAGGTCCAGCAGTTCGGGCGTGACGTGCAGCTGGGACTTCGTGGAGAAGAACACCTTCACGCGCGGCGCGGTGAGCTTGTCGGGGTTCTGCTCCACCACCACCGCCAGGCGGCCCGAGTGCAGCCGCACCAGCGAGCCCACGGGATAGATGCCCAGGCTCTTGACGAAGGCGGCGAAGACGGCTGGATCGAAGTGGCCGGCCCACGACGCCATCTTGGCAACGGACTCCGCCGGATCCCAGCCCGCCTTGTAGGGACGGTTGGAGGTGATGGCGTCGTAGACGTCGCACACCGCGCCCATGCGCGCGAAGCGCGAGAGCCGCTCCAGCGGCAGCCCGAACGGGTAGCCCTTGCCGTCGACGCGCTCGTGGTGGTGCAAGGCCACGTCGAGCGTCTCGGCGCTGGCGCCGCGGCCCTCGACGAGCAGCGCATGCCCGCGCTCGGGGTGCGTGCGGATGACGGCGAACTCCTCCTCGGTGAGCTTGCCCGGCTTGTTGAGCACGTCCATCGGCATGAGCGCCTTGCCGATGTCGTGCATCAGCCCGGCCGCCCCGGCGAGCCGGCACTCGGCCTCGTCCAGGCCCAGCTGGCGTGCCAGGGCCACCATCAGCGCGCACACCGCCACCGAGTGCATGTAGGTGTAGGCATCCTTGGTCTTCAGGCGCGCCAGGCTGATCAGCGCACCGCCGTTGCGCGCCACGGAGGCGGCAATCTCCTCGACCAGCGGCAGGCACTTCTCGGCATCCACCGCATGACCCAGGCGGGCCTCGCCGAACATCGCTTCCACGGCCTCGCGGCCGCGACGGCAGATCGCCGCCGCCTCCTTGAGTTCGGCGGACAGGCTGGAGCGCTCGTGCGCCAACCGCGCCGGGGCGGGATCGTCCGCGGGCATGGCGGCAGGCGCCGTCGGCTCGCACGGCCCTTGCTCCACATCCAGGCCGAGCTCAGGATCGATCCAGCATTCGGCCACGCCGCTGCCTTGCAACTGCTGCAGGTCCAGCGCGCTGTCGATGACGAAGCGCGTCTTCCAGAACGGGTGCGAGATCCACGCGCCTTCGAGCTTGTGGATGTGCATGCCCAGCCGGACATCGCTGACGGGGATCTTCTTGAGCATC
>DYOR01000208.1 GCA_020720385.1 Rubrivivax sp.
GGTGCTTCCAGCCTCGGTACCAAACGATGGCCTCAAATTTGGAATTGCTGCGCCGTTGCGCATTGGGCCGAACGCGGCGGGGAAGCTGGATATAATCTCCAGTTTTCCGCCCCAGGGGTTGAGGCGATGAGGGTCATTCGGGGACTGCACAATTTCGGCACGGGTCCGCGCGGCTGCGTGGCCACCATCGGCAACTTTGATGGGGTCCATGTGGGCCACAGGGCGGTGTTTCAGCGCCTGACTGCCGTAGGGCGGGACCTGGGCCTGCCGACCACGGTCATCACCTTCGAGCCCCAACCCCTGGAGTTCTTCGCCCCGGAGCGGGCCCCGGCGCGCCTCACCCGGCTGCGGGAGAAGCTCGACGCCCTGGCCCACTGCGGCATAGACCAGGTGGTCCTGCTGCCCTTCGGGGCCAGGCTGGCGGCCATGGGGGCCCGGGCCTTCGTGCAGAAACTCCTGGTGGACGGGCTGGGGACCCGCTTCCTGCTGGTGGGGGACGACTTCCGCTTCGGCCATGGCCGGGAGGGGGACTATGCCCTGCTGGAGGCCATGGGGCGCGATCACGGCTTTGCGGTGGAGGACCTCAACACCGTCACCCACGGCGGCGAGCGCATCAGCAGCTCCCGTATCCGCGACGCCCTGGCCCGCGGTGACCTGGGCCAGGCCCGCCACCTGCTCGGCCGGCCCTACCGCATTTGCGGGCGCATCGGCCACGGCGACAAGCGCGGGCGGACCATCGGCTATCCCACCGCCAACATCAACCTGCGCCGCCGGGTGAGCCCGCTGCGCGGGGTCTATGCGGTGCTGGTGTACGGGGTGACGGACCGCCCCTGCCCTGGGGTGGCCAACATCGGCACCCGACCCACGGTGACCGGGGACCCGCGCTATCTGCTCGAGGTCCATTTGTTCGGGTTTAGCGGCGACCTCTACGGCCGCCATGCCCAGGTGGAGTTCCGCCTCAAGCTGCGCGACGAGCAGCGCTTCGGCTCCTTCCCGGAGCTGAAGGCGCAGATCGACCGGGATGCGGCGGCGGCCCGGGCCTATCTGGCCGCGACGGTGGCGCCCTGAGGGTGGGCCGCGGCTGGCGTGTCTGCTGTGTACTGGGCTAGACTTAGCTAAATTTTGGTGTGGGGGTTCGCGATGCAGACGGTCAACATGCACGAGGCAAAGTCCCAGTTGTCTGCCCTGGTCCAGTCGGTATTGGACGGGGAGGACGTGGTCATCGCCAAGGCCGGTACGCCCCTGGTGCGCCTGATCCCGTTTCAGGAGGTACCCAGGCCGCGTGAGCCGGGGCGCCTCAAGGGGCAGATCCGCATAGCCGACGACTTCGACGCGGTCGATGACGAAATCGCGGACCTGTTCGAGCAAGGCCGATGAAGGGCCTGCTGCTGGACACCCACATCCTCCTCTGGTGGTTGCAGGACAGCGAGCGCCTGCCCCAGTCTGCCCGACAGAGCCTGAGTACCCATGGGGTCGCCTGTTTCGTCAGCGCTGCGACCCTGTGGGAGATCGGCATCAAGCGCGCCTTGGGCAAGCTCGAGGCCCCAGCGGCCCTGGCCCCGGTGGTTGCAGAGGAGGGGTTTCACGGCCTGCCCGTCACCCTGGCCCACGCCGAACGTGCGGCGCAGTTGCCGCCCCACCATCGGGACCCTTTTGATCGCATGCTGGTGGCACAGGCCCAGATCGAGGGCTTGACTGTCATGACCGTCGATAAGCGGTTCCGGGACTACGACGTACCCCTGTTCCCGCTGCATTAGCCCCTCGCCCCGATCCCGGGCCCAGACCCGGGCCCTACACGCAGTCCGAGTACCAACCCGTGGCCGATTACAAAGACACCCTGAACCTCCCCAACACCGGCTTTCCCATGAAGGCCAACCTGGCCAACCGCGAGCCGGAGATGCTCAAGCGCTGGACCGGGATGGACCTCTATGGCCGCATCCGCGCGGCCATGGCCGGGCGGCCCAAGTTCATCCTGCACGACGGCCCGCCCTACGCCAACGGGGAGATCCACATCGGGCATGCGGTCAACAAGGTCTTGAAGGACATCATCGTCAAGGCCCACACCCTGGACGGCTTCGACGCCCCCTATGTCCCCGGCTGGGATTGCCACGGCCTGCCCATCGAGCTGCAAGTCGAGAAGAAGGTCGGCAAGCCCGGCCATAAGGTCACCGCCGGCCAGTTCCGCAAGGCCTGTCGCGACTACGCCGCCAAGCAGGTGGACGGGCAGCGGGCGGACTTTCAGCGCCTGGGGGTGATCGGCGACTGGGACCATCCCTACCTCACCATGGACTTCCGCACCGAGGCCGACATCATTCGCGCCTTGGGGCGGATCATCGCCAACGGCCATGTCCAGCAGGGCAGCAAGCCGGTGCACTGGTGCATCGACTGCGGCTCGGCCCTGGCGGAGGCGGAGGTGGAGTACGCCGACAAGCAGTCCATCGCCATCGACGTGCGCTTCCCGGTGCTCGATGAAGAGGCCCTGATGGCCCGCTGCCACGCCATCCCCAACGGTCATGGGGACGGGCGCCTGTCCCTGACCATCTGGACCACCACCCCCTGGACCCTGCCCGCCAACCGGGCCGTGGCCCTGAACCCGGACCTGGACTATGTGGTGGTCCAGGCCGAGGGCGAGCACGGCCAGGGCCGCGAGCGCCTGGTGCTGGCCGAGGGGCTGCTGCGCGACGCCATGGACCGCTTCGGCATCGAGCACTACCGGGTCCTGGCCTATGCCAAGGGGTCGGCCTTCGAGGGGCTCAAGCTCGGCCACCCCTTCTACGAGCGTGAGGTGCCCATCATCCTGGGCGAGCACGTCACCCTGGACGCCGGTACCGGTGCCGTCCACACGGCCCCGGGCCACGGCCTGGACGACTACATCGTCGGCAGCCGCTACGGTCTGGAGGTGGACAACCCGGTGGGGGGCGACGGGCGCTTCCTGCCCGGCACCCCGCTGTTCGCCGGCCAGCACGTCTTCGAGGCCAACGAGCGGGTGGTCGAGGCCCTCAAGGCCCACGGGGCCCTGCTGCGCGAGGCCCGCTTCACCCACAGCTATCCCCATTGCTGGCGGCACAAGACCCCCATCATCTTCCGCGCCACCCCCCAGTGGTTCATCGGCATGGACCGCCCAGGACCAC
>DYOR01000209.1 GCA_020720385.1 Rubrivivax sp.
TCGCGCAGACGGTGGAGGAACTGCGCTCGATCTGGCGCGACAGCGCGATCTTCATCCCGCTCACGGTGGTGATCGGCATGGCCCTGATGTGGTGGGTGGTCGGCCGGATACGCCCCATGGTGGTCGGCGGCGTCGCGATGGGCGCCGTGGTCGCCGCCAGCGTGGCGGGGCTGGTGGCGACCGGGCAGCCCTACACGCCGATCACCGCCATGATCCCCACCCTGATGGCGGCCTACACCACGGCCACCCTGCTGCACTTCTACGCCGCCATCCAGCGTGCCCGCATCGCCCTGCTGGCGCGGCCGCAGCGCATCGAGCGCGCGCTGAAGGAAACCCTGCTGCCGGGCCTGTTCAATGTACTGACCACCGGCGCCGGCATGCTGAGCCTGCTGCTGGTGGATATCCCGCCGGTGCAGGCTTTCGGCCTGTCGGGCGCCATCGGCACGCTCATCGTATTCATCGTGGTGTTCGTGCTGGTGCCGCCGATCCTGCTCAAATGGGACACCCCGCGCTGGCCGCGCCGCAGTTCCGGCATGGCGCACGCGCGCCATATCGCGGCTGCGGTATCGGTGTTCAGCCTGCGCCATGCAAAAGCCGTCCTGATCGCAACGGCCCTGGTGCTGGCTGCGGCGATTCCGCTGGTTATGCAGGTCAAGGTCGAATCCAACCTGCTCGAATTTTTTGCCCCTGAGCACAGCATCAGCCGCAGCACCGAACGCGTCGAAAGCGCGCTCGCCGGCGTCACCGGCCTGGAAATCGTGCTCACAGGCAGCACCCGCGACAGCCTCAAAGACCCGGTCACGCTGGCACAGGTCAAGGCACTGCAAACCTGGCTGGAACAGCAACCCGAGATCGACCGCAGCCTGTCGATGGTCGACGTGCTGGAAGAAATGAACCGCGCGTTCAACGGCGGCGACGTGGGGCCCGACGCCCTGCCTGCCGAACGCAAACTGATCGAACAGCTGCTGCTGATTTACGACGGCAAGGATTTATACGAGCTGGTCAATCGCGAGTTTCAGCGCGGCCGCATCACCCTGAGCCTCAACGTGCACGGCGCCAATGAAATCAGCCGGGTGATCGAGCGGATCCGCGCCCATGTCGCCGAACAACCGGTCAAGGGCGTGGCGGTCGAACTGGCCGGTTTCGGCCGCCTTTTCTCGGATCAGGAAGACCGCATCGTCGACGGCCAGGTGAAAAGCTTCGGCGCTGCCTTCCTGCAGATCTTCCTGTTGCTCGCCCTGCTGTTCCGCTCGCTGCGTGGCGCACTGATCTGCATGGTGCCCAATCTGGCCCCGCTGTTTTTCATTTTCGTGGTCATGGGCGCGACCGGTATTTCGCTCGACGTCGCCACCGTACTGATCGCCAGCATCATCCTCGGCATCACGGTGGACGACACCATCCACCTCTATCACGGCTACCAGCACCGGCTACGCCACGGCGTCAGCCCGGCGTTTGCCATCATCCGCAGCATGGAAAGCTCGGGACGCGCCGTGATTGCGATTTCGATGGTGCTGATTGCCCAGTTCATCCTGCTGGGGCTGTCCGATTTCCGCCCCACCGCGCACTTCGGCATCCTCTGTGCGGTCGGCCTGTTCGCGGGTCAGGTATTCGAGTTGCTGCTGATGCCGGCCCTGCTCGGCCTGCGCCTGCGCAAGCCGGGGAAAATCCTCACGGCACAGTCAGCCTGAGCGCGCCGAACGCGTCGTTGAACAGCGCGACTTCGTCGCCCGATGCAAATTGCCAGCCTTCCAGATGGCCAAAGTCGAGGCTCGATTTCGGGTTCAGCTCAAGCGTGAAACGCTTGGCCGTCGATGAAGCGGGATTGCGCACCACCAGCGACACGGCCAGATAGCGGTCGCTCGTATTGCGGATTTCGGCCACCAACCCCTGTCCAAGAAAAGAGGAGCGGAAATCGACCACCACCGGCAAGGCCGGCTTGGCCGAAACGACCGCCTGATAATCGCTTTCCTTCCAGGCCAGCTGCGCTTTCAGCTGCTCGATTTCGCGCAGGCTGTCAGTCAGCAGATTGCGCGTCTCGATCAGATAGTGTTCGGTCTGCTGGCGAACTTCGACTTCCTTGGCGAGGCGCCGCTTGCCGTCGTCGACGTCCACCTTGAGCATGAAGGCATACAGCGCCAGGCCGCATACCAGCATGAACAACACGGCATTGAGCGTGATCGAAACAACCAGCCCACGTCGCCGCGGCAACGCGGAATTGTTCGCTTGCGTGTCGGGCGTCATCCGGTGTTGCGCATCCCCGCCGCGATGGCGTTGATCGTGCGTTTCAGCGGCGTCAGCCAGGTGTCCTGTTCGGCTTCCCACACGCTGCCGCTGCGGTAGCGCTTCAGCATGCGCACCTGAATGTGGTTGATCGGATCGATGTAGGGCCGGCGGCGCGAAATCGAGCGCGATAGTGTAGGGTTTTCTTCCAGCAGCGCCTCGATCTGCGCAACCTGCTTGACCCCCGCGACGGTGCTACCGAACTCGTCCGCGATCACGCGGTACACCGCCATGGTGTTGGGGTGTTCGCACAGGCGCGCGTATTCTTCGGCGATTTCCATGTCGGCCTTGCTGAGCGCCATCTGCACGTTCGACAGCAGACCGCGGAAGAAAGGCCACTCGCGGTACATCGTCTGCAATTGCGCCAGGCCATCCGGCTGCTGGGCGATAAAGCCCGACAGTGCGCTGCCGATGCCGAACCACGCCGGCAGGGTGTGGCGCGACTGCGCCCAGCCGAACACCCACGGAATCGCCCGGATCGAACCGAGCGAGCGGTCGGCTTTCTTGCGGTGCGACGGGCGGCTGCCAATGTTAAGCAGACCGATTTCGGTAACCGGCGTGCTTTCGTAGAAATAGTCGATGAAGCCCGGCGTGGCGATCAGCGCACGGTACGCAACTTCGCCGGCTGCCGCCATGTCGCGCATCCAGTCGAGATATTGTTGCGGGTAGCGCACCTCGTTGTGCGCCAGCGCGGTGGCGCTGGCTTTCATCAGGCCGGTGACGCCCATGCCGATTTCGTAATTGGCGGTTTCCGGATTGCTGTACTTGTAATACAGCATCTCGCCCTGCTCGGTGAACTTGATTTCGCCGTTCACGGTGCCGGGCGGCTGCGACAGGATGGCAT
>DYOR01000063.1 GCA_020720385.1 Rubrivivax sp.
AACGAACAACAAGCCGCGGGCAACACGTCACACTAGGGGCCGCACGAGGGCCGCAGATCCGTCGCACGACCGCCGCACGACCGCCGCACTAGAGGGAATGGCAAGCACCGCATGGCAACTATCCTGGTAGTCGACGACGAGCTGGGCATCCGCGCCCTGCTCTCCGAGATCCTCACCGACGAAGGACACACCGTCGAGCTGGCGGAGAACGCGGCGCAAGCGCGCCTGGTGCGCGAATCGCTGCGGCCCGACCTGGTGCTGCTCGACATCTGGATGCCCGACGTCGACGGCGTCACGCTGCTCAAGGAGTGGTCCGCCGGCGGGCAGCTCTCCATGCCCGTGATCATGATGAGCGGCCACGGCACCATCGACACCGCGGTCGAGGCCACCAAGTACGGCGCCAGCGCCTTCCTCGAAAAACCGATCACGCTGCAAAAACTGCTGCGCGCGGTGGAGCAGGCGCTGGTGCGGCCGGCGCAGCGCCTGGCCAGCGCCGTGTCGCAGCTGCGCGCGGACCTCCTGGGCCACGGCGCGGCCGCCGATGGCGCCAACGGCGCGGCCGGCGCCCCCGGCGCGGGCGAGGAGGGCCCACGCCCGGAGCAGAGCTTCGACCTCGACCGCCCGCTGCGCGAAGCGCGTGACGCCTTCGAGAAGAGCTACTTCGAATTCCACCTGGCCAAGGAAGGCGGCTCGATGACGCGCGTGGCGGAAAAGACCGGCCTGGAACGCACCCACCTGTACCGCAAGCTCAAGCAGCTCGGCGTGGACCTCTCGCGCAACAAGCGCGGCGCGGCTTGAGCCCGGCGGCGCAGGCGCCCGGATATAATCTTCGGCTCTTCAGGCCTGGTAGCTCAGTTGGTAGAGCAGCGGATTGAAAATCCGCGTGTCGGTGGTTCGATTCCGCCCCAGGCCACCAAGTAAATCGAAGACTTAGCCCAGCCTCACCGGCTGGGCTTTGTCGTTTCTGGGCTTCGTGTAGGGGCTGCGTAGGGGCCGGGCGGGGGTTTCGACCCCGAAACCCGGGCGCAGCGGCCAGGACTTCGACTTCGCAGCTCAGGCCAGATGCCGGCGCTGCACATCAAGCGCTTGACCAGAGCGCGGAGACTATTGGCCCTTGCAGGTGAATGCCCAGAGACCGTCGATCTTGCCCGAGGCGTTGTAGGTCGTGTCGGAGAGTTGGGTAGCTACACCGGCATTGTCCACGGACCACTGCAACCACGCCACGATCCCCCCGATGCTCCCGCGATGGAAGGTGCCCCAGCAGGGCCAGCGGGGGGAGCTGGCGGTTCGGCCCGTTTTCGACGCGGGCCTAGCTGGGGCGGAACGGTCAGGCGTTTGCGGGCGCCGGCTGCACGCGCATCGGCGCGGCCTTGAACCGTTGCTGTGCCTGCCACACGTCATAGGCGCTTTGCTCGGCCAGCCACAGGCGGGCCTCGCCGCCGCGCTTGACACCCAGCCAGGCTTCGATGCGCAGCGCCATTTCGGGCGAGATAGCGGCGCGCCCATTGAGCACGCGCGACAGCGCCACGCGCGACACGCCGAGTTGTTCGGCGGCCTGGGTCACATTCAGGCCCAGCGCAGGCAAAACGTCATCGCGCAGCGTCAAGCCAGGGTGCGGGGGATTGAACATGCGTGCCATCGTTGCTTCTCCGGTTTCAGTGGTAGTCCTGATCGTTCACCAGCACGGCATCCGTGCCGTCGAAAGTGAAGGTCAGGCGCCAATTGCCGCTCACCCACACCGAGAAGTGCCCCTTCAGGTCGCGGCCCTTCAACGGGTGCAGGCCCCAGCCCGGCAAGTTCATTCCCTGCGCGTTCGTCGTCTCGTTCAAGCGGCGCAGCATCGCGGCCAATCGCGGTGCATGGGCCGCCTGAATGCCGGCCGTGGCCCCCTTCTCGAAGAAGGCCCGCAGGCCCTTGTGTCGGAAGGTCTTGATCATGCGTCAGTGTATCGCGTATCGCTACAGGATGCACGCGGACCATTTACCCGGCCACCGCCCGCAAGCCACCCGGCGCAGCCTGCGCCGGGTCGAAGTCAATGCCGGCTTCTTTCAGAATCCACGCCTCGATTTTTTCGTGGTGCACGCGCAGCAGGTCGAGCGGGCGGCGGATGCAGTTTTGCTCGCGCACGCCTTGCGGTGCGTGGCCTCGAGTCTGCGCGCTGATTCCGCCCGGGATATCCAGCCACTCGCACAGTGCGTATTTCAGCGATCGTGGACGCCCGTTTCAGTCTGATCGTGGACGGTGTGTCAGGACTCCACCACCAAGCACATCAAGGACTTGCCGCTCTACGCGTCAGGTCCTTTTTTCTTTGCGCGTCGCCGCCCGCGCCGCGCTCAGGGTTGCAGCACGGCGCGGCCGCGGATGGCGCCGCTGCGCAGCGCGGCCAGGGCCTCGTTGACCTCGGCCAGCGGGCGCGTCGTCACCGGCAGCGCCGGCAGGCCGCCCTGGCGCGCCAGGGCCATCATTTCGCCCATCTCGGCCAGGCTTCCCACGTACGAGCCGGTGATCGTCACCGCGCGCAGCGGCAGCGTCGCCGGCATCAGCGGCGCCACGCCGCCGAACAGGCCCACGCACACCAGCTTGCCGCCCTTG
The DNA here is from genome assembly GCA_020720385.1 of Rubrivivax sp. GTDB lineage: Bacteria > Pseudomonadota > Gammaproteobacteria > Burkholderiales > Burkholderiaceae_C > Rubrivivax. The sequence continues at coordinate 2,593 of DYOR01000063.1, forward strand.
CGCAATGCCGACAGGCCCCAGGAGAAGGTGGCGGCCGCGCCGACGAAGTCGATCGCCGCCGCGGCGCCGCCGCTGGCCTTGATGAAGGCCTTGGTCGCCGCCGCGTCGGTGGGGTCCAGGCAGTCGACGGCGCCGGCCTCGCGCGCCAGGTCCCACTTGCTGCGGTCGATCTCGGCCACCACCGGCCTGACGCCCAGCGCCATCGCCGCCATGCGCACCCCCGACAGGCCGACGCCGCCGGCGCCGATGACGAGCAGCGTGTCGCCCGCCGCCAGCGGCGCGCACTTCTTCAGCGCCGCGTAGGCGGTGAGGCCCGAACAGGCGTAGGTGCAGGCCTGCACCTCGGGCAGCGGATCGTAGGCAAAGAGGTAGCGCGGGTGCGGCACCAGCACGTGGTCGGCGAAGCCGCCATCGCGGTTCACGCCCAGGGCGCGCGGCGCCGTGCACAGCTCCTCGTGGCCGCCCTGGCACGGCGCGCAGGCGCCGCAGCCGATCCACGGGTAGACCACGCGGCGCTCGCCCACGGCGACGCCATGCGCGTCGGGGCCGACGGCCACCACGGTGCCGGCGATCTCGTGGCCGAGCACGCGCGGCGGCGCGATGCCGCGGCTCAGGTCCAGCTTGTTGCCGTTGCCCAGATCGAAGTAGCCCTCGTGCAGGTGCACGTCGCTGTGGCACAGGCCGCAGCTGCCGACGCGCACGACGAGCTCGCTGCCCGTGGGTTGCGGCGTCTCGCGCAGCACCTGGGCCAGGGGTTTGCCGAAGGCGTCGAAGGGATAGCTGAGCATGGTGCCTGCCGGATGTCGTGTGCGCTGCACTCTAGCGGCCTGCCGCCGCGCGCGCCTGGGTGGAAGTCCGGGCCCCGCGGAATGGCCCTGCGCCATGCCCGATCAACTCACTCCAGTAGAGTGGGCTGGCGCTGCCCCGTGCGGGGCGTTCCCGACAACGACCTTCCCGGCTCTGAGAGGTGCACGAATGGAATTGCCCGAACGCGATGGCGACGGCTATCTCGCCAACATGAACCTGTGGACGCCGACGATCGGGCGCGCCATGGCCGAGGCCGACGGTTTCGAGCTCGACGACGTGAAGTGGAACCACATCCTCAAGGCGCGCGAGTTCTTCGAAGAGGAAAGCGTGGTGCCGCCGATCCGCAAGTTCGCCAAGTACATCGGCGAGGACCAGAAGGACTTGTTCAAGATCTGGATGACCGGCCCGATGAAGCCGATCACCAAGTACGGCGGCCTGCCCAAGCCCACGGGATGCGTCTGACGCTGGCGCCCGGCGCCGCCACGCCCACGCCCACGCCCGCGCTTCAGATGCCCACGGTGAACCCGACCCAGGCGTCGGGCAGCCATTGCAGCACGCGCGCTTCGAGCCACTTGTCTGCGCCGCTGAGGATGGCGATGCCCATCGCGCCGAGGAGCAGGGCGAAGGCGTGGCGCACGCGCTCGATGTGCGCGAGCACCTTGTCGCGCAGCCGCGCAAAACCGCTGCGCGAGGCGTAGGCCACGGCCACCAGCGGCAAAGCCGCACCGAGGCCGAAGATGCCGAGCACGACGCCGCCGCGGGCCACGCCGCCTTCGCTCGCCACCAGCGTCAGCGCCGAGCCCAGCAGCGGCCCCGAGCAGGGGCTCCAGACGAAGCCGAGCACCGCGCCGAGCAGCAGGGCACCGAACAACGAACCCCCGTCGAGCCGGGCCGAGGCGGCGTGGGCGCCGCTGGCGATGGGCAGCATCCAGCGTGTGAAGCGTGCCCCCAGCGCGGGCACGAGCATGACCAGCGCAAAGGCGATGAGGAGCAGCGCGCCGGCCGTGCGCACCGTGTCGGCGTCGATGCCCAGGGCTGGGCCGAGCGCGCCCAGCAGCATGCCGATGCCGGCAAACGAGGCCGTCATGCCCACGCCCATGGCCACGGGCGCGAAGCGGCTGCCTTGCATGGCGCCGCCCAGCACCAGCGGCAACAGCGGGAAGACGCAGGGCGACAAGGTGGTCAGGCTGCCGGCGGCCAGGCTCAGGCCGACCTGCGGCAGGGACAGCACGAGGGGCATGCCGCGGCCCTCGTCAGAGTGCCGACTCGAGCGCCGCGCGGATGCCCGCGGCCGAGGTCTCGCCGAGCAGGCGCGCCGTCTCCTTGCGGCCGTGCAGCACGATGAGGGTCGACTGACTGTTGACCTTGAAGCGGCGCTTGAGGTCCTTCTCGGTGTCGTAGTCGACCGCCAGCACGGCGAGCTTCAGTCCGGGCTCGCTCTTCAGCCCGTCCAGCACCTTGTCCTGCGCGCGGCAGGTGGGGCACCAGTCGGCACGGAAATGCAGCGCCACGGGCTGGCCCTGCTGCTCGGCCTGGGCCAGCGTGGCCGCGGTGTAGGGCTTGATCTCGAGGGCCTGGGCGAAAGCCGAGGCGCAGGCGAGCGCGGCACAGAGCAGGAGCTTGGCGCGATGCATGGGGGTCCTTTCAGGGTGGCGGAGGGCGGGGCCGGCGCACATGGAGCCGGCGCGCGGCGACGAAGTCGCACGCTGCCCCTGCCATTCGCGCGCCGCCGCGCATGCGTTACAGGGCGGAGGGAAATTCCCTGGCGACGCTACGGAGTGGGCCGCGGCCGTTGGCATGGGGCTCGGGCGCGCGAGGTCCGCGCGGCCCACGGCAAGCTACCAGCGCAACAGCCGCGGCCCCAGCGCCGCACCCAGCACGCCGGTGAGCACGACGCCCAGCGAGTACCACAGGGCGATGAAGGGCAGCGTCGACTCGGGGCAATGCAGCGAATAGCCCATCGTGCCCAGCGCGCCGGCGAGCAGGCCCGCCGCCAGGCCGGCCGCACGGGGCTCGGTCGGCGCCAGCCCGCGCAGCACCCACAAGCTGCCCACCAGCGCAGGCAGGGAGATGGAGACGATGAGGGCGAAGCACACCGACCAGGTCTGGCCCATCAGCGCCGCGCTGCGCATGGCGGGTGGCGCCGACCACCAGGACACCACGCCCAGCCCGAGCATCACGGCAAACACCGCGACGACCAGGCTCGACGCCCGCGCCGTGGGCGCGGCAGGCCGGCCACGGCGCGCCACCAGCCAGGCCGCACTCAGCGCCAGCGCCGCGGCGTAGGCCAGCTTGATCCACAGCGCCGGGTTGCCGAGCATGCCCGCCGGAACCGGCCCGAGCACGCCGACGGCCAGCGCCGCGCTGGCAAGCGCACCGGCAACGATGGCCGGCACCAGTCTGCGCGCGGCGGCGGCGCGCCGCGCCGGCCCGGCGCCACTGGCCAGGGCAGCGATCAGTTCATGGGTTTGCATCAATGGCTCCTCACCAGCCCGGCCAGGCGCTTCAAGCCGCGGTGCACCTGCACTTTCAACGCCGACTCCGAGACCCCCGTGCGCTGCGAGGCCTCGGCCACCGACAGGCCCTCGACCTTGGTCAGCACGATGGCCTGCTGCTGCGCCTGCGGCAGGGTCTGCAGCAGCTGCTGCAGGTCGCGCCGCGCCGGCTGCTCGTCGGGCACCAGCGGGTGGCGACTCTCGTCGAGCTCGTCCAGCGGCTCGTGCAAGGCCTCGCGGCGGCCGCGGCGGCGCCACAGGTCCACGAGCTTGTGGCGCGCGATGGCGTGCATCCAGGCGCTCACCGGCAGCGCCGCGTCGTAGGTGTCGCGCTGCAGATGCAGGGCGAGCAGGGTTTCCTGCACCAGGTCCTCCACTTCGTCGGGCAAGGCCACCAGGCGGCGCCCGAAGTAGCCGCGCAAACGCCTGGACATCAGGCCCAGCGCCGCGCGATAGGCCTTCTCGTCGCCGGCCTGTGCGCGGTCCCACAAGGGCTTGAGCCCTGCCTCCAGGGCATCGAGCGCCGGCACGGATGTGGATTCGTTCGCCGCGGCCATCGGGTTACATCGCCCCGGCGCACGGTGTCGTGCGCGATCCGGGCGCGCCAAGGTCGGCGGACTTTCTTCTTCGCGCCGTGTAACCCCCGCACCCCGGGCGTCGAAGTTGCACCGGGGCGGCCTGGCACGGCCCGTTCGCCCCGCCCGACCACGATGTCCTCAACTTCAATGGAGAAATACGCATGACGAATACCAAGACCATCACCTCCCTGGCCGGCGCCGCGGCCCTCTTCGCATTGTCCGCCGCCGCGCTCGCCGCCACCGCGCCCAGCGGCAGCAGCGGCGCGGCCGTGGCCGCCGGCGACAAGGTGCACTGCTACGGCGTCGCCAGCTGCAAGGGCCAGGCCGACTGCAAGACCACCGAGAACGCCTGCAAGGGCCAGAATTCCTGCAAGGGGCACGGCTTCAAGGGCAGCACTGCCATGGAGTGCCTGAAGGAAGGCGGCACGATTGGCGACGTGGTGGCCAAGAAGTAGGCCCGGCCGCGAAGCAAGATGAGCATCGGTTTCGGCCTGGGCCTGCGCAGCAAGCACTACGGCGAGTTCCTCGCCGCGCCGCAGCGCGTGGACTGGCTGGAGATCCTGTCCGAGAACTACATGGTCGGCGGCGGCAAGCCGCTGGCCATGCTCGACGCCCTGCGCAGCCGCTACCCCATGGTGATGCACGGCGTGTCGCTGTCCATCGGCTCGGTGGCCGGCCCCGACCCCGCCTACCTGAAGCGGCTGGCGGCCCTGGTGCAGCGCGTGCAGCCGCTGTGGGTCTCCGACCACCTGTGCTGGACCGGCGTGCACGGCCGCCAGTTGCACGACCTGCTGCCGCTGCCCTACACCGAGGAAGCCTTGCGCACGGTGGTGCGCAACGTGGGGCAGGTGCAGGACGCGCTGGGCCGGCGCATCCTGCTCGAGAACGTCTCCAGCTACATCGAATACCGCGACTCGGCGATGAGCGAGTGGGAGTTCCTGCGCGCGGTGTGCGATGAGGCCGACTGCCTGCTCCTGCTCGACCTGAACAACATCCACGTGAGCGCGGTGAACCACGGTTTCGACGCGCTCGAGTTCCTGCGCGCGGTGCCCGCCGAGCGCGTGCGCCAGATCCACCTCGCCGGCCACACCGACCACGGCGACCACCTCGTCGATACCCACGACCACCCGGTGGCCGACCCGGTGTGGGCGCTGTACCGCCAGGCCGTGCAGCGCTTCGGCGACGTGGCCACGATGATCGAGCGCGACGACCGCATCCCCGAGCTGAGCGAACTCGTCGCCGAGCTCGACATCGCGCGGCGCATCGCGGCCGAGGCACTGAGGCGCTCGGCGTGACGGCCGCCCTGCTGCAGTTGCAGGGCGCCTTCCAGCGCCACCTGCTCGAAGGCGACGCCGCATTCGCCGCCGCAGTGCGCGCCGGCGTGGGCCTGGACGTCGGCGGCCGCCTGCATATCTACCACCACGCCTACCGCGCCCGCCTGGTGGATGCGCTGCGCGACACCTTCGAACACACCGCCGGCTACCTGGGCGCCGCGTGGTTCGACGAGGCGGCGCTGGAGTTCGCTGTGAGCCACCCGTCGCAGCGCGCGAACCTCAACGAGTACGGCGCGGACTTCCCCGCCTGGTTGCAGCAACGTCACCCGCGCGAGCCCGAGATCGGCGAGCTCGCCGCGCTCGACTGGACGCTGCGCCGAGCCTTCGACGGCGCGGACGCGCCGCCGCTCACGCTGGCCGCGCTGGCCGCGGTGGACCCGCCGGCCTGGGAGCGCGTCGGCCTGACCCTGGTGCCCACCGCCACGCGGCTGAGCCTGCGCTGCAACACCTTGGCCTTGTGGCACGCGGTCGACGGTGACGAAGCGCCGCCCGCGCCCGAGCTGCTGCCGCAGCGCACCGAACTGCTCATCTGGCGGCGCGGCCACGAGCCGCATTTCCGCAGCCTGGGCGAGGTCGAGCAGACCTTGCTCGACGCGCTGCTCGAAGGGCGCTCGTTCGCGCAGGCCTGCGGCTTGGTGGCGGCGCGCTCGCCCGACACCGACGCGGCGCAGTCGGCGCAGACGGCCGGGCAGCTGCTGCGCCGCTGGGTCGAGGAAGAGCTGCTCGCCGCCGTCGTCGACGCGCCACCGGGCTGACGCGGCGCCGGGCGGCGCTTCAGTCGGCGAGTGCCGCGGTGGCCTTGTCGATGCGCGCCATGACCTCGGGCGTGAGCTTGTCGAGCAGCGCCAGCGCACCGAGGTTGGACTGCAACTGCGAGAGTTTCGAAGCCCCGGTGATCACCGTGCTCACGCGCGGGTTCTTCGCCACCCAGGCGATGGCCAGCTGCGCCAGGCTGCCGCCGAGCTCGGCGGCGATGGGCTCGAGCTCGGCCAGCGCGGCGTTCTTCGCCGGGTGGGTGAGCCCGTCGCGCAGAAAGGCCATGCTCTCCAGCGTGCCGCGGCTGCCTTCGGGGACGCCGCCGCGGTACTTGCCGCTGAGCAGCCCGCTGGCCAGCGGGCTCCAGGTGGTCAGGCCCAGGCCGATGTCGTCGTACAGGCGCGAATACTCCTGCTCCACGCGCTGGCGGTGGAAGAGGTGGTACTGCGGCTGTTCCATCACCGGCTTGTGCCAATGGTGGCGCTCGGCGATCTCCCAGGCGGCGCGGATGTCGGCTGCCGGCCACTCGCTGGTGCCCCAGTACAGCGCCTTGCCCTGGGTGACGATGTCGCTCATCGCGCGCACGGTTTCCTCGACGGGCGTGTGCGGGTCGCTGCGGTGGCAGTAGACGAGGTCGATGTGCTCCAGGCCGAAGCGCCTGAGCGAGCCGTCGATGGCCTGCATGAGGTACTTGCGATTCAGCGTGTCCTTGCGGTTGATGGCGTCGCCGCTGCGGTCCAGGCCCCAGAAGAACTTGGTCGAGACGACGTAGTTCAGGCGCGGCCAGGCGAGTTGCTTGAGCGCCCGGCCCATGATCTCTTCGCTGCGCCCACCGGCGTAGACCTCGGCGTTGTCGAAGAAATTGACCCCGGCGTCGAAGGCCGCGGCCATCATCTCCACCGCCGAGCCGGTGTCGACCTGGTTGTGGTAGGTGACCCAGGAGCCCAGGGACAAGGTGCTGACGCGAAGGCCACAGCGGCCGAGACGGCGGTATTGCATGGTGGTGGCGAAGGTGAATGCGGGTGGATGAACGGCGAAGCGTAGCGCAGCCGCTGGCAGCGTGTGCGGGGCGGGCCTTCAGCCCCGCGCCACCTCGCAGCCCGCGCTGAAGGCCTCCTCGAACACCGAGTAGCCCGCCAGGTCGGCGTGGGCGAAGCGCACGCGGCCGCGCGCCGCGCGCAAGGCCTGCAGCGCCGGGTGGCGGTGCACGCCGGGCAGCGGGATGGCCATGCCGTGGCCCCAGCGCATGAGCTCGATGCGCTGCACGCGGCGCTGCATGTCGGGGTGCGCGGGCTGCAGGTCGTCGAGCACGCGCGCGCCCCAGGCCGCCGCCTCGCCGGCGAGCAGCGCAGCACGCTGTTCGCGCGGCAGTGCGTGGTAGGCCGTGAGCACGGTCGGCCCGGCCAGCGGGCGCAGGCTCTGGTGCATGTCGTCGACGTAGCCCAGGCCGGCGCTGCCGTAGACGACGTTGTCCCACGACGGCGGCGCGCCGGTGCGCTCGAGCAGCGGCTCGGGCAGGTGCAACTGGGCGACCAGCCAGGGCGCGTAAGCCAGCCGCGCGGCGGCCTCGCGCAGCGCCTGCGGCGGCGATTCGAGCACGCGCACGGCCACGAAGAGCGGCAGCGCCAGCACCACCTGTGGCGCGCTCCAGGCCTCGACATGCTGCGCCGCCTCGTCCCAGGCCAGCACCTGCACCGCGTGCCGGCCTTCGGTCACGCGCAGCACGGTGCGGCCGGTGTGCAGCCGTCCCGCAAAGGGCGCGGCCAGGCGCTGCACCAGCCAGGCGTTGCCCTCGGGCCAGGTGAAGACCGCGTCGCGTTCGGCCTCCCCGTCGCCCGGCGCATGAAAGCCGTGGCGGCTGGCGAAGTAGTGCACGCCGGCCCAGGCCGAGACCTCGGCCGCGCCGGCACCGTAGTCGTCGCGGCAGCAGTAGTCGAGGTACCAGCGCAGGCGCGCGTCGTCGAGCTGCCGCGTATCGAGCCACTGCGCGAAGGTGATGGCGCCCAGCGCCGCCATCTCGTTCGTCCACGGCGCGCGGTGCGCGGGCAGGGCGAAGGCGCGGCCGCCGGCCGGCGTGCGCTGCAGCCGGGCGATCTCGGCGGCGAAGCGCCGCACCTGCTGGCCCGCACGCGACGCCGGGCTGGCGGGCGGCAGCAGGCCCTCGACCCACGCGCCATCGATGAACAAGCGCTCCTGCGGGCTGTGGCACAGGTGGCGCTCGTCGGCGACGCTGCGACCGAGCTCGCTCTTCAGCAGGCCGATCTCGTGCAACCACTCGGCCACCTCATGCGACTCGGGCGCGGGCAGCGGCAGGTAGTGCGCCCCAAGCGGGCAAGCGATGCCGGCCAAGGTGTGCCCGCGGCTGTTGCCGCCGGCGGCGTCCTCCAGTTCGAGCAACTGCACGTCGCCGTGGCCGGCGCGCGCGAAGGCCCGCGCCGCGGCCAGGCCGGCAATGCCGGCGCCGACGACGAGCACCCCGGCGCGCCGCTGCACGGCCGGCGGCGGCAGGTGCTGCGCCTCGCGCAGACGGTGGCCGCGCTCGTGGCGCGCGCCCAGCCAGCGCGCCGGCACGGCCGCGTCCGGGCGCGGCGCGCAGCCGGCCAGCGCCAGGCCGCCCGCAGCGAGCATTTGCCGGCGCGTGGGCCCGGGGATCACTGTGCGACCTTGCCCCATTCCTCTTCGAAGGTCGTCACCAGCACCTGGTTGCTGAGGCGGTTGGGCGGCGCCGGCACGCGCGCCATGTCGGGCGGGAACTGCAGCAGCGCCGGCAGCCCTTGCAGCGTGAGGAAGCGCAATCCTGCGGGCAAGGCAGTCGGCATGCGCCAGGGCCGGTGCCCGGCAATGACGAAGCCCCATTCGCCGAAGCTCGGCACGTGCACGTGCAGCGGCGTGGTACTCAGGCCCACCGCTTCGAGCGTGGCCACCACGGTCCAGAAGCTCTTGCGCGCGAGCAGCGGCGAAGTCGTCTGCACGACCATGTAGCCACCCGCCGCCAGGGCCTGGTCGGCGCGCTGGTAGAAGCTCGTCGTGTAGAGCTTGCCCAGGGCGAAGTTGGTGGGGTCGGGGAAATCGATGACGATGAGGTCGAAACGGTCGCGGTTGCCTTCGAGCCAGCTGAAGGCGTCGGCGTTGACGATGCGCAGCTTCGGGCTGGCCAGCGCACCGGCATTGAGCGCGCCGAGCAGCGCGTGGCGGGCGAAGAGCTGCGTCATGTGCGGGTCCAGCTCGACCAGCGTGACCTGCTCGACGCTCGCGTACTTCAGCACCTCGCGCACCGCCATGCCGTCGCCGCCGCCGAGCACGAGCACGCGCCGCGGCGCCCCCTGCGCGGCCATCGCCGGGTGCACCAGGGTCTCGTGGTAGCGGTACTCGTCGTGCGCATGGAACTGCAGGTTGCCGTTGAGGAACAGGCGCACGCCCGCCGGCCCGGCGGTGACCACCACGCGCTGGTAGGCGCTGCTCTCGCGCACGATGACGTCGTCGCCGTAGAAGCGGTCCTCGGCCCAGGTGGTGAGGTGGTCGGCCCCGGCCATGGCCGCGCCCAGCGCCGCGACCACCGCGGCGCAGGCCAGCGCATGGGCACGCCAGCGGCGCAGCTCGGCACGGAAGACGAAGAGCGCCCACACCGCCACGGCGGCGTTGAGCAGGCCGAAGAAGACGCCCGTGCGCACCAGCCCGAGGTGCGGCACGAAGAGCAGCGGGAAGGCCACCGCCACCACCAGCGCGCCCAGGTAATCGAAGGTGAGCACCTGCGACACCAGCTCCGACAGCGCCCAGCGCTTGCTGAAGTGGCTCTTGAGGATGCGCATGACGAGCGGGATCTCCAGCCCCACGAGCACGCCGATGAGTCCCACCAGCGCATACAGCAGCACGCGAAACGCGCCCCCAGCTTGCGCCGGCAGGCTGCCGTGCGCGAGGAAGAGCCCCGCGGGCATGAGGCCGCCGACGAGCCCGACGAGCAGCTCGATGCGCAGGAATTGCGCCACCAGTTGCCGCCGCACCAGCCGGCTGGCCCAGGAGCCCAGGCCCATGGCGAAGAGGTAGGTGCCGATGACGGTGGAGAATTGCAGCACCGAGTCACCGAGCAGCCAGCTCGCCAGCGCGCCGGCGGCGAGCTCGTAGACCAGGCCGCAGGCGGCGACGACGAACACGGAGACGAGCAGCGCCAGCTCGGCCGGCGAGACGCGGGCCGGCGCGGCGGTGTCGGGCGTGGAGGCGCAGGACATGCGCCGAGCGTAGCGCACGGGCTGGCCGCGGCACGCGCGGTCGCTGGCGCGACAGCCCGCCGCACGGCGCGCACCGCAGAATCGCCCTATGGGAACCCTGTACCTCGTGCGCCATGGCCAGGCCAGCTTCGGTGCGGCCGACTACGACCAGCTCAGCGAACTCGGCGTTCGCCAGTGCCGCGCCCTGGGCGAGTACCTGCGCCAGCGCGGCGTGCAATTCGAAGCCGTGCTGCGCGGGTCGCTGCGCCGCCAGGTGCAGTCGCTCGCCGCGCTGGCGGCGGGCCACGGCAGCCTGCCCGAGGCGCTGGAGTGGCCGGGGCTGAACGAATACGACGGCGATGCCATCGTGCGCGCCGCCCTCGCCGGCGCCGCGCCCCCCGAGCGCACGCCCGAGGGCTACCGCCAGCACTTCCGCTTGCTGCGCCAGGGCCTCAGCGGCTGGATGCGCGCGGAAATCGCCCCCGCGGGCCTGCCCGCCTACGCCGACTGGGCCGCCGGCATCGCCGGCGCGCTGGACCACGTGCGCCAGCAGCACCGCGGCAACGTCCTCCTGGTGAGCAGCGGCGGGCCCATCGCCACCGCCGTGGGCCAGGTGCTGGGCACCGCGCCCGAGACGACCATCGACCTCAACATGCACATCCGCAACAGCGCGCTCACCGAGTTCAGCTTCACGCCCAGACGCCACATGCTGGTGAGCTACAACCACCTGCCGCATCTGGACCACCCCGAGCGGCGCGACTGGGTGACCTACAGCTGAGCGCCGCGGCGCGCGTGCCGGAGCGCCCGGCGCGGGTGTCTCGCTACACTTTGGGCTGCGCTTCGCGGGCACCCGAGCCGGCCGGCGCGGTGACATCTCTCGCAAAGTCTGGGTTAGGTCAATGACCGCCAGGCGCTCAGGGTTTACGCTTGCGTCCCTGCAAGAATGCCGAAACGGTCCGTGCTTCGATCTCCCAGCGCCATGTCCTCCGATCTGCAGCATGTGTGGCCCAGCAGCGATGGGCGGGCGCAGGCCCCGCGCCGCGGCCGGTGCGCGAGTGCGCGCGCGGCGCAGCGAAGCGGCGGGGTGCAATGAACGCGGCCGTCCTCACCGATTGCGCGCTGCAGCTGTGTTCGGCGGCGGTCGAGGTGGCGCCGCTGCCGCCCGAGCGCCTGCTGGCCCTGACGGCCGATCCGGCGGCGGCCTTCATCGCCCCGGGGGGCGAGGCCTGGGTCGGCCTGGGCGTGGCGCGCTGGCTGCCGGCGGGCTCGGCCGACGCCTCGACGCTGTGGGCCGGCCTGCTCGACGAAAGCCCCGAAGCGCCCGCGCCGGTGGCGCTGGGGGCATTGCCCTACCGCCTGGGCGAGCAACCCGATGCCCTGTGGACCGGCCTGGTCCCGGCGGGGGTGATGCTGCCGCAGCGCCTCTACGTGCAGCGCGGCGCTCGCGCCTGGTGGCGGCTCACCCTGCCGGTGGACCATGCCCCGGCCCTGGCCACGCGCCTGGCGCGCGAGGAGGCCGCCCTGGCCGTCCTCGCTCACGCCGAATCCCAGCCGCTGCCCGCGCTGCACGCGCTGGGCGAGGGCGGCGCGCCGGCGCACTACGCGCAGGCCGTGGCGCAGGCCGTGGCGCGCATCCGCGCCGGCGAACTGGTCAAGGTGGTGCTCGCGCGCCGCGCTGCGGTCTCCTTCGACAGCGCGCCTCAACCCGCGGCCCTCCTCGCCAGCCTGGGCGCGCGCCACGCGGATTGCGTGCGCTACGCCTGGCGCCGCGGCCACAAGACCTGGCTCGGTGCCACCCCCGAAACCCTGGTGCGGCTCGACGGCCGCACGCTGCGCACGCAGGCGCTGGCGGGCACGCGCACCAGCGAGCTCGCCGCCGAACTGCTCGACTCGACCAAGGACCGCCACGAGCACGCCATCGTCGTCGAGGCGCTGCGCAGCGCGCTGGCGCCGCTCACCGAGGGGCTGTCGCCGCCGTGCGCGCCGGTGATCCGCCGCCTGCGCGGCCTGGCGCACCTGCACACGCCGCTCGAGGCGACGCTGCGCAGCGGGGTCGATTTCCTGCGCCTGGTGCAGGCCCTGCACCCCACGCCGGCCGTGTGCGGGCTGCCGCGCGAGCGCGCCGACGCCCTGCTCACGGCGCTCGAGCCCGAGCCGCGCGGCCTCTACGCCGGGCCCTTCCTGCGCCTGTCGCCCTACGGCGAAGGCCACGCCGTGGTGTCGCTGCGCGGTGCCGTCATCGAAGGTCGCATGGCGGTGCTGCCGGCCGGCGCGGGCATCGTCGAAGGCTCCGACGGCGAGGCCGAACTGGCCGAGACGCAGGTCAAGCAGCGCAGCGTGCTCGACGCCTTCGAGGGCGGGCGTTGACGCGCGCGGCCGACGACCTGCACAGCGCCTGGGCGCAACACTTCGCGGCCTGCCTGGCGCAGTGCGGCGTGGCCCACGCGGTGATCAGCCCGGGCTCGCGCTCCACCCCGCTGGCGCTGGCGCTGGCCGCGCACCTGCCCTGCACCGTGCTGCACGACGAGCGCGTGGCCGCCTTCTTCGCCCTCGGCCAGGCACGCGCCAGCGGGCGCCCGAGCGTGGTGCTGGCCACCAGCGGCACGGCGCCGGGCCACTGGCTGCCCGCGGCGATGGAGGCGCGCGAGGCCGGCCTGCCCCTGCTCCTGCTCAGCGCCGACCGCCCCTGGGAGGTGCAGCAGGCCCAGGCCGCGCAGACGGTGGACCAGTTGCGCCTCTTCGGCGTGCACGCCAACGCCTGCTTCGAGCTCGGCGTGCCCGACGAGCACCCGGCGGCCCTGCGCGCCCTGGGGCGCATCGCCGCGCAGGCCGTGCTCGCCACGCGCTACCCCCTGGCCGGCACCGTGCAGGTGAATGCCCACTTCCGCAAACCGCTCGAGCCCGTGGCCAGCGCCGGCAACGAGCCCTGGCGGCCGCAGCTGCAGGCCCTGGCCCGTGCCGGCGCGCCAAAGCTCTTCGCGCCGCAGGCTGCGCCCGACCCCGACGCGGTGGCGCAGCTCGTGGCGCAGGTGCGCGCGGCGCCGCGCGGCGTGCTCGTCGCCGGCCCCGCGCCGCTGGCGCAGGCGGGCGCGCTGCGCGCCGCGGTGCAGCGCTTTCTCGCCGCCAGCGGCTATGTCCTGCTGGCCGAGGCCAACAGCCAGCTGCGCTTCGGCCTGGACGACGACGCGCGGCGGCACTGCGTCGGTGCCTTCGACGCGCTGCTGCGTTCGCCCGTGCTGCGCCAGCGCCTGCGGCCGGACCTGGCGATCGAGATCGGCGCGCCCGCCGTCTCGGCACAGTGGCTGGCGTGGATCTCGGGCGACCAGGCACCGGCGCGCGCGGTGCTCCCGGGCGAGCGCCCGGCCGACCCCGCCGGTGGCGCCGCGGGCATGTGGCTCGGGCCGGTGGCGGCGCTGCTCGACGCCGCCGCCGCGCGGCTCGAATCCCTGCCGCGGCCAGGCGCCGATGCGCGCGTCGTCGCCGCCGACCATGCGCGCGCCTGGCATGCCGCGGAGGCCACCGCGTGGCGGGCACGCGAGCAGGCCGCCGGCGCGCCGGGCACGGCGCTGCAGGAACACGAGATCGCCCCGCTGCTGCGCGCCGCGCTGCCCGCCGGTGCGGTGCTGGCGGTGGGCAACTCGAGCCCCATGCGCGACCTCGACCACGACCTGCCGCCCGACGGCACGCCGCTGGGCCTGCTGCATCAGCGCGGCGCCGCGGGCATCGACGGTGGCGTGGCCGGCGCGGCCGGCGCGCGCAGCGTGCTCGATGCCCCCATGGCCCTGCTGCTGGGCGACGTGGCACTGCTGCACGACGCCGGCGGCCTGGCCGCGGCGGCGGCGGTGCGCGGGCCGCTGGCCATCGTCGTCGTGCACAACGACGGCGGGCGCATCTTCGAGCGCCTGCCGCTGGGCCGCGACGACGCCCTGGCCCAGGCCTGCGAGCAGCTCTTCGTCGCGCCGCACGGGCGCAGCCTGGACGGCCTGGCCGCGACCTGGGGGCTGGGCTACGAGCGCGTGGACAACGCGCAAACGCTGGCCGAGGCGCTGCGCCGCGCCCTGGCCGCCGCGCGCCCGGTGCTCATCGAAGCGCGCGTGGCCGCCGGCGGCAGCGCGCGCCGCGCGGCGCTGCTGGCGGCGATGGCGCGCGCCGCGGAACAGGCCGACGCGGCGTGAGCGCGGCAGGCGGCGGCGGTGGCCGGGCGGCGACGCCGGCAGGCGGCACGAACGACACGAACGACACGAACGGCACGAACGGCACGAACGGCGCGCCCGCACCCGGCGCGATGCCGGGCCTGAGCCACCCCGCCAAGGGCGCCGGCGGGCCGTCGCTGGTGCTGCTGCACGGATTCCTCGGCGCGCCATCGTCCTGGGACGCGGTGCTCGCCGCGCTGCCCCGCCATGGCCCGGTGTGGTGCCCCTGGCTGCCCGGCCATGGGCCGCTGCGCGAGGCCTTGCCGGCGAGCTGGGACGAAGCGGTGCGCTCATTCGCTGCGAGCCTGCCCGCCGGCGCCATGCTCGCCGGTTATTCGCTCGGCGCCCGGCTGGCCCTGGCGGCGACGCTGCACCGCCCCGGCCGCGCGCGCGCCACGCTGCTCGTGGGTGGCCATGTCGGCCCGCTCGACGACGCCGAGCGCGCCGCGCGCGCCGCGCTCGATGCGCGGCGCGCCGCCGACTTGCGCCACGGGAACCTGGCCGCCTTCGTCGCCGCCTGGGAAGCGCTGCCCCTGTTTGCCACGCAGCACGCGCTGACGCCCGAACTGCAGGCGCGCCAGCGTGCCCTGCGCCTGGCGCACGATGCGCAGGCGCTGACCTGGGCCTTCGAGGTCGCCGGCCTGGCGCAGATGCCCGACCTGCGCGCGGCGGTGGCCGCGGCACGCCAGCCGCTGCACTTTCTTGCCGGCGCGCTGGACACGCGCTTCGCCGCGCTCGCCGCCACACTCGCGCGCCCGCCCTGGGTGACGCAGGCGAGCGTGCCCGCGGCGGGCCACAACCTGCTGCTCGAAGCGCCGGGCGCTGTGGCAGCATCGCTCAACGACTTGATGGAGATGTGATGACCCCGGTGAACTGGACCCTGTGCGACCACGGCTACAGCGACGTGGTCTACGAGAAGGCCGAGGGCATCGCCCGCGTGACCATCAACCGCCCCGAGGTGCGCAACGCCTTCCGCCCGCTCACCGTGCAGGAGATGAAGCACGCCTTCGACGACGCGCGCGACGACGGCGAGATCGGCGTCGTCATCCTGCGCGGCGCCGGCGACCAGGCCTTCTGCTCCGGCGGCGACCAGCGCGTGCGCGGCGAAGGCGGCTACGTCGGCGACGACGGCGTGCCGCGCCTCAACGTGCTCGACCTGCAGCGCCAGATCCGCACCCTGCCCAAGCCCGTGATCGCCTCGGTGGCGGGCTACGCCATCGGCGGCGGCCACGTGCTGCACATGATCTGCGACCTGACCATCGCCGCCGACAACGCGCGCTTCGGCCAGACCGGCCCGCGCGTGGGCAGCTTCGACGGCGGCTACGGCGCGAGCTACATGGCGCGCATCGTCGGCCAGAAGAAGGCGCGCGAGATCTGGTTCCTGTGCCGCCAGTACGACGCCACGCAGGCGCTGGACATGGGACTCGTGAACACCGTCGTGCCGCTGGCACAACTCGAGGCCGAGACCGCGCAGTGGGCACGCGAGATGCTCGCCAACAGCCCCACCGCGCTGCGCTTCCTCAAGGCCGCGCTGAACGCCGACTGCGACGGCCAGGCGGGCCTGCAGGAACTCGCCGGCAGCGCCACGCTGCTTTTCTATCAAAGCGAGGAAGGCCAGGAGGGCAAGCGCGCCTACCTGGAAAAGCGCAAGCCCGACTTCAAGAAGTTCACGCGCTTCCCGTAGCGCAGGGC
>DYOR01000064.1 GCA_020720385.1 Rubrivivax sp.
CCGCCATGAGTCTTCAGACAATCACCGGCTCGGGCTCCAGCCGGATGCCGAAGCCTGGCGGCTTTGGCATCCGCCCGCCATGAGTCTTCAGACAATCACCGGCTCGGGCTCCAGCCGGATGCCGAAGCGCCCGTAGACGCTTTCCTGGATGGCGCGGGCGAGGGTCACGACCTCGGCGCCGCTGGCGCCGCCGCGGTTGACCAGCACGAGCGCCTGTTTGTCGTGCACGCCGGCGCGCCCCACGCTCTTGCCCTTCCAGCCGCAGGCGTCGATGAGCCAGCCCGCGGCGAGCTTGATGCTGCCGTCGGGCATGCGGTAGGAGACCACGCCCGGGTCGCGGCCGATGATGTCGCGGCACTGCTCGGGGGTGACCACCGGGTTCTTGAAGAAGCTCCCGGCATTGCCGAGCAGCGCCGGGTCGGGCAGCTTGGCACGGCGGATGGCGCAGACCCAGTCGAAGATGGTGCGCGCGTCGGGTGCAGGCTTGCCCGTCTCGGCCACCTTGCGCGCCAGGTCCAGGTAGCCGAGCACCGGCTGCCAGGGCCTGGGCAGGCGCACGCGCACCTGGGTGATCACGGACTTGCCGGCCAGGCCGCCGAAGCCCGCTTGCTTGAAGACGCTGTCGCGGTAACCGAAGCGGCACTCGGCCGCGCCCAGCGTCACCTTGCGCCCGGTGACCAGGTCCACCGCGTCGAGGGAATCGAAACGGTCCTGCAACTCGATGCCGTAGGCGCCGATGTTCTGCACCGGCGCGGCGCCCACCGTGCCGGGGATGAGCGCCAGGTTCTCCAGCCCGGGCCAGCCCTGCTCCAGGGTCCAGGCCACCAGGCCATGCCAGGACTCGCCGGCGCCGGCTTCGACGATCCAGGCGTCGGCCTGCTCGCGCACCAGCCGCCGGCCGAGGATCTCGACCCTGAGCACCACGCTGGCCACGTCGCGCGTGAGCACGATGTTGGAGCCCCCGCCGAGGACGAGCTTGGGCGCGCGCCCGTACACGGGGTGATCGACCACCCGGTGCACGTCGGCGGCGCTGCGCAGGTGCACCAGGGTGTGCGCCACGGCCGGCAGGCCGAAGCTGTTGTATTCGCGCAGGCTGGCGCGTTGCTCGACTTGAAGTGGCCCGGAATCGGAGGACATGGCAGAATTTTCGTGCATATTCGCCAGGCGCCTGCGCCACCTTGACCCACCCCCCGCCATGCCCAGTTTCGATGCCGTGATCGAGCCCGACCTCGTCGAGTTGCGCAATGCCGTGGAGCAGGCCAACAAGGAGATCGGCACGCGCTTCGACTTCAAGGGGTCCAGCGCCCAGGTCGACCTCGTCGAGGCCAGCGCCAAGCAGCGCGAGCTCACGCTCTGGGCGGACAGCGATTTCCAGCTCCAGCAGGTGCGCGACGTGCTGCTCGCGCGCCTGGCCAAGCGCGGCGTGGACGCGCGTTTTTGCGACTTTTCGGCCACGCCGCAGAAGATGAGCCACGACAAGCTCAAGCTCGCCGTCCCGGTGAAGAGCGGCGTCGACGCCGACACGGCGCGAAAGATGCAGGCCGCGCTGAAGGCCGCCAAGATGAAGGTGCAGGCGCAATTCCAGGGCGACGCCCTGCGCGTCAGCGGAGCCAAGCGCGACGAGTTGCAGGCCGCCATCGCGCTCTTGCGCAAGGAGCTGCACGAATGGCCGCTGGCCTTCAACAACTTCCGCCCGTGAAACGCTGGGCCGTTGGCGTGGCGCTGTGCATCGTCGGTGCCGCACAGGCGCAGGGCGTGGGCGTGGCCCTGGCCGGCCGCATGGGCGAGCGCGCCCTGCTCGTCGTCGACGGCCAGCCCCATACGCTCGCCGTGGGCCAGACTGCTGCCGGCGTGCGCCTGCTCGGCTGGCAGCACGACAGCGCCGAGGTGGAGCAGGCCGGCGTGCGCCTGCTCTTGCGCGTCGGCGGCACGCCGGCACAACTGGGCAAGTCGGCGCCGCGGGCGGCAGCGCGCGAGGTCGTGCTCACTGCCGGACCGGGAGGCCACTTCACCGCTGCCGGGGCGATCAACGGCCATGCCGTGCAGTTCATGGTCGACACCGGCGCCACGCTGGTGGCGCTGGGCCGCGAGGATGCGCTGCGCATGGGCATAGACCTGAAGGGCGCGCGCGACGCCACCACGCGCACGGCCAACGGCGCGGTGCCGGTGAAGCTCGTCACGCTCGCCTCGGTGCGCGTGGGCGAACTCGAGCTCACTCAGGTGGGAGCGGCCATCCTGCCCCTGCCCATGCCCACCGTGCTGCTGGGCAACAGCTTCCTCTCGCGCCTGCAGATGCGGCGCGAGAACGACGTCATGCGCCTGGAGCTGCGCTGAGCGTCGGCCGCAGCGCCCAGTCTCACCCGAGACAAGGTGTTTTCGAACGCTCGTGCTAAAAGTGCGGGCTCACGCCTTGCGCCCAGGAGACACCGCGCCATGGACCTGAATTTCACCGCCGAGGAGCTCGCCTTTCGCAGCGAGGTCCGGCAATGGGTGGCCGAGAACCTGCCGCCGGAGACCGCGCACAAGGTGCGCCACGCGCTGCGCCTGACGCGCGAGGACATGCAGGGCTGGGCCAAGATCCTGGGCAAGAAGGGCTGGCTCGGCTGGGGCTGGCCCAAGCAGTTCGGCGGCCCGGGCTGGAACGCCATCCAGAAACACCTCTTCGAAGAGGAATGCGCCCTGGCCTGCGCGCCGCGCGTGGCGCCCTTCGGGCCGATCATGGTGGCGCCGGTGATCATGACCTACGGCAACGCCGAGCAGCACAAGCGCTTCCTGCCGGGCATCGCCAGCGGCGAGGTGTGGTGGAGCCAGGGCTACAGCGAACCCGGCGCGGGCAGCGACCTGGCCTCGCTGAAGTGCAAGGCAGAGAGGAAAACAACAAGCCGCGGCGACGTTTACATCGTCAACGGCCAGAAGGCCTGGACCACGCTGGGCCAGTACGGCGAGTGGATCTTCTGCCTCGTGCGCACGAGCAACGAAGGCAAGCCGCAGACGGGCATCAGCTTCCTCCTCATCGACATGAAGAGCCCGGGCGTGACCGTGCGCCCGGTTTATCTGATGGACGGCGAGCCCGAGGTCAACGACGTTTTCTTCGACGATGTCGAGGTGCCGGCGGAGAACCTGGTGGGCGAGGAGAACAAGGGCTGGACCTACGCCAAGCTGCTGCTCGCGCACGAGCGCAGCAACATCGCCGACGTGAACCGCGCCAAGCGCGAGCTCGAGCGCCTCAAGCGCATCGCCAAGGCCGAGGGCATGTACGACGATGCGCGCTTCCGCGACCAGATCGCGCTGCTCGAGGTCGACGTGGTGGCGCTGGAAATGATGGTGCTGCGCGTGCTCTGGGCCGAGACCAGCGGCAAGAAGGGCCTGGACATCGCCGCGCTGCTGAAGATCCGCGGCAGCGAGATCCAGCAGCGCTACACCGAGCTCATGATGCTCGCCGCGGGGCCGCTGACGCGGGCCTACGTGCACGAAGCCATGGACGCCGGCTGGCAGGGCAACTTCGCCTTTCCCACCGCCATCCTGCCACTGGCCGGGACCTACTTCAATTACCGCAAGACCACCATCTACGGTGGCAGCAACGAAGTGCAGCGCACCATCGTCGCGCAGACGGTCCTCGGCTGAGGCCGAGGGCCGTCCGCGCGGGCGCAGACGCAAGGTCCTGCTCCCTTCCCCGGCCCCTTCCCCCCGAGGAAGGGGTTCCAGTCAGCCAGACGAAGACAAGCGAGGTAACGGCGATGGATTTCAATTTCACCGAAGACCAGGAATCGCTGCGCGACGCCGTGCACCGCTGGGTGGAAAAGGGCTTTGGCTTCGAGCGCCGGCACGAGCTCGCCAAGGCCGGCGGGGCCGCGCGCGAGGTGTACACCGAACTCGCCGAACTCGGCCTGGCCGGGCTGGTCATCCCCGAGGCCCACGGTGGCATGGGCATGGGGCCGATCGAGGCGATGGTGGTGAACGAGGAACTCGGCCGCGGCCTGGTCAACGCGCCCTACACCTTCGGCGCGCTGATGGCACCGCGGCTGCTCGCCGCCGCGCCCGAGGCGCTGCAGGCCGAGTGGCTGCCGCGCATGGCCAGCGGCGGGTCCCTGGTCGTGCCGGCATTGCACGAGCGCCACACGCGCTACCGCCTGGCCCAGGTGGCCACGCGGGCGACGGCCCAGGGCAACGCCTGGCGGCTCGAGGGCACGAAGTGCGTCGTGCCCGCCGGCGACGAGGCCGATGCCTTCATCGTGCCGGCGCGCGTCGCCGGCGCGCCCGGCGACGCCGCGGGCATAGCCGTGTTCCTGGTGCAGCGCGCCGCCGCCCAGGTGAACGCCTACCCGACCTACGACGGCGCGCGCGCCGCCGACGTGGTGCTGGCCGCGGCGCCGGCGCAGCTCATCGCCGCGGACGGCCATGCGCTGCTCGAAGCGGCGCTGGACGTGGGCATCGCCGCGCAGTGCGCCGAAGCCGTCGGGCTGATGGACTACCTGGTGGCGCTGACCGTGGAGTACATGAACACGCGCAAGCAGTTCGGCGTGGCGATTGCCAGCTTCCAGGCCCTGCGCCACCGCGTCGCCGACGTGAAGATGGCACTCGAGCTGGGCCGCTCGATGAGCTACTACGCCAGCCTCAAACTCGGCGAGCCGCCGGCGCAGCGCCGCCGTGCGCTGGCGCAGGCCGGCGTGCAGCTCGGCCAGAGCATGCGCTTCGTGAGCCAGACCTGCCTGCAGCTGCAGGGCGGCATCGGTTGCACCGACGAGTACGTGGGCAGCCATTACTTCAAGCGCCTGAGCATGCTCGAGCTGAGCCTGGCCGACACCCACCACCACCTGGGCGAGGTGGCCGCGCGCATGCAGGACACGGCGGGCGTCTTCGCCTGAAGCCGCCGCTGCCCTGCGCCGCCGCCACAATGGCGGCATGAACACGCCAGGGCTCCAACCCGGAACGCTGACCGACGTCGCCGGCCTGCTCGTCGGCCACGCGGCCGCACCCGGCCGCTCCACCGGCTGCACCGTCGTGCTCTGCCCGCAGGGCGTGGTGTGCGGCGTGGCCGTGCGCGGCGGCGCACCGGGCACGCGCGAAACCGACCTGCTGCGCCCGGAGAACAGCGTCGAGCGCGTGCACGCCGTGCTCCTCACCGGCGGCAGCGCCTTCGGGCTGGACGCCGCCGGCGGCGTGATGCGCTGGCTCGACGAACGCGGCCATGGCCTCGCGGTGGGCCCGGCGCGCGTGCCCATCGTCCCGGCGGCCGTGCTCTTCGACCTGTGGGTCGGCGACGCCCGCATCCGTCCCGACGCCGCCACCGGCTACGCCGCCTGCCAAGCCGCGTGCGCCACAGCCGCGGCGCAGGGCAACGCGGGTGCCGGCCTGGGCGCCACGGTGGGCAAGCTCTTCGGCCTGGGGCGCGCGATGAAGGGCGGCATCGGCAGTGCCTCGCTGCGGCTGGGCGGCGTCACCGTGGCCGCGCTGGTGGCCGTCAACGCCGTCGGCGACGTGCTCGATGAAGGCGGCCAAGCGCTGGCCGGTGCGCGCAGCGAGGACGGCCGCCGCCTGCTCGGTGCCGGCGCCGCCCTGCTCGCCGGCGCCGGCCCGGCACCGCTGCTCGCCGGCAGCGCCACCACCATCGGTGTGGTCGCCACCGACGCCGTGCTCAGCAAGGCGCAGGCCACGCAGCTCGCCGCGCTCGCCCATCATGGGCTGTCGCGCGCCGTGAGCCCGCTCACCCCTCACGACGGCGACGCCTTCTTCGCCCTGGCCACGGGCGGCAGCGGCCGCCAGGCCGAGCTCGGCGCACTCGGCGCCCTGGCCGCCGAGGCCGTCTCGCGCGCCATCCGCAATGCCGTGCGCGCCGCGCGCGGGCTGGCCGAGCCGCCCTTGCCCGCGGCCTGCGATCTGGCCGCTTTGGCGCCGCTGCGCTGACCGCCGTGCGCCTGTCGCAGGTCCTCTTCTCGCAGGGTTTCGGCAGCCGCCGTGCCTGCGCCGCGCTGATCGCCGGCGGCGCCGTGCAGCTCGGCGGCCGCATCGCCGACGACCCCGAGGAGGACGTCGCTGCCGAAGGCCTGGTGTTCAGCGTGCAGGGTCGCGCCTGGCCCTACCACGCCCGCGCGCTCGTCCTCATGCACAAGCCGGCCGGCTACGAATGCTCGCAAAAGCCCCGCCACCACCCCAGCGTGATGAGCCTGCTGCCGCCGCCGCTGCGCGAGCGTGGCGTGCAGCCCATCGGCCGGCTCGACGAAGACACCACCGGCCTGCTGCTGTTCACCGACGACGGCGCGCTCATCCACCGCCTCACCTCGCCCAGGCACCATGTGCCCAAGGTCTACGAGATCGAGACCCGGCATCCGCTGGAGGATGCGCAGATCGAGCGGCTGCTCGCCGGCGTGGTGCTCGACGACGACCCCTTGCCCGTGCGTGCCGCTGCGGTGCAGCGCCGCACGAGCTTCACGCTGAGCCTGACGCTCACCGAAGGCAAGTACCACCAGGTCAAGCGCATGCTGGCGGCGGTGGGCAACCGGGTGGAGAGCCTGCACCGCAGCGCCTTCGGCGCCCTGGCGCTGCCGCCGGACCTGGCGCCGGGCGAGTGGCGCTGGCTGTATCCTCGCCAGCTGGATGCGGCCACGGCCAGCCCCGCGACGCCGGCCGCCGGCTGACCCGCATCCGCCCGGCCGACGCGCCGCACCCGCCACCGACCGGCCGTTCGCGCGTCGCTTCCTCCACGAGCCGCCCACGCCGCCCATGCCCACCCCTCGCCAAGCGATTGCCGCGACCGCGCACAACCGCCCCGATCGCCTGCGCCAGCTGCTCGATTCGATCGCCCGCGCCGACGGCGCGGCCGACTGGCCCATCTTCCTCAGCATCGAGCCCACCGAGCGCCAGGCCGAGATCCTCGCCGTGGTCGACGCGTACCGCGGGCGGCTCGACATCCACCGCCGCGTCAACGACGAGCGCCTGGGCGTGCGGCGCAACCCGCACGCCAACGTGCTGTGGGCGCTGGCCGAGGGTGCCGAGCTGGTGCTGCTGCTCGAGGACGACCTCGTGCTCGACCGCCAGGGCCTGCGCTGGTCGGAGCTCGTCGCCGCCCAGGCCTTGCGCCGGCCTGAGGTGATGTGTGCCAACCTCCTCACCACCACCTGCCTGAGCGAGTCCATCCACATGCCCGCGCCGTGCGAGGTCGAGGCCCTGCACGACGTCGTGCTGCGCATGCGCTTCTTCAGCTCCTACGGGCTGCTCTTCACGCGCGCGCAGTGGGAACGCCACTTCGCCCCCAACTGGTTCGTCGACGAGCCGCGCATGGAGGGCTGGCGCGGCCAGGCGGCCACCGGCTGGGACGTGGCCATGAACCGCCTGCTGCTCACCTCACCCGAGCTGTGCGTGCTGCAAAGCCTGGTGCCGCGCGTGAACCACGACGGCGCCGGCGGCTCGCACGTGAGCGACGCATTCCAGGCCGCGAGCTTCGCCCACGTGCAGCTCGACCTGCGCCCCGAACTCGCGCTGCAGTCGCTGCGCGTGCTCGACGCCGTGGCGGACCTGGCGCGCATCCCCACGGCCAACGCGCGCATGTACGTCAACCTGTGCCGCCACCTGTGGACCCTGCAAGAGAGCACGCTGGCGTTCAAGCACCACCTGCCGGCGCTGGGCGATGTCTCGGTGAAGCGCTGGTGGCACCTGGGGTCGTACGAGTACACGCTGCTGCGCCGGCGCGTGCGCCGCGAGCGCCACAGCGCCCAGGACCCGCAGGCGCGCTGACCCCGCCGCCGCGCGCGCCATGCCCCTGCCACCGGCTGCCCGCCGCGTCTGCCTGAGCCTGGGCCACTCGGCCCCCGGTGACGGCGGGCTGTTCGAGTTCGCCTCGCAGATCGGCCTGCGCGTGGCCCAGGCCGCGCCGCAGTGGCTGGAGCGCCACGGCGTGCGCTTCCACTTCGCCGTCGTGCCCGCGCTGCAGGGTTTCTTCGGCCCCGCCGTGGAGCACGGCCCGCTCGAGCCCGGGCCCGGGCAGGGTGGCGCGCCGTTCGAGGTCTGGCACGCGCTCAACCAGCTCAACCGCCACCGTCCGCCGCCGGGCTGCCGGCAGCGCGTGCTCACCATTCACGACCTCAACTACCTGTACGCGAAGAACGCCTTCTCGCGCTGGCGCGACCACCGCCGGCTGCGCGCGCTGGTGGCGCGCACCGACCACATCGTCGCCATCAGCCAGCACACGGCCGACGACGTGCGCCGGCACCTGGGGTGGGCGGGGCCGCTGGAGGTGATCCACAACGGCGCGCGCGACCTCAGCGCCGAGCCGCGCGAACCCCTGCCGGGCATGACCCCGGCGTCGCGGCCCTTCCTGCTGCACCTGAGCCGCATGTCGCGCTCGAAGAACCCGCAGGCGATCATCGACCTGGCCCGCGCCTGGCCAGAGATGGACTTCGTGCTCTGCGGCCCGGCCGGCCACGACGCGCGCCGCCTGCGCCAGGCCGTGCACCTGCCCAACCTGCAGTTCCACCTCGCCATCAGCGAGGCCCAGAAGGCCTGGGCCTACGCGCACTGCGCGGGCTTCCTCTTCCCTTCGCTCACCGAGGGTTTCGGCCTGCCGCCCATCGAGGCCATGCACTTCGGCAAGCCGGTGTTCCTGGCGCGGCGCACCTGCCTGCCCGAGATCGGCGGCGCGGCGGCGGACTATTTCGACGACTTCGCGCCGGCAGCGATGCGCGCGGTGGTCGAGCGCGGCCTGGTGCGGCAGGCGCAGCCCGGGCGCCCCCAGGCCATCCGCGCGCATGCCGCGCAGTTCGACTGGGACCGTGCCGCCGGCGCCTACCTCGACCTCTACCGCCGCCTGCTCGGTCTGCCCGAGTAAGGCCTAAGCAAGGCCGGGATAATCCGCCGCCATGCGCGTACACCGTGGGTTCCATACCGAGGCCGTCACCGGCCGCAGGCGCGGCGACGCCGAGCGCGTGCCGGACTGTGCCCTCACCATCGGCAACTTCGACGGCGTGCACCGCGGCCACCAGGCCATGCTGGCGCTGCTCACCAACGAGGCGCGCCACCGCGGCCTGCCCTCCTGCGTGCTCACCTTCGAGCCCCACCCGCGCGACCACTTCGCGCGCCAGGCCGGCCGACCCGAGCTCGCCCCGGCACGCATCGCCACGCTGCGCGACAAGCTCTGCGAGCTCGAGCGCTGCGGCGTCGACCACGTCATGGTGGCGCGCTTCAACGACGCCTTTGCCGGCATGTCGCCGCAGGCTTTCATCAGCGACGTGCTGTGCCACGCCCTGAACGCGCGCTACGTGCTCGTGGGCGACGACTTCAGCTTCGGCGCGCGGCGCGCCGGGAACTACGCCCTGCTCGACGAGGCCGGCGCGCGCCAGGGCTTCGACGTGGCGCGCATGATGAGCTACGAGGTGCACGGCCTGCGCGTGTCGAGCTCGGAAGTGCGCGACGCCCTGGCCGCCGGCGAGATGCCACGGGTCGAGGCGCTGCTCGGGCGGCCCTACAGCATCAGCGGCCACGTCATCCATGGCCGCAAGCTCGGGCGCGACCTGGGTTTTCGCACGCTCAACCTGCGCTTTGCCCATGCGCGCTCGGCCGCCGCGGGCGTGTTCGTGGTGCAGGTGCACGGCCTCGTGGCGGGGCCGTTGCCGGCCGTGGCCAGCCTGGGAGTGCGCCCCACCGTCGAGGACGCCGGCCGCGTGCTGCTGGAAGTGCACTGCCTGGACTGGCCCGCCGAGCTCGGCATCGACGGCGGCTACGGGCGCTGCCTGCGCGTGGAGTTGCTGCACAAGCTGCACGAGGAGCGCAAGTACGAATCGCTCGCCGCACTGCGCCAGGGCATCGCGCTCGACACCGCGCAGGCGCGGCAATGGTGGGCCGCGCGGCCCACGCTGCGCACGGGCCGCTAAAATCGACGCCATGCACCCGAGCAGGCCACTGTCGAATCAGCGTCTGGGCCCCGCGCGCTGGCACGCCGCCACGCGCCGGCAGGCCACGCGCGACCGAATTATTCGTTCGGCCCTCTGAAGCCCGCCCGCCGCGGCCGCCCCCCGGCGGCGCGCAGGCCGGAACCGACGAGCGGCACGCGAACCCCCTTTCGAAGGGCGCCCTGCGCGCCACGAGCCGAACACCCCGCGGGCACGCCAGCCGACCCGCCCCCTGCCGGAACACCCCAAGCCATGAGCACCGCACCCGACTACCGCAGCACCCTGAACCTGCCCGACACTGCCTTCCCCATGCGCGGCGACCTGCCCAGGCGCGAGCCGGGGTGGGTCGAGGCGTGGAACGACACCCGCGACGGGGGTGGCCTGTACCAGCGCCTGCGCGCGGCCCGGCGCGGCGCGCCACTCTTCGTGCTGCACGACGGCCCGCCCTACGCCAACGGCGTGCTGCACATCGGCCACGCGGTGAACAACATCCTCAAGGACATGGTGGTCAAGTCCAAGCAGCTCGCCGGCTTCGACGCGCGCTTCGTGCCCGGCTGGGACTGCCATGGCCTGCCCATCGAGAACGCCGTGGAGAAGGCGCATGGCCGACACCTCAGCCGCGACGAGATGCAGGCGCGCAGCCGCGCCTACGCCACCGAGCAGATCGCACAGCAGATGGCCGACCGCCAGCGCCTGGGCGTGATCGGGCAGTGGGAGCGTCCCTACCGCACCATGGACTTCGCCAACGAGGCGGCCGAGATCCGCGCCTTCAAGCGCGTCATCGAGCGCGGCTTCGTCTACCGCGGCCTCAAGCCCGTGTACTGGTGCTTCGACTGCGGCAGCTCGCTGGCCGAGTTCGAGATCGAATACGCCGACAAGGGCAGCCAGACGCTGGACGTGGGCTTCCTCTGCGCCGAACCCGACAAGCTGGCGGCGGCCTTCGGCGTGCCGGCGATTGACGGCGAGGCCTTTGCCGTGATCTGGACCACCACCGCGTGGACCATCCCCGCCAACCAGGCGCTGAACCTGCACCCCGAGCTCGAATACGCCCTCGTCGCCACCGCGCGAGGGCATCTCGTGCTCGCGGCTTCGCTGGTGGACACCTGCCTGGAGCGCTACGGCCTGGCCGGCCGCGTCGTCGCCACCACGCGCGGCGAGAAGCTGGGCGGCATCGCCTTCCACCACCCGCTGGCGCAGGTGGACGCGGGCTTCGACCGCCTCGCCCCGGTCTACCTGGCCGACTACGCCACCGCCGAGGACGGCACCGGCCTCGTGCACTCCGCGCCCGCCTACGGCGTCGACGACTTCGTCTCGTGCACGGCGCACGGCATGCAGGTCGAGGAGATCCTCAACCCGGTGCAGGGCAACGGCCACTACGCGGCCGACTTCCCGCTCTTCGGCGGCCAGGACATCTGGCAGGCCGTGCCGCACATCATCGACACCCTGCGCCAGGCCGGCCGGCTCTTCGCCAGCGGCCCGCTCACGCACAGCTACCCGCACTGCTGGCGCCACAAGACGCCGGTGATCTACCGCGCCGCGGCGCAGTGGTTCATCCGCATGGACGAAGGCGCGGGCGTCTTCACCAGGGACAAGGCGCCCAGGACCCTGCGCCAGATGGCCCTGGAGGCCATCGAGGCCACCGCCTTCTACCCGGAGAGCGGGCGCGCGCGGCTGCGCGACATGATCGCCAACCGGCCCGACTGGTGCATCAGCCGCCAGCGCAGCTGGGGCGTGCCGCTGCCCTTCTTCCTGCACCAGGAGACGGGCGAGCTGCACCCGCGCACGATGGAGATCCTCGACCAGGCCGCGGCGACGGTCGAGCAAGGCGGCGTGGAGGCCTGGAGCCGCGCCAGCACCGAGGACATCCTGGGCCCGGATGACGCGCCGCAGTACCGCAAGAGCAGCGACATTCTGGAGGTCTGGTTCGACTCGGGCTCGACCTTCTTCCACGTGCTGCGCGGCTCGCATGCCGGCGGCGCGCACGCCAGCGGCCCCGAAGCCGACCTCTACCTCGAGGGGCACGACCAGCACCGCGGCTGGTTCCACTCCTCGCTGCTGCTGGGCTGCGCGCTCGAGGGCCGTGCGCCCTACCGCGGCCTGCTCACCCACGGCTTCACCGTCGACGGCCAGGGCCGCAAGATGAGCAAGTCGCTGGGCAACATCATCGAGATCCGCGAGTTCGCCAAGGACCCCGGCGCGGAGATCGCGCGCCTGTGGTGTGCCTCCACCGACTACGCCGGCGACCCGCCGATCGACAAGAAGATCCTCGCCCGTGTCGTCGACAGCTACCGCCGCATGCGCAACACGCTGCGCTTCCTGCTCGCCAACGTGAGCGACTTCGACGCGGCCCGGGACGCCCTGCCCCTGGGCGAGCTGCTGGAAATCGACCGCTGGGCGCTGGCGCACGCGGCGCAGCTGCAAGGCGAGATCCTCGCCCACTACGCGGCCTTCGAGTTCCACCCGGTGGTGGCCAAGCTGCAGCTCTTGTGCAGCGAGGACCTGGGCGCGTTCTACCTCGACGTGCTCAAGGACCGGCTCTACACCACCGCGCCGGCGAGCCGCGCGCGGCGCTCGGCGCAGACCGCGCTGTGGCACATCCTGCAGGCCATGCTGCGCTGGATGGCGCCCTTCCTCAGCTTCACCGCCGAAGAGGCGTGGAAGGTGCTCGACGGGGGGGACTCGATCTTCGCCGAGACCTACTGGACCTTCGCCGCGCCCGACACCGCACTGCTCGCCAGGTGGGCGCGCCTGCGCGAGCTGCGCGACATGGTGAACAAGGAGATCGAGGCGCTGCGCAGCGCCGGCGGCGTGGGCTCGTCGCTGCAGGCGCACGTGAAGATCAGCGTGCCGGCGGCGGACCATGCCCTGCTCGAGTCCCTGGGCGAGGACCTGAAGTTCGTCCTCATCACCTCGACCGTGGAGCTCGCCCGGGGCGACGCGCTGGCCATCGAGGTGCGCGCCAGCACGGCATCCAAGTGCGAGCGCTGCTGGCACTGGCGCGACGACGTCGGCCACGACGCGGCCCACCCGGGCCTGTGCGGCCGCTGCACGAGCAACCTCTTCGGCGCCGGCGAAACGCGCCGCGTGGCCTGAGCATGGCCACGCGCGGCAGCAACGGCGGCGCCGTCAGCGCCTGGCTGTGGCTAGCACTGGCGGCCATCGTCGTCCTCGCCGACCAGCTCAGCAAGACGCTCGTCGTCGGCTGGCTGCAGTACGCCGAGCTGCGCCCGGTGACCGGTTTCTTCAGCCTCGTGCGCGCCCACAACAAGGGCGCGGCGTTCTCGTTCCTCTCGGACGCCAGCGGCTGGCAGCGCTGGTTCTTCACCGCCGTGGGCCTGCTCGCCTCGGGTGCCATCGTCTGGATGATCCGCAGCCACCCGGGGCAAAAGCTCTTCTGCTTTGCCGTCGCGCTGATCATGGGTGGCGCCCTGGGCAACGTCGCCGACCGCCTGATGCACGGCTACGTCGTCGACTTCCTGCAATTCCGCTTCGGCTTCCTCGAGTTCGTCTTCGCGGGCGGCTACTTCCCTGCCTTCAACCTCGCCGACAGCGCCATCACCCTGGGCGCGGCCTGCCTCATCCTGGACGAGCTGCTGCGCGTGCGCCGGGGCCGCTGAACGGCGCGCGACGCCGCCCGCGCGCCGACCCTGGTGCGGGATTGTCCGAGTAATGCGCTGGGGCAAGGGCGCATAGGCTCGCGCCATGAACGACATCGCCGAGCCCGCCGTGCCCGATTCCAGCGCCACCCCATCGCTGCGCACGCTGACCCTGGCCGACCCCTGGCGCTGGCTGGCGCTGGGCTGGCGCGACTTCGTGCGCGCGCCGGCCATCGGGCTGTTCTACGGGGCCTGCTTCGTCGCCATGGGCTGGGCGCTGCTGCTCGTCTTCGAGAGCTCGCCGGCCTACGTGCTGGCGCTGTCCGGAGGCTTTTTGCTCATGGGGCCGTTCCTGTGCCTGGGCATGTACCGCGTGAGCCAGCGGCTGGAACTCGGCGAGCAGCCCGGCTTCGTCGACTCCATCATCGCCTGGCGCGCGCGCACCGGCCAGCTCGGCATCTTCGGCATCGTGTTGCTGGTGCTGGAGATGCTCTGGGCGCGCACCACGCTGGTGGTCTTTGCCGTCACCTTCGACGGCATCCCCGACTTCAAGGGCTCGCTGCTCGCCCTGCTCTCGCCCGACAACCTCGTCTTTCTCGGCGTGTGGCTGGCGGTGGGGGCGATGTTCGCCTCGCTCATCTTCGCCGTCAGCGTGGTCTCCATGCCCATGATCCTGCACCGCCGCACCGATGCCATCAGCGCCGGGCTGACGAGCATGCGCCTGGTGCTCATGCAGACCGGCGTGATGCTCGCCTGGGGCGTGACCATCGCCGTGCTCGTGGCCCTGGCGATGCTGCCCGGCTTCGCCGGCCTGCTCGTGGTGGGCCCGGTGCTCGGGCATGCCTCGTGGCACGCCTACCGTGCGGCCGTGGGCGACTGACGCCTCGCGCGGCGGCGCTGCGCGCGCCTGACGGTCACGTCAACGGCGGTCACCCATCGCGTAGGCGATGGTGCCCAGGTCCACGTACTCGAGCTCGCTGCCCGCCGGCACACCGCGCGCCAGCCGTGTGACCTTCAGCCCGCGCGCGCGCAGCGCCGCGGCCAGGGCATGCGCGGTGACCTCGCCTTCGGCGCTGAAGCCCGTGGCGAGGATGACCTCCTGCACCACGCCGTCGGCGGCGCGCTCGAGCAGGGCTGCCGCGCCGATGTCGACCACGCCGATGCCATCGAGCGGGCTGATGCGGCCCATGAGCACGAAGTACAGGCCCTGATAGCTGCCGCTGCGCTCGAGCGCCGCCTGGTCGGCGGGCGTTTCCACCACGCACAGCAGCTGCGGGTTGCGCCGCGGGTCCTCGCAGGTGGCGCAGACCTCGCCCTCGGTGAAGGTGTGGCAGCGCGCGCAATGGCGCGTGCGCTGCACCGCCTCGGTGAGCGCGCCGGCCAGGCGGCGTGCGCCCTCGCGGTCGTGCTGCAGCAGGTGGAAGGCCATGCGCTGCGCCGATTTCACGCCCACGCCGGGCAGGCGGCGCAGGGCGTCGATGAGGCCGTCGAGAGCGGGTTCGCTCATCGCGTGACCAAGCCCTTGCGCGGAACCGGCTTTGCCGGGCCGCTGCAAGAGCTCCCTCGGAGGGTGGCGAAGGCGCGCAGCGACAAGCCTGGGGGCCTCAGAACGGGAATTTCATCCCGGGCGGCATGGGCAGCCCGGCGGTGAGCTTGCCCATGCGCTCGGTGCTCACCTGCTCGGCACGCCGCACGGCGTCGTTGAACGCTGCGGCCACCAGGTCTTCGAGCATGTCCTTGTCCTCGCCCAGCAGGCTCGGATCGATGGCCACGCGCTTGACGTCGTGCTTGCAGGTCATCGTCACCTTCACCAGCCCGGCGCCGGATTGACCCTCGACCTCCACGAGCGCGAGCTCATCCTGCGCGCGCTTCATGTTCTCCTGCATCGCCTGGGCCTGCTTCATCAAGCCGGCGAGTTGGCCCTTCATCATGCTGTGCTTCCTTGTGTCAGACGGGTTTGATCGAGCCCGGCACGACGCGCGCGCCCTCGAACTGGCCGAGCAGTTCACGCACCACCGGGTCATTGTGGATGGTGGCCTCGGCGGCAGCCTGGCGGCGCTGGCGCTGGGCCGCCTCGCGACGTGCGGGCGAATCCGCGGGCACGCCACTTTCGAGCACCAGCTGCACCGGCGCGCCGAGTTCGGCAGAGAGCAGCGCAGCGAGCTTGTCGCCCAGCGCCGGCGTGCGCACGGCGTCGCGCTCCACCACCAGGTGCCAGCGCGGCGGCGCGGCGGCCTCGTCGATGGCGCGCAACCCGCCTTGCGTGGCGAGCTCACGCACCAGGGCCACGAGCGTGCCTGCGTCGCAGAGCTTGCTCACCAGGGCGTGCCAGCGCTCACCCAGCGCGGGGTCGACGGCCTGCGCATCCACGGCCGTCGCGGCGCTCGCCACCGATGGGCCCGCGGCGGGCGAGGCGGCAGCCGGCGATGCGGCCTGCGGCAGCGCCAGTGCTACAGGCGCTGCGACAGGCACCTCCACGGCCCGCGCCACAGGCAGCGTGATCGCCGGCGGCGCCGGCGCGCGCAGCGGCGCAGCGCGGCCCTCGCGCATCTCACGCGTCTCACGCGCCTCACGCGTCGCGCGGCCGGCCTCGGCACCCGGCGCGCTGTCCTGCGGCCCGAAGGCGAGGAAGCGCAGCAGCACCATCGTCAGCGCACCGTATTCGTCGCTCATCAGGCTGAGTTCTTCGCGGCCGTGCAACACCATGCTGTAGAGCAGCTGCGTCTCGTCCGCGGCGAGGGCGGCGGCCAGCGCGCGGCCGTCCTCGGTGTCGGGGTCCTGCGTGTCCAGCGCGCCCGGCACCGCCTGCTCCACGGCCATGTGCTGCAGCAGCAGCGCCATCTCCTCGAGCGTGCCCGCGGCCGAGAGCCCCATGCCGCGCAGACCGTCCACGCTGGCCAGCACCGCGGCGCCGTCGCGCTGCGCCAGCGCCTGCACCAGCGCGCGCGCGTGGCCGCGGTCCACGCTGCCGAGCATGCGGCGCACGACGGCCTCTTCCAGCCTGCCGCCACCATAGGCGATGGCCTGGTCGGCCAGCGACAGGCCGTCGCGCATCGAGCCGCGTGCCGCGCGCGCCAGCAGGCGCAACGCGCCGTCGTCGCAGGCCACGCCCTCGGCGGCAAGCACGTGCGCGAGGTGCTCGCGCACCGTGGCCGGCGCCATCGGCCGCAGGTTGAACTGCAGGCAACGGCTGAGCACCGTGGGCAGCATCTTCTCGGGGTCGGTCGTGGCGAGCACGAACTTCAGGTACTCGGGCGGCTCCTCCAGCGTCTTCAGCAGGGCGTTGAAGGCGTCCTTGGTGAGCTGGTGCGCCTCGTCGATCATGAAGACCTTGAAGCGGCCGATGCCCGGCTTGTACGCGGCGCGTTCGATGAGGTCACGGATCTCGTCGATGCTGCGGTTGCTCGCGGCGTCGAGCTCGATGTAGTCGAGGTAGCGGTCGGCGTCGATCTCGGTGCAGGCCTGGCACACGCCGCAGGGTTCGGCGGTGATGCCACCGCTGCCGTCGGGCCCGGTGCAGTTCAGGCTCTTGGCAAGGATGCGGCTGACGGTGGTCTTGCCGATGCCGCGCGTGCCCGTGAAGAGGTAGGCGTGGTGCAGCCGGCCCTGCTGCAGCGCGTTGGTGAGGGCCTGCACGACATGCTCCTGCCCCACCATCTGCGCAAAAGTGCGCGGCCGGTACTTGCGGGCGAGGACGACGTAAGACATCAGGGCATTCTATGGGGCGGGGATAATCGCCAGCCATGACGCAGCCCTCTTCCACCCCGCTGAGCTACGAGCAGGCAGGGGTGCAATACGACCTCATCGACCCCCTCAAGGTGGCCGCGCAGCGCGCCGCGGCGGCCACGGGCGCGCACCTGGCGGCACACGGCTTTGCCGAGCTCGAGGCTTCGCGCGGCGAATCGGCTTACGTCGTCGACGTCGGGCCGTTCCACATCGCCAGCATCGTCGAGTGCCTGGGCACCAAGACGCTGGTGGCCGACGAGATGCAGGAGCTCACCGGCAAGAGCTTCTTTGCCGGCATGGCGCAGGACACCATCGCCATGGCCGTCAACGACCTCGTCACCGTGGGCGCCACGCCGCTGGTGGTGCAGGCCTACTGGGCCGCCGGCGGCAGCGCGTGGTTCGCCGACGCCGTGCGAGCCGGCGAGCTGGTGCGCGGCTGGAAGCAGGCCTGCGACACCTGCAAGGTGGCCTGGGGCGGCGGCGAGACACCGGCGCTGGCGGGCATCGTCGAGGCCGGGCGCATCGACCTGGCCGCCGCGTGCACCGGCCTGGTCAACCCCAAGGAGCGCCTCAGCCTGGGCGAGAAGCTGGGCCCGGGCGACGCCATCGTGCTGCTCGCCTCCAGCGGCATCCACGCCAACGGGCTGAGCCTGGCGCGCAAGCTGGCCGGGCGGTTGCCGCAGGGCTACCTCACCGAGGTCGCCCCCGGCCTGGGTTACGGCGAGGCGCTGCTCGCGCCGACCACACTGTATTCGCCGGTGACCGAAGCGCTGTGGGCCGCCGGCGTGCGCGTGCACTACGCCGCCAACATCACCGGCCACGGCTGGCGCAAGCTGCTGCGCCACCCCAGGCGGCTGAGCTATCGCATCCACACCGTGCCGCCGGTGCCCCCGGTGCTGCGCTTCATCCAGCAGCAGGCCGGGCACGACGACGCCGAGGCCTACGGCACGCTGAACATGGGGGCGGGCTTCGCCCTCTACGTGGCCGCGGCCGACGCCGAGCGCGCCGTGGACGTGGCGCAGGCCTGTGGCGTGCCCGCCTGGGTGGCCGGTGTCGTGGAGGATGGCGACAAGGCCTTGCACATCGAGCCGCTGGGTGTGCGCTTCGGCGGCGAGGCGCTGCGGCTGCGCTAGC
>DYOR01000210.1 GCA_020720385.1 Rubrivivax sp.
GATTCTGCCGTGGGTCAAGGTCCCGCACCTGGCTTCGCACCTGCTGGGGCGCATCTCGCGCAGGCTCTCGGACGACTGGCAGCAGATCTACGCCCATCCGATCTACTTCACCGAGACGTTCGTGGATCCGGCGCGGTATCGCGGCACCTGCTATCGCGCTGCCAACTGGACGCTGATGGGTGAGACGCTGGGCCAGGGAAAGGACTGCCGGGACAAGAAGCCCAATCGCTCGATCAAGCAGGTGTTCGGCTACCCGCTCGTCAAGAACTTTCGAGAGCGCCTGTGCGCGCTTCAGCCATCATGACCCGTGCTGGGCGGTAGTGCTTCATGGCCACACGCATCGACGTCACCCTCGAGCAACTCCATCACCTGCAGGCGCGGGTCGATCGCCAGACACTCGCTGCACAGGACTGGCCGGTGGTCTCTGGGCTGGTATCGATGCTCATCGCGCGCACCGAGGCGCGCCAGGAGCGCTTGAGGGCCAAGGCCGCTCAACAGGCCGCCCAACAGCAGGACAAGCAGACCACGTCGGGGCCCTCCCCCGCTGCCGCAGACGCCGCCGCTACCGAGGAGTCGAGCAAGCCCGCGCTCGATGACGCGCCGCCCCCCACGGATTCGACGGAGCCAGATCCGCCAAAGGGCCACGGCCGCAACGGCGCCGATGCGTTCATCAATGCCACGCAGCACGTCCACCACTTGGCCGCCGGCATCATCGGCGGCATCTGTCCCGCGTGCGCAATGGGGCCAGTGTCCCGATACCGCGACAAGGTCATCATTCGCGTCGTCGGTCAGCCGCTGTTCCGACCCGAACGCCACATCTTCGAGCGGGGCTACTGCAGGCTCTGCGGGGCCATCTTCACGGCCGAAGGCACCGGGTTGGTCCTGCGCGGTGGCATTGGCACCAGCTACATCCTCTACGACTGGTCGGCGTGCGCCATGCTGATCGTCATGCACTACTTCGCCGGCGCGCCCTTCAAGCGCCTCGAGGCCTTGCACCAGGGCTGGGGCGTGCCCATGCCCGACGCCAACCAGTGGCGC
The DNA here is from genome assembly GCA_020720385.1 of Rubrivivax sp. Classification (GTDB taxonomy): domain Bacteria; phylum Pseudomonadota; class Gammaproteobacteria; order Burkholderiales; family Burkholderiaceae_C; genus Rubrivivax. Next base: position 1,039 of record DYOR01000210.1, read on the forward strand.
ATCGTCGACGAGTGCGACGACCTGCTGGCCCCCTTGTACAGGGAGCTCGAGAGGCATGCGATCCGCAACGCAACGTGCCTCCGATTCGATGACACCGGCTCGATGATCATCGAGTTGAGACGACAGATCCACGAGGAGATCCAGGCGCTGGAGTGCCTCGGGGAGCCGACCAGGCACGTGCGGACTGCCATCAACGCCACCTGTCTGTACATCGAGACCGGGCAGGCGAAGGTCGTCCTGTTCTTCACCGGCCGGCACCACGCCGGCGAGATCGTCGACCGGGTGCTCGCGCATCGTAGAGCCAGCGCGGGCAAGCTCGTGGCGGTCAGCGACGCAGCCTCGAAGAACTTCTCTCTGGACCACGCTGACCAGCTCGAGCAGGCCGTCTGCAACGCGCACTGCTACCTGAAGTTCCGGGCGATCAAGGACAAGTTTCCTGCCGAGCACACGGTCGCCGGCGAGGTGTACGCGGCGGTCTTCGACAACGATGACAAGGCCAAGGCGCTCGGCCTCGACCCCCACCAAAGGATGCTGTACCACCGCAAGCATTCGAAGCCGCACATGCTCAGGCTGTTGCAGATGTGCAAGGACAAGACCGACGGCAACTGCGTCGAGCCCAACTCGCCTCTGTGGGAGCCCGTGGCCTTCGTCATCAACCAGTGGCCCCGCCTCACCAAGTTCTACGAGGTGCCCGGCGTCCCCCTCGACACCAACGTCGTCGAACAAGCCCTCATCATCCCGGTCCGCTACCTGGCTGGCTCATTCGCCTACAAGACCCAGAACGGCGCCGACGTCGGGGACCGTCATATGTCCTTCATCGCGACCGCCAACGCCAACGGAGTCGAGCCCGTCGCCTACCTCACCGAGTGTCTGCGAAACCACGAGGATCTCGCCAAGAGGCCCGAGTATTATCTGCCCTGGGTCTACCGCGACCGACTCGAGCAGCTCGACAGTGTCCCCCGAGCCCAGACTCCTGCGTCATCGAGCGTGGGCCCACCTGCGCAGCAGGCAGTGCAGCACCCGCTGCGACCCGGAATCCGACCAGCGCGCCGGTACAACTCCCCACATGGAGCCGGAGAGCCGCAGCCCGTGGTCGGGCTCGGGCCTGATGGGTAATCAGCCTGCCTCGCAGTGCAAAGGATCCGGGGCCTCAGCTACGCGACCTTCCTCCACAGATCGGGGAACGAGCAGCTCGACGGGTCGCCGCCCCAGATGAGAATCTGCAGGTCGCGCGCCAGCAGCGGCGAACACGGTCGCGTACCGTCACCCGTCGGCCAGTTGGAGAACCTGCCCTTCGACAGACGCCTGGTGCACAGCCAGAACCCGCCGCCGTCGTAGAACAGAATGCGCAGCATGTGGCGCCCGCGGTTGCGGAATACGAAGTACGCCCCGCTCATCGGCTCCTGGCCCAGCACGACCCGAGCCACCGCCGCCATCCCGTCGATGCCCGTGCGGAAGCTCACCGACTCGTGCATCACGTACACGCTCGCCTGCGCAGGCACCTGGATCATCGCACACCTCCCACGCCGCACATCGCCGACAGCAACCCCACCATCTCGGGCGTCTGCTCGAACACGCGCAGCGTCACCCCCGACCCGGTCTCGATCTCCGCGATGGGCCGGGGGCTCGACGCCGCGGGCGCGCTCAGCTCCAGCCGCGAATACGCCGGGACCGACCTCGGCTCGCCCGGCGGCTCTGTCCTCATCGGAGCCTGCACCTTCGTGCGCGCGGACTTGACCCGGAACAGCCGGGCCCGCTCCACCCGCGTCACACCCACCACGGCCGCCACCCCATGCATCTTCGTCGCATGGCGCGCTCGGGCCAGTAGCTCCTCGGGCACCGGCTCCCGCGCGTGCTTCTTCCTGCTGCGCCACTGCACGAACGCGGCCTTGAGCTCATTCAGTGAATCGATCGGCATCGCATGAACCTCCTGGCGGCCACCACCGCCAAGACGAACCTACAACGCGGCACGACTGGATCC
>DYOR01000065.1 GCA_020720385.1 Rubrivivax sp.
CGCGCCCACACGCTCAGCGCGCTCGCGGGCAAGGCGTCCTCGAGCCGCGTCTCGAGCCAGAAGCGGCGCAGCAGGCGGCCCGCCACCTGGGCGCGGTAGCCGGCGCTGGCGCGCAGGTCGTCTATGGGCGTGAAGTCCCGCGCCAGCGCAGCCATGGCGGCTTGCAGCGCGGGCTCGTCCCAGGCCTGGCCTAGCAGCGCGGCCTCGGCCTGCGCCGCGCGCTGCACCGTCGCCGCCATGCCGCCGAAGGCCAGCCGCGCCGCGACGATGCGCGCGCCGTCGAGCTCCAGCGCGAACGCGGCACAGACTGCGGAGATGTCGCTGTCGAAGCGCTTGGAGACCTTGTAGGCACGCAGCACCTGCGCCCGGGCGCCGCGCCGCGGCACCTGCAGCGCCTGCACGAACTCGCCCGGCTCCAAGCGGTTCTTCATGTAGTCGAGGTAGAAGTCCTGCAGCGCCAGGCGGCGCACGCGCTCGCCCCGGCGCAGCACGAGCTGCGCGCCCAGCGCCATGAGCACCGGCGCCGCGTCGCCGATGGGCGAGCCGTTGGCGACGTTGCCGCCCATCGTGCCGGCGTGGCGCACCGGCGGCGAGGCAAAGCGCAGCCACAGATCGCGCAGCGTCGGCCACTCCTCGGCCAGGGCGCCCCAGGCGTCTTCGAGCGACGCCGCGGCGCCGATGGTGATGTGCTGCGGCGTGAGCACCACGCGCCGCAGTTCGGCCACCGCGCCGAGGTAGATCAGCGCGCCGGGGTCGCGCAGCTGCTTGGTCACCCACAGGCCCACATCGGTGCCCCCGGCGAGCAGGCGCGCATGCGGCTGCGCCTGCACCAGCGCGGCCAGCGCGGCGAGCGTGCGCGGTGCGTCGTAGGCACCGGGCCAGTGCAGCGGCGGGTCGGCCTGCAGGGCCTGCAGCGCCGCCACCACGGGCGCGCGCTCCAGGGCCACGGGCGCGGCGTCGAACATGCGCTGGCCGGCCTCGAGGATGGGGCGGTAGCCGGTGCAGCGGCACAGGTTGCCCGAGAGCTCGTCGGCGAGCTGCTGGCGGTCCGCGCGCGTGCCCGCGGCCAGGTGGCGCTCGTAGCAGGCCCACAGCGACATGACGAAACCCGGCGTGCAAAAGCCGCATTGCGAGCCGTGCTGGTCGACCATGGCCTGCTGCACCGGGTGCAGCGCACCGTCCGCTGCGGCCAGGTCTTCCACCGTGAACAGCGCCTTGCCGTCGAGCGTGGGCAGGAACCGGATGCAGGCATTGACGCTCTCGAGCTGCAGCGCGCCGCGCTCGTCGAGGCGGCCCAGCACCACCGTGCAGGCGCCGCAGTCGCCCTCGGCGCAGCCTTCCTTGGTGCCGCTGCAGCGCGCGTCCTCGCGCAACCACTGCAGCAGGGTGCGTGTGGGCGGCACGTCGGCCACTTCGACGATGTGGCCGCGGTGCAGGAAGCGAATGGGTCGACGGTTCATCGTGCCTGGGGCTTCGATTGCACAAGCTCGCGTGCGGCTAGGATACAAGGCTCGCCTCCCGGCCGCAGCGCGGGCAGGTTTCTTGCAAATTCAAGGCCTGGCGGGCGCGAACGGCGCGCCACGCCCATACCGATTTAGCGAATGCTCGCCCTGCGCGCCGACTTGCTGGACTTCACCGCCACCCCGGCGTGGGGCGGCAGTGCCATGGACGGCGTGCGCTTGCGCCCCGACCACTGGCTGCTCGTCGGCGACGACGGCCGCATCGTCGGCGCCCAGCGCGAGGATCCCGGCCCCGACTGGCAGCGCCACGACCACCGTGGGCGGCTGCTCATGCCGGGCTTCATCGACACCCACGTGCACTGCCCGCAGATCGAAGTCATGGCGAGCTACGGCACCGGGCTGCTCGACTGGCTCGCCACCTACACCTTCCCGGCTGAGGCGCGCTATGCCGACGCCGACGTGGCGCGCGAAGGCGCGGCGCGCTTCGTCGACGCCCTGCTCGCCCACGGCACCACCGCGGCGGTGGCCTTCCCCACGGTGCACGCCGGCGCCACCGAGGCGCTGTTCGAGGCGGCCACGCGCCGCGGCATGCGCCTGGTCACCGGCAAGGTGCTGATGGACCGCCACGCCCCGCCCGCGTTGCGCGACGACGTCAGCGCTGCCGAGCGCGACTGCGAGGCCCTCATCCAGCGCTGGCATGGACGCGGCCGCAACGCCTACGCCGTGACGCCGCGCTTTGCCGTGACCAGCACGCCCGGGCAGCTGGCCATGGCCGGCGCGCTGTGCCGGCGCCACCCCGGCGTCTACATGCAGACGCATGTCGCCGAAACCGAGGAGGAAGTGCGCCGCGTGGCCGAGCTCTTTCCGCACGCGCGCAGCTACCTCGACGTGTACCGCGAGCATGGGCTGCTGCACGCGCGCGCCGTGCTCGCGCACGGCATCTGGCTCGACGCCGAGGACCGCGCGCTGCTGCACGACAGCGGCGCGCAGATCGCCCACTGCCCGGGCAGCAACACTTTCCTCGGCAGCGGCCTCTTCGACTGGCAGGCCGCCGTCGACGCCGCGCACCATGTGAGCCTGGGCAGCGACGTCGGCGGCGGCACCAGCCTGTGCATGCTGCGCACCCTGGCCGAGGCCTGCAAGGTGCAGGCCTTGCGCGGCACGCGGCTGCCCGCCTGGGTGGCGCTGCATGCGGCCACGCTCGGTGCGGCCACCGGGCTGGGCCTGGAGGGCGAGATGGGACACCTGGGCGAGGGCGCGCTGGCCGACGTGGTGGTGTGGGACTGGGCCGTGGGCAGCGTGGCCGAGCACCGCGACGCCGCCGCCCGCGGCGCCCTGCCCGGCCTGCCCGCGCAGCCGCTGCACGCGCGCGTCTACGCCTGGATGATGCTCGGCGACGAGCGCAACGTGGCCGCCGCCTACGTCGCCGGCGAGCAGCGCTTCGCCCGCGCCCCGACGGCATGAGCGGGGCGGGCGCACCCATGCTGCGACTCGAACTCGGCGGCATCACCAAGCAGTACCCGGCGGTGCGTGCCTGCGACGGCGTGAACCTGCGCGTGCAGCCCGGCGAGATCCACGCCGTGCTCGGCGAGAATGGCGCGGGCAAGAGCACGCTGATGAAGATCATCTACGGCGCGGTGCAGCCCGACGCCGGCCAGATGCGCTGGAACGGCGCGCCGGTGAGCGTGAAGAGCCCGGCGCAGGCGCGCGAGCTGGGCATCAGCATGGTCTACCAGCACTTCTCGCTCTTCGAGACGTTGACGGTGGCCGAGAACGTCTGGCTCGGCCTGGACCGGCGCATCGCGCTGGCCGAGGTCATCGGCCGCATCGGCGAGGTCGCCCACACCTACGGCCTGGACGTGGATGCCGGCCGCCCCGTGCACACCCTCAGCGTGGGCGAGCGCCAGCGCGTGGAGATCGTGCGCGCGCTCATGACACAGCCGCAGCTGCTGATCCTCGACGAGCCCACCTCGGTGCTCACGCCGCAGGCGGTGGACAAGCTCTTCGTCACGCTGCGCCAGCTCGCCGCCAGCGGTTGCAGCATCCTCTACATCAGCCACAAGCTCGACGAGATCCGTGCGCTGTGCCACCAGTGCACGGTGCTGCGCGGCGGCAAGGTCACGGGCGAGGTCGACCCGCGCGGGGAGAGCAACGCCAGCCTGTCGCGCCTGATGATCGGTGCCGACCCGCCACGGCTGCAGCACCGCGACACCGCACCCGGCCCCGTGGTGCTGCGCGTGCGCCAGCTCAGCCTGGCGCGGGCGGACCAGTTCGGCGCGGACCTCGCCGATATCGGCTTCGACGTGCGTGCGGGCGAGATCGTCGGCGTGGCCGGCGTCTCGGGCAACGGCCAGCGTGAACTCATGGCCGCGCTCTCGGGCGAGGACCCGCGCGCCCCGGCCGGCAGCATCCTCATGGACGGGCACGACGTCTCGCACGCCAGCCCGCACCGGCGGCGCAAGCTCGGGCTGAACTTCGTCCCCGAGGAGCGCCTGGGCCGCGGCGCCGTGCCCACCTTCGACCTGGCGCAGAACACGCTGCTCACGCGCACCGAAGCCGTCTCGCGCAGCGGCTGGGTGGCCACGGCGCGCGTGCAGCGCCTGGCCGAGGAGGTGATGGCGCGCTTCAACGTGCGCGCCGGCGGCGCGCGCGCCGCGGCGCGCAGCCTCTCGGGGGGCAACCTGCAGAAATTCATCGTCGGCCGCGAGATCTCGGCCACGCCCAGGCTGCTCATCGTCTCGCAGCCCACCTGGGGCGTGGACGTGGGCGCCGCGGCGCAGATCCGCGGCGAGCTGCTCAAGCTGCGCGACGGCGGCTGCGCGCTGCTCGTGGTGAGCGAGGAGCTCGACGAGCTCTTCGAGATCAGCGACCGCCTGCTCGTCATCGCCCAGGGGCGCATCTCGCCCAGCGTGCCCACGGCGCAGGCCAGCGTCGAGCTCATTGGCCAGTGGATGTCCGGCCTGTGGCACGACACCACCGGCACGGCGCAACCCGCGGCGGTGGCCTGAGCATGCTGCGCCTGGAGATCCGCCCGCAGCCCTCGCGGCTCATGTCGCTGCTCTCGCCCGTGCTCGCGCTGGCGCTCACCCTGGTCATCGGCGCGGCGCTCTTCGCCTGGCTCGGCAAGGACCCGCTGCGCGGCCTGCAGCTCTTTTTCGTCGAGCCACTGCACAACCTGTATTCGCTCTCCGAATTGCTCGTCAAGGCCACGCCGCTGGTGCTCATCGCCCTCGGGCTGGCGGTGTGCTTCCGCTCCAACGTGTGGAACATCGGTGCCGAAGGGCAGTTCGTCGTCGGCGCCCTGGCCGCGGGCTGGGTGGCGATGCAGGCCGGCCCCGACACCGCCTGGCTGGGCCGCGGCATCGTCGCTCCCATCCTGCTTGCGGGCGTGCTCGGCGGCATGGCCTGGGCGGCCATCGTGGCGCTGCTGCGCGACCGCTTCCACGCCAACGAGATCCTCGTCAGCCTGATGCTCGTCTACGTCGCCGAGATGCTGCTCGGCTACCTCGTCTACGGCCCCTGGAAGGACCCGCAGGGCTACAACTTCCCGCAGACCATCACCTTCCTGCCCGAGACACGCATCCCAAGGCTGGCGCCGCCGCTGCGCGCGCACATCGGCAGCCTGCTCGCGCTGGCCGGCGTGGGGGCGCTGTGGCTCTTCCTCTTCCGCACCTACCGCGGCTTCGCCCTGCAGGTGGGCGGCCTGGCGCCGCTGGCGGCGCGCTACGCGGGCTTCTCCTCGCGCCATGCGGTGTGGACGGCGCTGCTCGTCTCCGGCGGCATGGCCGGCCTGGCCGGCGGGCTCGAGGCCGCCGGCCCGCTGGGACAGCTCACGCCCTACGTGCCGGCGGGCTACGGCTTCGCCGCCATCATCGTCGCCTACGTCGGCCGGCTGCACCCGGTGGGCATCGTGCTCTCGGGCCTGCTCATGAGCATGTTCTACATCGGCGGCGAACTCGCCCAGTCGCGCCTGGGCATGCCCAAGGCGCTCACCGGCGTCTTCCAGGGCCTGCTGCTCTTCGCGCTGCTCGCCTGCGACACGCTGATCCTGTACCGGCTGCGCTGGCAGCGTGCCGCGAGCGCGGCACCACGCACCCCCTGAGCGGAGGCACGACATCGACGCCCTGGCCCTTCTTCTCGCCGCCACGCTCAACGCCGGCACGGTGCTGGCCATCGCCGGCATGGGCCTGCTCATCAACGAGCGCGCGGGCGTGGTCAACCTGGGTGCCGAGGGCACCATGCTGGTGGCGGCGATCGCCGGCTTCGCCACCGCGGTGGCCAGCGGCAACGACTGGCTCGCCTTCGGCGCCGGCGCGCTGGCCGGCGCGGCCATGGCGGCGGCCTTCGGCTTGCTCGTCATCTGGCTCAACACCAACCAGGTCGCCACGGGGCTGGCGCTGAGCCTCTTCGGCGGCGGCTTCTCCGCCTTCGCCGGCATGCGCTTCGTGCAGGAAAAGCTTGGCGAGCGGCCGCAGTACAGCATCCCGGGCCTGGCCGACCTGCCCTTCGTCGGGCCGGCGCTGTTCCGCCAGCACCCCATGGTCTACGCCGCCATGGCGCTGACCGCCGGCCTGGCCTGGTTCCTCTACCGCACGCGCGCCGGCCTGGTGCTGCGCGCGGTGGGCGAGTCGCCCGAATCGGCGCACGCCCTGGGCTACCCGGTGCGGCGCATCCGCATGGCCGCGGTGGTCACCGGCGGGGCGCTGTGCGGCGTGGCCGGGGCCTACCTCTCGGTGGTCTACACGCCGCTGTGGGTGGAGGGCATGGTCGCCGGCAAGGGCTGGATCGCGCTGGCGCTGACCACCTTCGCCACCTGGCGGCCGGCGCGGCTGCTGCTCGGCGCCTACCTCTTCGGCGGCGTGACCATGCTGCAGTTCCACCTGCAGGGCCAGGGCGTGCAGGTGGCGAGCCAGTTCCTGAGCATGCTGCCCTACGTCTCCACCATCGTCGTGCTCGTGCTCATCTCGCGCAACGCCACCTGGGTGCGCGTGAACATGCCCGCCTCGCTGGGCCGGCCGTTCTTCCCCGGTTCCTGAGCGCCATGCGCGCCGCGCGGCGCCCGGCGCGACCGATAATTCGCCGTCTACCCCACCCCAGGAGAGAGAACCCATGACGATCACGACGAAGCGCTCGCTGCTCGAGCTGGCGAGCTGGTCTGCCATTGCCGCCGCCGCCGCGCTGGCGGGCTGCGGCAAGAAGGAGGAAGCCGCTGCGCCGCAGGCCGCCGCCTCGGCCGAGCCCGCCAAGCCCGCACCGCTGAAGATCGCCTTCGCCTACGTCGGCCCGGTGGGCGACGGCGGCTGGACCTTCGCCCACGACAACGCGCGCAAGGCGCTGGAGGGTGAATTTGGCGAGCGCATCGCCACCAGCTTCGTCGAGAAGGTGCCCGAGTCGGCCGACGCCGAACGCGTCTTCCGCGACTTCGCCGGCCAGGGCCACAAGCTCGTCTTCGGCACCACCTTCGGCTACATGGAGGCGATGCTCAAGGTCGCCGCCGACAGCGCCGAGGTGAAGTTCGAGCACGCCACCGGCTACAAGACCGCGGCGAACATGAACACCTACGACAGCCGCACCTACGAGGGCGCCTACATGGCCGGCGTGATCGCCGGCAAGATGACCAAGAGCAACACGCTGGGCATCGTCGGCTCGATCCCCATCCCCGAGGTCATCCGCAACATCAACTCCTTCACCCTGGGCGCACAGAGCAGCAACCCCAAGGTCAGGACCAAGGTCGTGTGGGTGAACGAGTGGTTCAACCCGCCCAAGGAGACCGAAGCCGCGCAGAGCCTGATCAACGGCGGCGCCGACGTGCTCTTCCAGAACACCGACAGCTCGGCCGTGCTGCAGACCGCGGCGAAGAACAAGAAGTACGCCTTCGGCTGGGACAGCGACATGACCACCTACGCGCGCGAGGCGCACCTGGCCTCGTCGGTGATCAACTGGGCGCCGTACTACATCAAGACCACGCGCGACGCGCTCGACGGCAAGTGGGCCGGCAACCAGCGCTCGTGGTGGGGGGTAAAGGAAGGCGCGATCGACATCGTCTCCATCAACGACAAGGTGCCGGCCGACACCAAGGAAAAGGTGGCCAAGGTCAAGGCCGGGCTGGCTGACGGCAGCTTCGTCATCTGGAAGGGCCCCATCCTCGGCCAGGACGGCAAGCCGGTGCTGAAGAAGGACGAGGTCGCCGACGACAAGTTCCTCGGCGGCATCAGCTTCTACGTCAAGGGCGTCGAAGGCAAGGTGCCGAACGACAAGAAGTAGTCGGCCCCACGGCCGACCCTGAGGCGCCGGGCGCGAGCCCGGCGTCGCGCTTTGTACACACCCGCCAAGTTCCCCCGCATGCCGGCACGCCGGCGCCTGCTCATCGCGCTGCTGGCGGTGTGCACGGCCGTGCTCGTCACGGTGATGATCCTCAAGCAGCCTGCCGGCACGCACCGTGGCCAACCCCCGCCGACAGCCCCTGGCCCCGACACGCCGCGCTGCGCCGACGGCCAGACCGAGGGCTGCGTGGGCGGCACGGCCGCGGTGATCATGGCCGTGCCGGCGCCCCCGGCCGCTTCAGCGGCGCCCTGAGCGCGCGCACCTGGCCGCGGCTCAGCCGGGCTGCACCCCGAAAACCCAGGCGAGCAGCGAGAAGGTGCCGAAGGCGAGCACGGTGCTGCTCATGATGATGCGCGCCACGCGCCCGTTGTCGGCGCCGAAACGCTCGGCCAGCAGCGACACGTTGCTCGCGCTGGGCAGCGCCGCGGCCAACGTGAGCACAGTGAGCTGGAAGGTCGACAGCGGCGCGCCCAGCACCTGTGCCGCGGCGGCGAGCATGAACACCAGCAGCGGGTGCAGCAGCAGCTTGATGAGGGCCGGCGGCAGATAGTCGGCCGGCGGCGTGCGCCGCGCCGCGTGCTGCCCGGCGCGCCACAAGACCGCACCGATGGTGAACAGCGCCACCGGTGTGGCGGCGTCGCCGAGCATGCCCACCACCGCCGCGACCGGGCCGGGCAGGCGCAGCCCGGTCACCGAGAACAGCGCCCCCAGGGCGATGGACCAGGGCAGCGGGTTGGACAGCGCCCCGCGCAGCGCGCGCAGTGCCGCCACGCGCGCACCGTGCGCCGCGGCACCGTGGGCCTGGGCCAGGCCAATGCACACCGAGCTGGTGACGAACATGTCGGCCAGGATGGTGCAGATCACCGGCCCGGCCGCCGCCTTGCCCAGCAGCGCCACGAGCAGCGGCACGCCCATGAAGCCGGTGTTGGGAAACGCCGCCACGAGCGCGCCGAAGGCAGCGTCCTGCAGGTGCACGCGCTCGTTGAGGGACACGGCGATGCTGAAGAAGACGATGAGCAGGGCCGCGAGCAGGTACACGCCCAGCACCACCGGGTTGAACAGCTCGCGCAGCGGCGTGCCGGCGCCGAAGCGAAAGAGCATGCACGGCAGGGCGAAGTAGAGGACGAAACCGTTGAGCCCGGGGATCGCGCTCTCGGGCAGCACATGCTGGCGGCCGGCCAGGTAGCCGCACAGCACCAGGGCGAAGAACGGAACGGTGACGGCGAGGATGGCCTGCATGAGGGACTGAAGTATCGTTCGCCATGCCCTCCCAAGCCCTGTCCTGGATCGCCCGCGCGCTGCGCGGCCTGTGGCAATTGCTCGACGCCAGCCGCCGCGCCCTGCTCAACCTGCTGCTGCTGGCCGTGCTCGTCGGCCTCGCGTGGGGCCTGCTGCGCGGCGGCTCGCCCAGGCTCGAGGAGAAGACCGCGCTGGTGCTCGATCTCTCCGGGCGCATCGCCGAGCAGCGCAGCGCCGGCACGCGCGACACCGCGATCAAGAAGCTGCGTGGCCAGGACAGCGGCGAGACGCGCTTGCGCGACGTGCTCGCGGTGCTCGACGCCGCGGCCAAGGACACGCAGATCACGCAGGCCGTGCTCGTGCTCGAGGACTTCACGGCCGCCGGCCTGCCCGTGCTGCGCGAGGTGGCTGCGGCGGTGGATCGTTTCAAGGCCGCGGGCAAGCCCGTCGTCGCCTGGGGCGCGGACTACGACCAGCGCCAGTACTACCTCGCCGCGCACGCCAGCGAGGTCTGGCTCGACCCCATGGGCACCGTGCAAGTGCAGGGCTATGGGCGCTACCGCAGCTACTACAAGGACCTGCTCGACAAGGTCGGCATCAGCGCCAACGTGCTGCGCGCGGGCAAGTTCAAGAATGCCGCCGAGACCTTCGCTGCGAATGCGCCCTCGCCCGAGACGCTGGAGTCCGACGGCGCGCTCTACCGCAGCCTGTGGGCCACCTGGACGGCGGATGTCGAAAAGGCCCGCCGGCAACCCGCGGGCAGCGTCATGCAGGCCATCGACTCGCTGCCTGCGAGCCTCGCCCCCGTGGACGGCGACCTGGCGCGCTGGGCGCTGCAGCGCAAGTGGGTCGACGCGCTGAAGACGCGCCAGGAAATGCGCGACACCCTCGCCGCGCGCGGGGCGAAGGACGAGGAGCACAAGACCTTCCGCCAGGTCTCGTTCAACGACTACCTCGCGCGCCTGAAGCCCAAGACCGACGGCGAGGCCATCGGCGTGCTCGTCGCCGAAGGCGAGATCAGCGACGGCCAGGCGGGGCCGGGGCGCATCGGCGGGCGCAGCACCGCCGAGCTCATCCGCAAGGCGCGCGACGACAAGAACATCAAGGCCCTGGTGCTGCGCGTCGATTCCCCCGGCGGCAGCGCCTTCGGCTCCGAGCTCGTGCGCCGCGAGCTCGAGCTCACGCGCAAGGCGGGCAAGCCGGTGGTGGTGTCGATGGGTGACGTGGCCGCCTCGGGGGGCTACTGGATTTCGCTGGCCGCCGACGAGGTCATCGCCGACGAGGCCACCATCACCGGCTCGATCGGCGTGGTCGCCATGCTGCCCACGGCGCAAGGCGCGATGGACAAGCTCGGCGTGCGCACCGGCGGCGTCACCACCACCTGGCTGGGCGACGCCTTCGACGTGCGCCGCGGCATGAACCCGCGCTTCGCGCAGCTCGTGCAGGCGAGCATCGACCACACCTACCGCGACTTCACCGCCAAGGTTGCCGCGGCGCGCACGAGCACGCCGGAGAAGATCGACGCCGTGGCCCAGGGCCGCGTGTGGTCCGGAAAAGATGCGCTTGCGCGGGGCCTGGTGGATCGCCTGGGCAGCTACGGCGACGCGCTCGAGTCCGCCGCCACGCGCGCCAAGTTGGCCAAGGGCTACCGCGTGACCTACGTGGAGGCCGAGCCGGGCCGGCTGGAGCGGCTGCTGCAGCGTTTCGGTGTCGCGCTGGGCGATGTGGTCGGATCGCCCGTGGACCTGCAGGCAGCTCTCGTGGCGCTGGGCCTGACCGTACCGGCAGCCACCGGCATCGCCCAGGACCTCTCCTGGATGACCGAGGTGGCCGCGCCGGGCCGGCCTTTCGCCGCGGTGACGCACTGCCTGTGCACGCCACCCTGAGCGCGACGCAACGAGCTGCTTGCGCCGCAGCTTGCACCAGCGAACGCCCGGGCCCACTGTGGCGAGGGCTGAGCGCCTGGACCGCTCAGGGCGGCGGCAGCGCCGCGGGTCGCGCCAGTTCGTCCAGGCTCAGGCCCTTTTCGCGCAGCAAGGCTTCGAGCGCGGGGCGCAGTGCGCCCAGGCGCTCGTCGATGGCCTCGCGCACGGTGTCCACGAAGACCTGCGTCTGGCGCTCGATCTCGATGTTCACCCCCGCACCGACGTCCTTCTCGGCGAAGGTGGTCATGCGCAGGGTCTCGGGGATGAGCCAGACCTCGAACCAGCCGCTGCCATCGCGCTCGCGCTGCGCCTCGGCCGCGGTGAGGCTGCAGCCGTTGACGGCGATGTAGCCCTTGGCGAAGACGTAGCGCATCGCGGGCGCGGGCACGGCGATGCGCAGGACCATGTTGTTCTCGGGGCGGCGCAAGTCGCTGACGCGGCCCATCACGTCGACGTGGCCCGAGAGCGGGTGGCCGCCGATCTCGGCGCCGTCGCGCGCCGCGCGCTCCACGTTGACGCAGCTGCCCACCTGCAGCGCCGACAGCGTGGTCAGCGAAAGCGACTGCAGCATGACGTCGAAGTCCGCGGCGTCGCCATCCTGCAGCGAGGTGACGGTGAGGCACACGCCGTCCACCGCCACGCTCGCGCCCACCCCCAGGCCGGCGGTGAAGCCCGGCGGGAAGGCCAGGGTGAAGCTGCGAAGACCGGGGCGCTCGACGAGCGAGCGCACGGTGGCGGTGCCTTGAACAATGCCGGTAAACATGGGTGACAGCTTAGCAGCGTGGCCGCCGGCCGCCCGGCTCGTGCGAACATGTCTGCCCATGGAAGTCGACGGAGCTCGCCGGCGCCGCACGCTTGCGGCGTGCCTGGCCTGCAGGATGCCCTCCCGCAAGCGCATCACGGTCCTGGCGCTGGCCATGATGCTGGCCCTGGTGCTGCCCGGCGTGGCCTGTGCCCAGGCGGTGCTGGCGGCGCTGCCCACCTTCGCCGAGCTCGAAGCCGCCGGGGCGCGCATCGGCACCATCCGCGTCCTCGTGCGCGACATCTTCGACACCACCGACCCGAAGGAAGACAAGCTGCTCTTCCGCTGGGCAAACAGGCTGCACATCCGCACGCTCCCTGGCGTGGTCGAGCGTGCGCTGCTCTTCAAGACCGGCGAGCCGCTGTCCGTGCGTCTCATCGACGAGACCGAGCGCCTCCTGCGCGGCGAACGCTATCTCTACGACGTGAAGTTCCACGCGGTGGCGGTCCACGACGGCGTGGTCGACATCGACGTGGAGACGCGCGACACCTGGTCACTGGACATCGGCGCCAGCGCCGGGCGCACGGGCGGCGAGAACACCAGCGGCACCCACCTCAAGGAGTACAACCTGCTGGGCACGGGCATCTCGGTGAGCGTGGGCCACTCGAACGGCGTCGATCGCTCGGGCAACGAGTTCGAGTTCTCCAACGAGCGAGCGTTCGGCGGCTGGACCACGCTGAGCTACAGCCATGCCAGCAACAGCGACGGCCGGCGCGATGCGCTCGCCGTGCTGCGGCCGTTCTACGCGCTCGACACACGCTGGGCCGCGGGGGTCAGCGCGTCACGCGACGAGCGCATCGACGCGCTGTACAACGGCGGCGAGGTGGTGAGCCAGTATCGCCACCACGAGAAGCGCGCCGAGCTCTTCGGCGGCTGGTCGGCGGGGCTGGTGGATGGCTGGGTGAAGCGCACCCGCCTGGGGCTGCGCCTGCAGGACGACGCCTTCGCGCCCGAACCCGGGCTGGTGGCACCGCCGCGGCTGTCTCCCGACGAGAAGCTCGTGTCGCCCTTCTGGCGCATCGAGCTGCTCGAGGACCGCGTCGAGAAGGAACTCAACCGCAACCTCATCGGCAGGCCGGAGTTCTTCACGCTCGGCCTGGCCTCCAGCGTGCAACTGGGCTGGGCCGCCAAGGGCCTGGGTTCGAGCGGCGACGCGCTGCTCTACGCGGCATCGGTGAGCCGCGGCTTCGAGCCGGCACCGACGCAGATCCTCACCGCCGCGGCGCACCTCACCGGCCGCTTCGCGCAAGGCCAGATGCGGCGCCAGCGCCTGGGCGCGCAGCTGCGCTACTACCTGCCGCAGAGCCCGCGCTGGCTCTTCTATGCCGCGGCGGCCGCCGACCGGGTGACGCGCCCGGAGCTGGCGGACCTGCTGCAACTGGGGGGCGACAACGGCTTGCGCGGCTACCCCCTGCGCTACCAGAGCGGCGAGCGGCGCGCCCAGTTCACGCTCGAGGAGCGCTTCTACACCGACCTGTACCTGTGGCAGCTCTTCCGCATCGGCGGCGCGGCCTTCTTCGACGCCGGCCGCGCCTGGGGCGGCGACAACGTCAACACGCTGAACCCCGGGTGGCTGCGCAACGTCGGCATGGGCCTGCGCATCGTCAGCGCCCGTTCGGCGTTCAGCAACGTGATCCACGTCGACCTGGCCTTCCCGCTGGAGGCCGTGGGCGAGATGAAGAAGGTGCAGTTCCTGGTGAAGACGAAGACGAGCTTCTGAAGAGGGCTACAGCAGCGCGGCCAGCCGCGTGCCCTGCTCGATGGCGCGCTTGGCGTCGAGCTCGCCGGCCTCCAGCGCCCCGCCGATGAGGTGCACCTTCACGCCGGCGGCCTGCAGCGGCGAGCGCAGCTCGCGCAGCGGCTCCTGGCCGGCGCACAGCACGATGCTGTCCACGGCCAGCACCTGCCCGTCCTTGCGCTCTTCGCCGAAGGTGACGAACAGGCCCAGGCGGCCGCTTTCGTCCGCCGCGCCGGCCACGGCGCCGATGCGCTCGTAGTTCACGCCCGAGAGCGTCTGCACGTTCTTCATCTTCAGCGCCGCGCGGTGGATCCAGCCGGTGGTCTTGCCCAGCGTGGTGCCGGGCCGGCCGGGCTTGCGCTGCAGCAGCAGCACCTCGCGCGCCGCGGGCTCGGGCTGCGCGCGCACCACGCCGCCGCGCTGCGTTGCGGGGTCGGCCACGCCCCATTCGCGCAGCCACGCGGGCAGATCGGTGCTCGGCGAGGCGTGGCCCAGATCGGTGCCCGTGGCCAGGTACTCGGCGATGTCGAAACCGATGCCGCCGGCACCGACGACGGCCACCTTGCGACCCACCGGCTTGCGCCGCAGCAGCACGTCGATGTAGCTCAGCACCTGCGGGTGTTCCTGGCCCGGGATCTTCGGGTCGCGCGGGCTCACGCCGGTGGCCAGGACGACTTCGTCGAAGGCGCCCGCCTGCAGCGCGGCGGCATCGACGCGCGCGTCCAGGTGCAGGTGCACGCCGGTGAGCTCGACGCGCCGCGCAAAGTAGCGCAGCGTCTCGGCGAACTCCTCCTTGCCGGGAACGCGCCGGGCCATGTTGAACTGGCCGCCGATGCCCGCCGCGGCGTCGAACAAGTGCACCTCGTGCCCGCGCTCGGCCAGGGTGGTGGCCGCGGCCAGCCCGGCGGGCCCGGCACCGACGACGGCGATGCGCTTGGGCACCGCGGACTTGGAGATCGTGAGCTCGGTCTCGTGGCAGGCGCGCGGGTTGACCAGGCAGCTGCACAAGCGGTTGGCGAAGGTGTGGTCCAGGCAGGCCTGGTTGCAGGCGATGCAGGTGTTGATCTCGTCGCGCCGGCCCTGCGCCGCCTTGTTCACGAACTCCGCGTCGGCGAGAAAGGGCCGCGCCAGGCTCACCATGTCGGCGTCGCCGCGCGCGAGCACGGCCTCGGCGACCTCGGGCATGTTCAGGCGGTTGCTGGTGATCACCGGTGTATTGATGCCCTCGGCGCGCAGCGCGTCGCGCAGCTTCCGGGTCACCCAGGTGAAGGCCGCGCGCGGCACGCTGGTGGCGATGGTCGGGATGCGCGCCTCGTGCCAGCCGATGCCGGTGTTGAGGAGCGTCGCCCCCGCGGCGACCACGGCGCGCGCGAGCTCCAGCACCTCGGGCCAGGAGCTGCCATCGGGGATGAGGTCGATGAGGCTGAGGCGATAGACGACGATGAAGTCGGGCCCCACCGCCTCGCGCACGCGGCGCACGATCTCCACCGGCAGGCGCATGCGTTTGGCGTAGCTGCCGCCCCAGTCGTCGTTGCGCTGGTTGGTGTGGGTGACGAGGAACTGGTTGATGAAATAGCCCTCGCTGCCCATCACCTCGACACCGTCGTAGCCCGCCTCGCGCGCCAGGCGGGCGCAGCGCACGAAGGCGCGGATCTGGCGCTCGATGCCGCGCGCCGAGAGCGCACGCGGCGTAAAGGGCGAGATCGGGCTCTTGATGCGGCTGGGCGCCACGCACAGCGGCTGGTAGCCGTAGCGGCCGGTGTGCAGGACCTGCAGGGCGATCTTGCCTCCTGCGGCATGCACGGCGGCGGTGACCTGACGATGCCGCCGCGCCGCGCCCGAGGTGGCCAGCGTGCCGGCGAAGGGCTTGGCCCAGCCTTCGATGTTCGGCGCGAAACCGCCGGTGACGATGAGGCCCACGCCGCCGCGGGCGCGCTCGGCATAGAACGCGGCCATCTGCGCGAAGTGCTTGCGGCCGTCCTCCAGCCCGGTGTGCATGCTGCCCATGAGCACGCGGTTCTTCAGCGTGGTGAAGCCAAGGTCCAGCGGCTCGAGCAGGTGGGGATACGGCACGGTGTTCATGGAGGGCATGCTAGCGTCGGCGGCCGTTTGTCACGCGCTGCTGGCAGACTCGGCCCCATGCGCACCTTGCTCGAGTGGTCGATCGGCAGCCTGCTGGCCTTGGCTCTGGCGGCGCTGCTGGCCCTGGCCGCCGCCGTGGACGGCGCGCCGCAGGTGGCGCCGCGCGACGACGTTTTGCCGGCCGATGTGGACCGTGCCGTGGCCCTGGCGAAGGCGAACGACCCGCGCCAGGCGACGCCCGGGCAACTGCAGCGCGTGCGGCTGAGCGAGCGCGATGTCGACCTGCTGCTCTACCAGGCGGCACACCGCTTCCTGGACGCGCGCACGCGCGTGCACTTGCAGGCCGGACGGTTGCTCGTGCAGGCCAGCCTGGCCGCGCCGCTGGGGCGTTGGTTGAACCTGGAGCTGGGCCTGCGCCAGGGCGCGGCCCTGCCCGAAGTGGACCACCTGCGCATCGGCCGCCTGCCCCTGCCTGCCGCGCTCGCGGCCCCGCTGCTGCGCGCCATCGTCGCGCGGCACGGCGTGCGCGAGCAGGCGCAGGCCGCGCTGCAGATGGTCGAGCACGTGACCCTGGCCCCGGGCCGCATGGTGGTCACCTACCGCTTCAACCCGGGCAGCGCGCGCGGCCTGCGCAGGGCACTCGTCACCCCGGCCGACGAAGAGCGGCTGCATGCCTACGACGCGCGCCTGGCGCAGGTGACCCATGCCCTGACCGGCGAGCAGGTGTCGCTGGCCAGGCTGCTGCCGCCCCTGCTCGCGCTGGCCGCCGAGCGCACGGCCGCGGGCGGGGATGCAGTGGAAGAAAACCGCGCCGCGCTGCGCGTGCTGACCTTGTTCGCCAACCAACGCCCGCTCGCGCTCATCGTGCCGGCGGCCACCAGCTGGCCGCAGCCGCGGCCCTTGGTGGTCACGCTGCGGCAGCGCAGCGACACGCCGCTGCACTTCCTCATCTCCGCCCTCGTCGCCGCCGAGGCCGACACGCCGCTGGCCAACGCCGTCGGCCTGTGGAAGGAGTTGTCCGATGCGCGCCAGGGTGGCAGCGGCTTCAGCTTCAACGACCTCGCCGCCGACCGCGCCGGCACGCGGCTGGGCGAGTTGGCCGTGCGCGAGCCTGGGCAGCTGCATTCGCGCCTGGCGGCGAGCACGCGCGAGGACGACTTCATGCCCGACGCGCACGACCTGCCCGAGTCCCTGCCCGAGGCCGAGTTCGTCGCCCGCTATGGCGGTGTGGGCGGTGCGGCCTACCAGCGCACGCTTGCCGAGATCGAGGCGCGAGTGGCCGCGCTGCCGCTGTTCCGTTGAAGACCGGCGGGTGCAGCCGGTAGCTCGCCGCGCTGGCGCCACACGCGGGGCACGCGGCGCGCTGAGTCAGTCCGCCGCGCTGGCGGCGCGCGCCACGCCGGCTTCCTGCGCGGCCTTGAAGCCTTCGACCACCTCTTGCTTGCGCGCCTGCGCCTGCTTGGCCTGCTCGGCCTGCAAGGCACCCACCGTGGCCGCACCGCCGGCCACTTCGGCACCGCAGCCGCTCAGCGCGCAGGCGACCAGCACCACCGCCACGTGCGGCCCGACCTGCGGGCTCAGCGCAATACGCGTCCACAGCTTCATGTCCTTGCCTTTCGATCTGCGCGCGGCGCCACCCTGGCGCCGGCCTGCGGGGGAATTCTGCGCGCATGCGCCCACGCCGTCACCCAGGCGCCGCGTGGCCCGGCGGAACTCGTGCGCGAGTGGGCGTGGCGGCGGCACGGCAGGATTCGAGGCTGCATTGAGCGTGCGCAACGCGCCTCACGGCCACGTCGCTAGATTGTTTCTCGCGCCAACACGAAAGGAATAATCATGAAGATGTTGCGTATCGCTCTCGCCACCGCATGCGCCTACGGCAGCGTGGCCGCCGCCCTGCTCCTCACGGCAAGCTGCGCCACCGCACCCGCCACCGCCGAGAAGATTGCCTCCGTGCCCATGGGCACGGTCACCACTTACCACCGCAAGAGTTCCGGCAGCCTGGGCGACTTCGACGGCAAGGTGGTTTGGACGCATGAGTCCAGCACTTGGCAGGGCAAGCCCGCGATCTCCTTCGGCGCGCCGCAGGCCGGCGTGGCGCTGCACGACCCGGCAAGCTTCGGCATGCTCGCCACCCTGGATCGCAGCGGCAAACCTCAGCTCTCTTTCGACCCGCCCGTCAACTACCCCTGGCCGCTTGAAGTAGGCAAGACCTGGAGCACAAATCACACGGTCACGGTGTACGCGAGTGGAAGCACGCGACCCTTCCGGATCGACGGAAAGGTCGAGGCCCAGGAGAACATCACCGTTCCGGCCGGCACCTTCAAGACCTACCGCCTGCGCTGGGTCAACGACATGGGCGAAATCGAAACACGCTGGATTGGCCCTGGGGACGGCATTGCCACGGTCAGGCGCCATGTCGAGCGACCCGCCACGCATCCTCAAGGCGCCGGCATGCTGGACGCCGAGTTGCTGTCGCGCGTGCTGCCGACGAAGTGACCTGAAGGCCGCGGGGTCAGACCAGGCAGCCGACGATGGACAAAGGGGTCTGGCATCGCTGCCAGACCCCTCGTCTTGTCTTGGTAGGCCCTGGGAGATTCGAACTCCCGACCAACGGATTAAGAG
>DYOR01000066.1 GCA_020720385.1 Rubrivivax sp.
CTAAGTCGTTGATTTTGCGGGAAGTTCGGTCCGGCATGGGACCGAGTGAAACGCTGGGATGGGGTGGCTGATGGGACTCGAACCCACGACGACCAGAATCACAATCTGGGACTCTACCAACTGAGCTACAGCCACCGCCGAACGGCGAATTATAGGCGCTGCATGGGCCCGCGTTCAGCGCGCCGGGGCCGAGGCGGGCTCGGCGGCGGCCTCGGCCGCGGGCTTGACCTCGGCCTTGAAGCGCTTCTTCAGTTCGCCCAGGTAGGCGTCAGATTCGGCGGCCGCCCACGCCTGCGCGTACTGCTTGCGCAGGGCGTCCTCGCTGCCCGGGGGCAACTCGGGTGGCAGCACCTGGTTCACGCGCAGCACCACGTAGCCCTGCACGCCCAGGTCCACACCGGCCGCCGCCGGCGGCTTGCCCATGTCGACGCGCAGGGCGGTTTCGAGCACCTGTGGGGGCAGGCCCTGCGGCTGGCCCCTGGAGACTGTGAGGGTGGTAGGCAGCGGGTCCTTGTTGCCCGATTGCAGCGCCGCCAATCGGGCCTGGCCGTCCTTGCGCGCCAGCGCCGCAGCCTGCTCGTCGACGAGGCGCGCGCGCACCGCGTCCTTCACCTCGACCAGGGGCAGCGTGTGTGCCGGCGCGTACTGGACGATGCGCGCGGACACCAGCTGGTTGGGACCGACTTCGATGGCGTCGGTGTTGCGCTTGTTGTTGATCGTGTCGTTGGCAAAGACGGCGTCGAGCAGCTTGGCCGAGGCCAGCGGTCCGGTGGCGCCCGGCGCGGGCTTGCGCTGCACACTCGCCGTCTTCTTCTCCAGCTTGAGCTTGTCGATCACCGGCTTGAGACTGTCGCTCTGCTCGTAGACGGTGTCGGCGAACTGCTCGGCCGCCTCGGCCCAGCGCTTGAGTGCCTGCGCCTTGCGCAAGCCGGCCTCGACTTCGGCACGCACGGTCTCGAAGGGCTGCACCTGGCCGCCGCGCAGGTCGGTGAGCATGATGATGTGGTAGCCGAAATCGCTCTGCACGACGCCGCTGATCTCGCCCTTCTTCAGCGCGAAAACGGTGTCCTCGAAGGGCTTGACCATGGCGCCGCGGGCGAAGAAGTCGAGGTCGCCACCCTTGACCGCGGAGCCCGGATCCTCGGAGTTCTTGCGCGCCAGTTCGGCGAAGGCGGCCGGGCTCTTGCGCACGTCGGCGAGCAGCACCTCGGCGCGTGCCTTGGCCTTGGCCCGGTCGGCGGCCGACGCACCCTGCTCGGCCTTGATGAGGACGTGGCTGGCGCGGCGTTCCTCGGGTGTGGTGTAGCGGGCGATGTCCGCGGCATAGGCCTTGCGCAGTTCGTCCTCGGACACCGCGGTCGACTTGCCCAGCGCCTCGAGGTCCAGCACCACGTACTCGATCTGCGCCTGCTCCGGGGCCTTGAACAACGCCTCGTGGGCCTTGAAGTAGGCCTCGACCTCGGCCTCGCTCGGGGCGACCTTGGCGCGATACGCGGCGGGCTCGAAACTCTGCAACTGCACCTGACGGCGCTGCAGGAAGGCATCGAGCGCGGCGGACGCCGCCAGGCCCGGCGCGGTGGCCGTCTGGGTCACGCCGGCCAGCACCTGCCGCACCGCGAAGTCCTGACGCAGCCGTTGGTCGAACATCTCCGGCGTCATGCCCTGCGCGGCGAGCAGGTCGCGGTTGATCTTGCCGTCGGCACCACGCAGACCGGCGAACTGCGGGTCGCTGTCGAACAGGCGCGCCATGCGCCCGACGCTGGGAAACAAATGCAACTGGTTGGCGGCAGCCAACAGCACGCGCTCGCGGATCATGCCGTCGAGCGTCTCGCGGCGCAGCTGCGGTGTGTCGAACACCGCCGCATCGAGCGTCGGCGCCTGGCGCCGCGCCATGTCGACGTTGCGCTTGTGCGTGTCTTCCCACTCGGCGCGGCTGATGCTGTGGCCGTCGACCTTGGCCACCGCGGCGTTCGTCGGGTCGGTGAAGCGCGAGTAGCCCTGCACGCCGAAGAAGATGAACGACGGGATGATCAGCAAGAGCATGAAGCCGAGGGCCAGCCGGGTGTGGTTGCGAACGAAATCGAACATCGGAGGTGACCTGCAAAGGGCAAAGACAAGCGCGCGCCAGCGCCCGAAGGGCCGACGCGCGGACCGTCGATTCTATGCGTGGTGGTGGGTGCTGACGGGTTCGAACCGCCGACCTACGCCTTGTAAGGGCGCCGCTCTACCGGCTGAGCTAAGCACCCCCGCGGGGCCGGGCTACAGCGCTTCGCGCAGGCCCTTGCCCGGGCGGAACTTGGGCACCTTGGCCGCCTTGATCTTGATCGCCGCGCCGGTGCGCGGATTGCGGCCGGTGCGCGCCGCGCGCTTGGGGGCGGTGAACGTGCCGAAGCCGGTGATGGTGACGCTGCCGCCCTTCTTCAGCGTGACCTTCACGGCGCCGATCAGCGCCTCGAGCGAGCGCGACGCAGCCGCCTTCGAAATGTCGGCCTGCTTGGCGATGTGCTCGATCAGTTCACTCTTGTTCACGTCGCGTTTCCCCTCAAGGTGCTTGGTATTCGGGTCCGACCGTGCCTGCGGCCCGTGAAGACCACTCCTGGCAGGCCGTTTCGGGACACTGCGGGCCACTCCGGTTCATTACATCCCGCTCGATTCGGCAGTGTCAAGCGAAGCTCGGATTCTAGGCTCAAGTACCCCACGGTCGAGGGGCATCCGGGCCCGCGAGCGCACGTGAATTCACGCTTGACAAGCGTTTGCCGCGCTCTTATGCGCCGGCCAGCGCCTGCACCAGGGCGCGGCCGAGTGCCGCGGTGTCGGCCGTGCCGCCGAGGTCGGGCGTGCGCGGCGCGTGCGCGTCGGCGAGCACGGCTTCGATGGCGGCCAGCACGGCGTCGTGCGCGTCGCGGTGGCCGAGGAAGTCGAGCATCATCGCCACCGACCAGACCTGACCGATCGGATTGGCGATGCCCTTGCCCGCGATATCCGGCGCCGAGCCGTGCACGGGCTCGAACAGACTGGGCCACTGGCGCGTCGGGTTGAGGTTCGCCGACGGGGCGATGCCGATCGTGCCGGTGCAGGCCGGACCCAGGTCCGAGAGGATGTCGCCGAACAGGTTGCTGGCGACGACGACGTCGAAGTGCTGAGGCCGCTGCACGAAGAAGGCGGTGAGGATGTCGATGTGGAAGCGGTCCACCGCCACCTGCGGGTAGGCGCGTGCCATGGCTTGCACGCGCTCGTCCCAGTAGGGCATGGTGATGGCGATGCCGTTGCTCTTCGTCGCCGAGGTGAGCTTGCGCCGCGGCCGCGACGCCGCCAGTTCGAAGGCGAACTCGAGCACGCGATCGACGCCGATGCGCGTCATCACCGTCTCCTGGATCACCAGCTCGCGCTCGCTGCCCTCGAACATGCGCCCGCCGACGCTGGAGTACTCGCCCTCGGTGTTCTCGCGCACGATCCACATGTCGATCTCGCCGGGCTTCAGCGCCTCACCCAGGCGGTTCACCAGCGGCGAGCGGATGCCCGGCATGAGGCGCGCCGGGCGCAGATTGATGTACTGATCGAACTCGCGGCGGAACTTGAGCAGCGAGCCCCACAGCGACACGTGGTCCGGCACGGTGGCGGGCCAGCCGACGGCGCCGAAGAGGATGGCATCGTGACCGCCGATGCGGTCCTTCCAGTCGGCCGGCATCATTTCGCCGTGGCGTGCGAAGTACTCGCAGTTGGCGAAGTCGAATTCGTCGACCTGCAGGTCGATGCCGAAACGGCGCGAGACGGTGTCGAGTGCGGCCAGGCCAACGGGCATGACCTCCTTGCCGATGCCGTCACCGGCGATGGCGGCGATGCGCAGTGTGGTCATGAAACCTCCTTGAAGATCGGGTGCACGGGACGCGCCTCGCGCACGGCCAGGGCCACACCCACGGCCGTGAACGCCAGGCCGACGAAGACCAGCGGCGTGACGTGTTCGCCAAACAGCCACCATGCGAGCAGCGCCGTGCAAGGTGGCACCAGGTACATCAGGCTCGTCACGCTGGTGGCCGCGCCGCGCTGCAGCAGCAGGTAGAGCAGCGAGCTGCCCCCCAGCGTGAGCGCCAGCACCGACCAGGCCAGGGCCCCGACGAGCTCGGGGTGCCATTCGAAGGGGCCGCGCTCGAGCAGCGCCAGCGGCGCGGTGACGACCATCGCGGCGAGCAGCTGCACGGTGTTGGCGGTGCGCACGTCGCAAGGCTGCACCCAGCGCTTCTGGTACAGGGCACCCACGGTGATGCTGGCCAGGGCAAACGCCGCCAGCGCCAGGTTCCCCGCCTGCGCCTGGCCCATGTGCAGCTTGTGCCACACCACCAGCACCAGCCCCGCCAGGCCCAGCAGCAGGCCCAGCCACTGGTGCGGCGCGACGCGGTGCGCTCGGCCCGTGGCGCTGACCCACAGCGCCGTGAGCAGCGGCTGCAGGCCGACGATCAAGGCCACGAAGCCCGCGCCCAGGCCGTCCTTCACCGCCGCCCACACGCCGCCCAGGTAACCGGCGTGGATGAACACGCCCGTCACCGCCAGGTGCAGCCACTGCGCCGGCGTGCTTGGCCAGGCGGCGCGCGACACGACGATCCAGACGAGGAAGGCGAGCACCGACAGCGCGTAGCGCAGCATGAGGAAGGTCAGCGGCGGCGCGTGCGGCATGCCATAGCGCGCCACCACGAAACCGGTGCTCCAGATGAGCACGAAGAGCGCCGGCATCGCGCGCAGCAGCGCGGCGGGCCGGCTCATCGCGCCTTGGCCCGAATCTCCGGGATGGCCTTGCGCAGGTAGTACACCATCGACCAGACGGTGAGCAGCGCGGCGACGTAGATCAGCCCCGTGCCCCACCAGCGCGTGTCGATCACGCCCAGCAGGCGCCCGTCGTAGAGCAGGAAGGGAATGGCCACCATCTGGGCCACCGTCTTGAGCTTGCCCAGCATGTGCACCGCCACGCTGCGCGAGGCGCCGATATGCGCCATCCACTCGCGCAGCGCCGAGATGGCGATCTCGCGCCCGATGATGATGAGGGCGACGAGCGCCCCGACCCGTCCCTGCTCGAGCAGCACGAGCAGCGAGGCACAGATGAGGATCTTGTCGGCCACCGGGTCGAGGAAGGCACCGAAGGCCGAGGTCTGTTGCAGACGCCGGGCGAGCCAGCCGTCGAGCCAGTCGGTGGCGGCGAAGAGCACGAACATCGCCGTGGCCACCAGGTTCTTCGTCGGCAGGGTCCAGTCCAGGTAGTACACACCGACGATGAGCGGAATGGACGCGATGCGCGCCCAGGTCAGCAGCGTGGGGATGGTCAGGAACATGGGGCGATTGTGCCCAAGCTCAGCGGTCCAGCGTGGCCGGCTTGAAACGCCCGTCGTGGTCGAAGAGGAAGACCTCGACGAACTTCCAGGGCTTGGGCAGCCGCGAGACGTCGCCGTAGGGCGCCGCACGGTGGACGATGCGAATGGCCGTCGCGATCGTCTCCTTGGCCTCGCGCGGCTCGCGCAGCACCTGGGTGGCGCGCACGCTGCCGTCGGCGTTGAGCTCCACCTCGATCACCGGGATGCCCATGAGCGGCTCCGGCGGCGTGCCCATGTAGCTCAGCGCGGGATGCGCGGCGACCATGCGCCGCGCCGCCTGCTCCTTGTACTCGTCCCAGTTGCGCGAGGGTGCGGGCGGCGGCAGGCGCACGGCCTGGGCCGGCGCCGCCAGGGTCGCCGGCGGCACGCGAGCGGGTGCCACCGGCCCCGACGCACAGCCCACCAGCAGCAGCAATCCAGCCGCGAGCACGCTGCCCGCCCACCTTGACCACGCGGCCGCGGTGATGCGGCGCCCGGCGCGTCCAGCGCGCCCAGCGCCATCATCAATGCAATGCACGATAGATCTCCTCGGCCAGTTCCTTCGAGATGCCGTCCACGCTCGCCAGGTCCTCGACGCCGGCGTTGGCCACGCCGCGCAGGCCGCCGAAGCGCTGCAGCAGCCGTGCACGCTTGCGCGGGCCCACCCCGGCGATGTCTTCGAGCCGGCTGCCGCCGGTGCGCACGCTGGCGCGCCGCGCGCGCATGCCGGTGATGGCGAAGCGGTGCGCCTCGTCGCGGATCTGCGCCACCAGCATGAGGGCGGCGGAGTCGTGGGCCAGGCTCACCTTCGCGCGGCCGTCGGCGAAGACCAGCTCCTCCAGGCCCACCTTGCGGCCCTCGCCCTTCTCCACGCCAACGATGAGGCCGAGGTCCAGCCCCATTTCCTCGAAGACCTCGCGCGCCACGGCCACCTGGCCGCGGCCGCCGTCGACGAGCACCAGGTCGGGCAGCCGCGCAGGCCCCTGCCGGCCGTAGCGGCGCGTGAGCACCTGGCGCATGGCGGCGCAGTCGTCGCCCCCGGTGATGGCCTCGATGTTGAAGCGCCGGTACTGCGCGCTGCGCATCTGGTGGCCCTCGTAGACCACGCACGAGGCCTGCGTGGCCTCGCCGGCGGTGTGGCTGACGTCGAAGCACTCGATGCGCAGCTGCGCCGGGTCGGCCACGTCGAGCTCCAGCGCCTCCATCAGCGCGCGCGTGCGCTGCTGCTGCGAGCCTTCCTCGGCGAGCAGGCGCCCCAGGGCCAGCTCGGCGCCCTTGACCGCCATCTCCAGCCAGATGCGGCGCTGCTCGCGCGGCTGGTGCTGCGCGCGCACGCGCACGCCCGCGGCCTCGGACAGGGCCTCCAGCAGGCCGGCGTCCACCGCATGGCTGGTGACGAGCTGCGGCGGCACCGGCTGGCCGAGGTAGTGCTGGGCGATGAAGGCCTCGAGCACGGCAGCCTCCAATGGCCGCGGCTCGGCCTGCCCCGCCGCCTCGGCATCTTCGGCCGGCAGCTCCGCGCCCTCGCTGACGTGGCTCGGGAAGTAAGCCCGGTCGCCCAGGTGGCGGCTGCCGCGCACCATGGCCAGGTTGACGCAGGCACGCCCGCCCGCGACCTTCACCGCGAGGATGTCGACGTCACGGTCCAGCGCCGACAGGCTGCTCACCTCCACCGCCTGCCGGTGCAGCACGTCGGAGAGCGAGGCGATGCGGTCGCGCACGGCCGCGGCCTGCTCGAACTGCAGCGCTTCGGCAAAGCTCATCATCTGCGCCTGCAGGTCCTCGACCACGGCCTGCGTCTCGCCAAGCAGGAAGCGCTCGGCGTCGCGCACGTCGCGCGCGTAGTCCGCCGCCGCGATCAACCCGACGCAGGGGCCGCTGCAACGCTGGATCTGGTAGAGCAGGCAGGGCCGCGAGCGGTGGTTGAAGACCGAGTCCTCGCAGGTGCGCAGGCGAAACACCTTCTGCATCAGCTGGATCGTCTGCTTCACCGCCCAGGCGTTGGGGTAGGGACCGAAGTAGCGGTGCTGGCGGTCGATGGCACCGCGGAAATAGGCCATGCGCGCAAAGCCCGGTGCGGCGGGCGCGCCCGCCCCGGCGGCGCTGCGGCCGGCGGTGATCTTCAGGTAGGGGTAGCTCTTGTCGTCGCGGAAGAGGATGTTGAAGCGCGGCGCCAGCGTCTTGATGAGGTTGTTCTCGAGCAGCAGCGCCTCGGCCTCGCTGCGCACCACGGTCGTCTCCAGCCGCACGATGCGGCTCACCATCTGGCCGATGCGCGTGCCGCCGTGGTCCTTGTGCAGGTAGCTCGCCACGCGCCGCTTCAGGTTGCGCGCCTTGCCCACGTAGAGCACGCTGCCTTCGGCGTCGATCCAGCGGTACACGCCGGGCAGGGCGGGCAGTGCGGCGACCTCGGCGAGCAGACGCTCGCGCGCCGCCGGTGCGTCCGCTGGCGGTGCAGCGGGGTCGGCGGGGTCGGCAGGCGTGGCGCTCATCGGATGCCGATTCTGCCGCTTCGATAATCCGCCCATGCCAGCGCTGCAGTGGGACCTGTTCTGCCATGTCGTGGACAACTTCGGCGACGCCGGGGTGTGCTGGCGCCTGGCCGCCGACCTGGCCGCGCGCGGCCAGCGCGTGCGGCTCGTCATCGACGACGCGCGGCCGCTGGCCTTCATGGCGCCCGCGGGCGCGCCGGGCGTGCAGGTGTGGCCCTGGCCGGGCCCGGACTATCCCGGCGACGTGGTCGTCGAGGCCTTCGGCTGCAATCCGCCCGCCGCCTTCGTGGGTGCCATGGCGGGCCGCGCGCGCGCGCCGCTGTGGATCAACCTCGAGTACCTCAGCGCCGAGGGCTACGTCGAGCGCTCGCACGGCCTGCCCTCGCCGCAACGCAACGGGCTGATGAAGTGGTTCTTCTTCCCGGGCTTCACCGCGCGCACCGGCGGCTTGTTGCGCGAGCCCGGCGTGATGCTGGCGCGCGCCGCCTTCGAGCGCCAGGACTGGCTCGCCAGGCGAGGGCTGACGCTGCGCGCCGGCGAGCGCGTGGTGACGCTCTTCTGCTACGACAACGCCGCCGTGGCGCCATTGCTCGCCGACCTGGCGCATGCGCCCACGCTGCTGCTGCTCACGCCCGGGGCGGCGCAGGCCCAGGTGGGCGCGGCGCCGGCCGGCGTGCGGCTGCATCGCCTGCCCTGGCTCACGCAGGCCGACTTCGACCGCCTGCTCTGGTCCGCGGACCTGAACTTCGTGCGCGGCGAGGATTCCCTGGTGCGCGCCCTCTGGGCCGGCGCGCCCTTCGTCTGGCAGCTCTACCCGCAGGACGACGGCGCGCACCGCGCCAAGCTCGAAGCCATGCTCGCTGCGATGGGCGCCGCAGCGGAAGTCGCCGCGGTGTGGCGCGCCTGGAATGGTGCCGCAGCGGCACCCTGGCCGGGCCTGCCCCCGCTCGACCCGTGGCGCGCAGCCCTGCAGCCCTGGCGATCGGCCCTGCTCGCGCAGCCGGACCTCACCACGGCGCTGCTCGCCTTCGTCGCAGGCAAGGGTGCCGGCGGGGGCGCCTCGATAGAAACCCTGAGCTAGAATTAAGGGCTTTGCGCATTGCGCCAGACCGCCCGGCACGCCGCGGGCCGTCACCCTCCACGGAACCCCCGGACACCCCGGACACCAAGACATGAAACTCGCTCAAGAAATCCGCGCCGGCAACGTCATCATGCAGGGCAAGGACCCCATGGTCGTGCTCAGGACCGAATACAGCCGCGGCGGCCGCGGCGCCGCCACCGTGCGCATCAAGATGAAGAACCTGCTCAATGGCGGCGGCGCCGAGCTCGTCTTCAAGGCCGACGACAAGATGGACCAGATCGTCCTCGACAAGAAGGACTGCACCTACACCTACTTCGCCGACCCGATGTACGTGTTCATGGACGCCGAATACAACCAGTTCGAGGTCGAGGCCGAGAACATGGGCGACGCCATCAACTACCTCGACGACAACATGGCTGTCGAGGTCGTCTTCTACGACGGCAAGGCGATCTCGGTGGAACTGCCCACCACGGTGGTGCGCGAGATCGTCACCGAGCCGGCCGTGAAGGGCGACACCTCGGGCAAGGTGATGAAGCCGGCCAAGCTCGTGGGCACGGGCTTCGAAGTCGCCGTGCCGCTGTTCGTCGAAAACGGCGACCGCATCGAGATCGACACGCGCACGCACGAGTACCGCAAGCGCGTCTGAGGCTTCGGCGCCTCTGCCTCGGCGGGCACCTCGGGGTGCCCGTTGCTTTTGCGGGGCGCCGCGCGGGGGACGCGGGGGGCGCGGACTTTGTTGGGCATCATTGCCGACCATGTCGTTCGACTTCCATGCCGCGGTGAGCGCGCCGTTTCGCATGCAACCGGGCCTGCGCCGCCTCGCCGACGGCGCGGCGCAGCTCACGCCCCTGGCCCCGGGCTCGCGGCACCAGCGCGAGAAGCTTGCCGTGCTCTCGGCCTTCTGGCCGCAGGCGCTGTGCGTGGCGCCCGGCTTCGACGCCGCGCCGGCCCTGCACGCCCTGTGCGCGCACGCCGCGCGCGAGCACCCCGCGGCCTGGTCCTGGGACGGCCGCAGGGCGCACGCGCTGCGACTGGGCGTGGCGGCCACCGCCGCGGGCGAGATCGAGGAAACCTCGGCCGGCGTCTTCGGCCTGGGTGACGAGATCTCGCGCTGCCTGCGCGGCCTGCCCGAGGGCTGGCGGCTGGCGGGACTGGCCAGCCTGGCTTTCGCCGAGGACTTCGCGCTGCTCGACGCGGCCACCGGCTGCATCCCCTGGCTCGCCGTGGCCCTGCCCAGCCACTGGTCGCCGCAGGAGAAGGTCGGCGGCCACTTCAGCGCCGTGCACGCCCCGGTGGCCGAGAACGAGCTGCTGCTGCAGGCGGCCCCCGCCCTGATGCGCCTGGTGACCGGCGCGCAGGCCTGGGAGCGCTTCGTCTGGAACGTCACCGACCACCCGCGCCTGCACGCGCACCCGGCGCATGTCGACCCGCTGCGCTGGCAGCACACCGCGGTGTCTCACGCCTGGTGGCGCACCGAACGCCAGACCTTCATCCCCCTGCCCGAGCGGGCACAGGCGGTCTTCACCATCGCCGTGCAGGTGCAGCCCCTGGCCGAGGCCATCGACGCGCCCGACAAGGCCGCTGCGCTGCACCAGGCCATCGCCAGCATGAGCCCGGCCGTGCTCGAGTACCGCAGCCTGAGCGCGGTGCGCGAGCCCCTGCTCGCCTGGCTGGCCGCGCGGCGATGAAGACCCAACCCATCGTGCCGGCACGCATCGATTTCGGTGCGTCGAGCGACGACGTGCCGCGCGCGCCGGATTTCGGCGATGTCTACCACCCGCAGGTCGGCGCACTGGCCCAGGCACGGCATGTGTTCCTGGGCGGCAACCGGCTGCCCGAACGCTGGGCGGGCCGCACGCGCTTCGTCGTCCTCGAGACCGGCTTCGGCCTGGGCCACAACTTCCTCGCCACCTGGGAGGCCTGGCGCGCGGACCCGGCGCGCTGCGAGCGCCTGCACTTCGTCTCCATCGAGCGCCACCCGCCCACGCGCGAGGACCTCGCGCGCGCCCACGCCGGCTCGGCGCTGCCCGAGCTGGCGGCCGAACTCGTGCGCGCGTGGCCGCCGCTCACGCCCAACCTGCACACGCTGGAATTCGCCGGCGGCCGCGTGCAGTTGCTGCTGGCGCTGGGCGATGTGGCCGCGCTGCTGCCGGGGTTGCGCGTGCACGCCGACGCCTTCTTCCTCGACGGCTTTGCCCCGGCGCGCAACCCGCAGATGTGGCAGCCGCGCGTGCTCGCCGCGCTCGGGCGCAAGGCGGCCCCCGGCGCCACGCTGGCCACCTGGAGCGTGGCGCGCGAGGTGCGCGAGGGCCTGACCACGGCGGGCTTCGCGATGCAGCGCGCCGCCGGCATCGGCGGCAAACGCGAGATCAGCGTCGGCCAGTGGGCGCCGCGCTTCGCGCCGCGGCCGCTGCCGGGCGCAACCGTCGCCGCGCGCGAGGCCATCGTCGTGGGGGGTGGCCTGGCCGGTGCGGCGGTGGCCTGGGCTCTGGCACGCGAGGGCCTGGCGGTGACCGTGCTGGAGCGTCACGCTGCCCCTGCTGCCGAGGGCTCGGGCAACCCGGCCGGGATCTTCCACGGCACGATCAACGCCGACGACGGCCGCTACGCCCGCCTGTACCGCGCCGCGGCCCTGCAGGCGCAGCGCGACCACGGCGCGGCCCTGGCAGGCGGCACGGTCGCCGGCTGCGTGGGCGGCCTGCTGCGCCTGGACCTGCGAGCGCAGGGCCTGCCCGGGATGCAGGCGCTGCTGCGCCGCACCGGTCTGCCGGCGCAGTACGTGCAGGCGCTCGGCGCCGAGGAGGCGTCGCAGCGCTCGGGCGTGCACCTGCCGGCGCCCGCCTGGCATTACCCGGGCGGCGGCTGGCTCGCACCGCCGCAATGGGTGGCGCAGGCCCTGGCCGAGCCCGGGGTGCGTTTCGTGCCGCAAGTGGAGGTGGCGCAGCTCAGGCGCAGCGCGGCGGGCTGGTCGCTGCACGACCGCCACGGCCGGCTCGTCGCCACGGCGCCGCTGGTGGTGCTGGCCCATGCCGCCGGCGCCGCGCCTTTGCTCGCCGGCCTGGGGCTGGGTGGGTGGCCACTGCACCACACGCGTGGCCAGGTCACCTACTGGGCCAGCGGAGACGGCGGCCAGCCGCTGCTGCCGCTGGCGGGCGATGGCTATGCGCTACCCCTGCCCGACGGCGGCGTGCTCTGCGGCGCGACGCGGCACGACGAACTCGCCGCCGCGGTGGGTGCAGACGATGCGCCGCGGCGCGCCGACCACGCACTCAACCTGGAGCGCCTGCTGCGCCTGAGCGGCCTGCCTGCACCGGCCGACGCCTCGCGCTGGCGCGGCCGCGTGGGCTGGCGGCTGCATGCTGACGACCGGCTGCCGATCGCCGGCGCCTTGCCGCGGGCGGACCTCGAAGGGGCGAACCAGCGCCTCGATCAGGCGCGGCTGCTGCCGCGTGAAGAGGGGCTCTTCGTGTTCACCGCGCTGGGCGCGCGCGGCCTCACCCTGGCACCGCTGCTGGCGCGGCTGGTGGCGGCGCAGGCGCTGGGCACGCCGTGGCCGCTGGAGCAGGACCTGGCCGACGCCGTCGACCCCGCGCGCTGGCGCGTGCGTGCGGCGCGCGCCGCGGGCGGCGCGCCGGGGGATCAGGCTCCGGCGGGGGGCTGACCGCCCTCGCCGGGCTCGGCCTCGTCGGGCTCGTCGGCCACCGGCGGCAGCCCGGCGGCCTTGCGCGCAGCCTTTTCCCGGTCTTTCTCTTCCTTCTTCTTCTTCTTCGCCAACTCGCGCTGGCGTTTTTCGAACGAGTAATTGGGTTTGGCCAAAGCGGGTCCTCGGGCAGGGGGTTGCGGAAGCAACCCCGATTAGAACACCAGCCTGCGCACGCCCTGCGCCGTGCCGAGCAGGCACAGGCTGGCGCGATGGCGGGCGAAGATGCCCACCGTGACCACGCCGGGCCACTGGTTGATCTCCGACTCCATGGCCAGAGGGTCGGTGATGGCGAGGCCGCGCACGTCGAGCAGGGGGTGGCCGTTGTCGGTGAGCACGCCCGCACGCAGGCTCGCCGTGCCCCCCAACGCGGCGAAGCGCCGCGCCAGCTGCGGCGCGGCCATGGCGATCACCTCCACCGGCAGCGGGAAGGCACCGAGCACGTCGACGAGCTTGCTCGCGTCGGCGATGCACACGAAGCGCTCGGCCAGGTCGGCAACGATCTTCTCGCGCGTGAGCGCTGCGCCGCCGCCCTTGATCATGCAGCCGCGGCCGTCGATCTCGTCGGCGCCGTCGACATACACCGGCAGCCTCGGCACCTCGCCGGCCTCGAACACCGTGATGCCGTGGGCGCGCAAGCGCTCGGTGCTCTGCACCGAGCTCGACACGGCGCCGGCAATGCGCCCCTTCATCGTCGCCAGGGCGTCGATGAAGTGGTTCACCGTGGAGCCCGTGCCCACGCCCACCAGTTCACCCGGCACCACGTGCTCGAGCGCCGCGCGGCCCACCAGGGCCTTGAGTTCGTCTTGCGTCATGTCTCGATTATCGAGGGGTGGCCTGAGACAATCCAGGCCCATGCCCCTGCTGCCCTACCCCCTGGCCCGCGCGTTCCTCTTCGGCCTGGACGCCGAAACGGCCCACGACCTGACGATGCACGGCCTCGCCGCGCTGCAGCACACGCCGGCACGCTGGCTGTGGCAGCAGGCGCGGGTGGACGACCCGGTGGTGCTCGCCGGCCTGCGCTTCCCCAACCGCATCGGCCTGGCCGCGGGCCTGGACAAGGCGGGTGCCTGCATCGATGGCCTGGGGGCGATGGGCTTCGGCTTCATCGAGGTCGGCACCGTCACGCCCCTGCCCCAGCCCGGCAACCCCAGGCCGCGCATGTTCCGCCTGCCCGGCAAGCGCGCGCTCATCAACCGCATGGGCTTCAACAACGGCGGGCTGGCCGACTTCATCGCCCACGTCGAGCGCTCGCACCGCTTTCGCGCCAGCGGCGGCGTGCTCGGCCTGAACATCGGCAAGAACGCCGCCACGCCCATCGAGCGTGCGGCGGACGACTACCTGCTGTGCCTGACCGGCGTCTATGCGCACGCCGACTACGTCACGGTGAACATCTCCAGCCCGAACACCAAGGACCTGCGCGCGTTGCAAGGCGACGCGGCACTCGAGGCGCTGCTCGGCGCGCTGCAGGCGCGCCGCGACGCCTTGGCGCGCGAGCACGGCCGCCGGGTGCCGATGTTCGTCAAGCTCGCGCCCGACCTCGACGACGCGCAGGTCGGCGTCATCGCCGCCACGCTGCTCAGGCACCGCGTCGACGGCGTCATCGCCACCAACACCACCGTCTCGCGCGAGGCGGTGCAAGGCGAGCGCCATGCCGGCGAGGCCGGTGGCCTGAGCGGCGCGCCGGTCTTCCAGACGAGCCAGCGCGTCGTGCGCCTGCTGCGCGCCGCGCTCGGACCGGACTACCCCATCATCGGCGTGGGCGGCGTGATGAGCGGGGACGACGCGCGCGCCATGGTGCAGGCCGGGGCGAACCTGGTGCAGATCTACACCGGGCTCATCTACCGCGGCCCGGCGCTGGTGAGCGAAGCCGCGCGCGCACTCAAGGGCCGCTGACCGCGCCGTCGCGCCCGGCCCTCTCGGGCAAATGGGGCTCCGCCACTTTGCTTGAACCCCCACGGGGGGCGGGCCGGCTCGGGCCGGCCCTGGGGGCCCTCAGTCGCCGCGCGCCATGCCCTCGCGGCGCGGATCGGCGCCACCGAACCAGCCCGAGGGCGTGCGCTGGATCGCCTGCAGGCCGCTGTTGAGATCGCTTTCGACGACCTCGTGCCCGCGCTCGCGCAAGGCCTGCAGCGTGGCCGGCGGGAAGAGCCCGCGCTCCAGCAACACGGGCCCGCCAAAGCTGCCGAAGTTGGGCAGGGCGATGGCGCGCTGCGCGTCGAGCCGCCACTGCAGCGTGGCGACGAGTGTCTTGGCGACGTAGTGGACGATGGCCACGCCGCCGGGCGAACCCAGGCTCATGAGCAGACGGCCGTCGCGCGCGTCGAAGACCAGCGTCGGGCTCATGCTCGAGCGCGAGCGCTTGCCGGGTTCGATGCGGTTGGCCACCGGCCGGCCCTGCGCATCGGCCGGCGCCAGCGCGAAGTCGGTCATCTCGTTGTTCAGCAGGTAGCCACCGGGCTTGCCACTGCCGCCGTCGGCCATCAGGTGCGCGCCGAAGACGGACTCGATGGTCGTCGTCATGGCCACCGCGTGGCCCTCGGCGTCGACGACGCTGATGTGAGTCGTGCCGTGCTCGGGCTGCTCGCTCATCGGCGCCCAGGACAGCACCGTCGCCGCGGGCCGGCCGGCCGGCGCCACGCGCATGCGGCGCGCGCCGATGAGTGCCGCGCGCTGCACCAGGTAGGCGCCGTCGAGCAGGGTTGCCCAGTCACCACCCGGCGCGGCGATGAAGTCGGGGTCGGCGACGTACTTCGCCCGGTCGGCCCAGGCCAGGCGCGCCGCCTCGGTGTAGGCGTGCAGCCAGTCCGGGCCCGGCACGCCGCCTGGCAGCGCGGGCGCGGGCACCGGCAGGTGTTCGAGCATGCCCAGGATCTGCATCAGCGCCAGGTGCCCCGACGACGGCGGCGGGAAGCCGCACACGCGGTAGACCTCGCGCCAGGGCGTGCACAGCGCCTCGCGCCGCCTGGGTTCGTACGCCGCCAGATCGGCCAGGCTGAGCCGCCCCGGCACGGCATGCCCGCGCACGCGCGCCACCATGTCGGCGGCCACCGGGCCGCGCAGCAGGGCGTCGCTGCCGTGCGCCGCAATGCCGCGCAGCACTTCGGCGAGCGCCGGGTTGCGCAGCACCTGGCCCACGGCGTGCGGCGTGCCGTCGGCACGGTAGAAGTAGGCTCGCGCCAGCGGGTCGCGGCGCAGCGCCTTGTCCGCCGCCAGCGCGGCGTGCAGTCGCGGGCCGAGCGCGAAGCCCCGCTCGGCCAGGGCGATGGCCGGCTCGAAGAGCCGCGCCCAGGGCAGGCGGCCGTGCACGCGGTGCGCGGCCTCGAGCATCTTCAGCGCGCCCGGCGTGGCCACGGCGCGCCCACCCAGCGTGGCCTGGGCATGCGGCAGCGGCCTGCCGTCCGCGCCCAGGAACATGGTCGCATCGGCCGCCGCCGGCGCGGTCTCGCGGCCGTCCCAGGCGGCCACCTCGTGGCCGTCCCAGTGCATGAGGAAGGCGCCGCCGCCGATGCCGCTGGATTGCGGCTCCACGAGGCCGAGCACCATCTGCACGGCGATGGCGGCGTCGAGTGCCGAGCCGCCGGCGTGCAGGATCTCGCCGCCCGCATCGGTGGCCAGCGGGTGGGCTGCGGCAACCATGAAATGCGCTGCCGACCAGCCCGGCTTGTCGGTCCAGCCCGAGGGCCTCTCCGGAAAGCGCGGTGCGGCCGCGCGCGGCGTCGGGGCGACAGGTTCGGCAGCGGCAGCGCCGAAGTCGGTGGCCGGGGCCCGGTCGCTGCTGCACCCCGGGGCGCAGGCGGCGGCGAGCAGCGCCGCCGCGGCGCCGGCCGCGAGCGTGGCCCGCGCCGCCGCCGCTGGCCTCATGCGCGGCTCAGTGCAGCGGCACGCCGGTCTTGGTCTGCAGTTCCTCGCGCGTCACGCCGGGCGCCATCTCCACAACCTTGATGCCCTCGGGCGTCACGTCGAGCACGGCCAGGTCGGTGATGATGCGGTCGACCACGCCTTTGCCGGTGAGCGGCAGCGTGCACTCGGGCAGGATCTTCAGTTCGATCGTGCCGTCCTTCTTGCGCGCCACGTGCTCCATGAGGATGACCACGCGCTTGACGCCGGCCACCAGGTCCATCGCGCCGCCCATGCCCTTGACCATCTTGCCCGGGATCATCCAGTTGGCCAGGTCGCCCTTGGCGCTGACCTGCATGGCGCCGAGGATGCTGATGTTGACCTTGCCACCGCGGATCATGGCGAAGCTGTCGTGGCTGCCGAAGATGCTCGATCCGGGCAGCGTGGTCACCGTCTGCTTGCCGGCGTTGATGAGGTCGGCGTCGACCTGTTCCTCGGTCGGGAAGGGTCCGATGCCGAGCATGCCGTTCTCGCTCTGCAGCCAGACTTCGTAACTCGGGTCGAGGAAGTTGGCCACCAGGGTGGGCAGGCCGATGCCGAGGTTGGCGTAGAAGCCGTCCTCGAATTCCTGGGCCGCGCGCGCGGCCATCTGGTCGTGTGTCCAGGCCATGGTCAGGCTCCCGTCTTTTCGGTGAGGGTGCGCTTCTCGATGCGCTTCTCGGGGTGGGCGTTGAGCACGATGCGCTGCACGTAGATGCCGGGCAGGTGCACCGAGTCGGGCTCCATGCTGCCGGTGGGCACGATCTCCTCGACCTCGACCACGGTGATGCGCCCGGCCATGGCCACGGCCGGGTTGAAGTTGCGCGCGGTGAGGCGGAACTGCAGGTTGCCCGAATGGTCCGCCCTCCAGGCCTTGACCAGCGAAACCTCGGGCAGCAGCGCGCGCTCCATGAGGTAGGTGTGGCCGTCGAATTCGCGTGTCTCCTTGCCCTCGGCCACCAGCGTGCCCACGCCGGTGCGGGTGAAGAACGCCGGGATGCCGGCGCCGCCGGCGCGCAGCTTCTCGGCCAGCGTGCCCTGCGGCGTGAATTCGAGCTCGAGCTCGCCGGCGAGGAACTGGCGCTCGAACTCCTTGTTCTCGCCGACGTAGCTGCTGATCATCTTCCTGATCTGCCGCGTCTCGAGCAGCTTGCCCAGGCCGAAGCCGTCGACGCCGGCGTTGTTCGAGATCGCCGTCAGGTTCTTCACCCCGCTGTCGCGCAGGGCGTCGATGAGCGCCTCGGGGATGCCGCACAGGCCGAAACCGCCCACGGCGATCAACTGCCCATCCCTGACGATGCCGTCCAGCGCGGCGGCGGCGCTGGGATAGATCTTGTTCATCTCTGGAGTCTCCTGGCCGCGGCGGCGGCAGATCGAGGCGACGAGCGTACTACCTAAGGCACAAAGTAGCGTTACGTAAAATCAACTAAGGAACCTAGACACAATAACTTGAACACTCAGCCATGTTTTGCGATCGCCCTCGGCCTGACGCGGTAGTTTCATGCTCGGGGGCGAGGCCTCGGACTCATGGATGGTTAGGCAGCGCAAACAC
>DYOR01000067.1 GCA_020720385.1 Rubrivivax sp.
ACCGACCCGCACAACCTCGGCGCCTGCCTGCGCGTGGCCGACGGTGCCGGCGCGCATGCCGTGGTCGCCCCCAAGGACCACGCCGTGGGCCTGAATGCCACCGTCGCCAAGGTGGCCAGTGGCGCGGCCGAGACCGTGCCTTACCTCATGGTGACGAACCTGGCGCGCACGCTGGCCGAGCTCAAGGAACGCGGCGTGCGCATCGTCGGCACGGCCGAGGACGCGGCGCAGACGCTCTTCGATGCCGACCTCAGCGGCCCGCTCGCCCTCGTGCTGGGCGCCGAAGGAGCGGGCATGCGCCAGCTCACGCGCAAGAGCTGCGACGAGCTGGTGAAGATTCCGATGCAGGGCGCGGTGGAGAGCCTCAACGTCTCGGTGGCGGCAGGGGTGTGCCTGTTCGAGGCGCTGCGCCAGCGCCGCTGAACGGGCTCAGCGCGCACCGCAGAGGGTGCGGGCCTTCGCCAGGCGCAAGGCCGCGCGCGGGCGCGCCCTCGCGTCCGGGCTCTCGAGCAAATGTGGCTTTGCCACTTTGCTTGAACCCCCACGGGGGGCGGGCCGGGCTGGCCCGGCCCTGGGGGCGCTCAGACCCAGCCCAGCGCCCCGGCCAGCGCACCCGCGGCCAGGGGCAGGAGCGGCGTCCACGACGTGCGCAGCATGACCCACAGCGACAGCGCCACGAGCGCGGCACTGGCCCACTCGGGGCGCGTGGGCTCGAGCAGGATCCAGCTCGTCGCCGCCAGCAGCCCGATGGTCAAGGGGGCCAGGCCGGTGGTGAAGGCGCGCAGGGCGCGCGACTGGCCGTGGCGCTCGCCCCAGCACGTGGCCAGCAGCGCCAGCGTGGTCGAGGGCAGCAAGGTGCCGGTCAAGGTGGCGGCCACGCCAGCCAGTCCGCCGACGTTGAAGCCGATCACGGCGACGAAGAGCACGTTGGGCCCGGGTGCGGCCTGGGCCAGCGCCACCGAGGCGCCGAACTGGGCGTCGCTGAGCCAGCCCTGCTGAACGACGACGAAGCGGTGCATGTCCGGCGCCGTGGAGATGGCGCCGCCGACGGCGAGCAGCGACAGGGCGGTGAAGTGCAGGAACAGGTTGAGCCAGTCGCCGGCGACCAGGATTCCGGGGCCGAAGAGCAGGGCGTGGGTCATGGCAGCCGGCGCCAGGCCAGGGCCACCGAGATGGCGCCCAGCCCCAGCACCACCCACGCCAGCGGCCAGCGCCATACGCCCACGGCGACGACGGTGGCCACGGCCAGGGCGGCGCAAGTCGGCAGGCCCAGTGCGTTGCCGCGCAGGCCGGTGCCGAGCCTCACCGCCGTGGACAGGATCAGCCCCGCGGCCACCACGCCCATGCCGCGCAGCGCGCCGGCCACCCCGGGCACCGACTGCAGCTGCCGCGCCGCCAGCGTCAGCGCCAGGACGATGACCAGGGGCGCGAGCAGGATGCCGGTCATGGCGGCGGCCGCGCCGCGCAGGCCGAAGAAGCGATTGCCGAT
This sequence comes from Rubrivivax sp., assembly GCA_020720385.1. Taxonomy (GTDB): domain Bacteria; phylum Pseudomonadota; class Gammaproteobacteria; order Burkholderiales; family Burkholderiaceae_C; genus Rubrivivax. The sequence continues at coordinate 1,490 of DYOR01000067.1, forward strand.
CATGAGCGAGAGATTGACGATGTTCGGCCCGGGCAGCACCTGTGCCACCGAGAGCATCTCCAGGAACTGCTGGCGCGTGATCCAGCCCAGACGCTCCACCAGCTCGCGCTGCGCCACCGGCAGCACGCCACCGAAACCCTGCAGGGCCAGCCGGGTGAAGGCGGTGAAGAGCTCGGTGGGCGAGCGTGGCGCACGCTGCGGTGTCAACGCAGCACCTTGAGCGCCTCGGGGTTGACGATGTGGCTGGGCCGCTTGTCGATGAAGTCGACCACGTTGCGGAAGGCCGCGCCGAAATACAGCTCGTAGCTGTCCTGCTCGACGTAACCGATGTGCGGCGTGCAGATGGCGTTCTCCAGGCGCAGCAGGGGATGGCCCTGGAGGATGGGCTCGCTCTCGAAGACATCCACGGCCGCCATCCCGGGCCGGCCGCGGTTGAGCGCCGCCACCAGGGCGCCGTCCTCGATGAGCTCGGCGCGCGAGGTGTTCACCAGCAGCGCGGTGGGTTTCATGCGCGACAAGGCGTCCAGGCAGATGATGCCGCGCGTCTGTTCGTTCAGGCGCAGGTGCAGGCTCGCCACGTCGGCGCTCTCGAAGAACGCCATGCAGTCCGTGGCCGCCTGGTGGCCGTCGTCCACGGCGCGCTGGCGCGATGCCGCGCTGCCCCACACCAGCACCTGCATGCCGAAGGCGCGCCCGTAGCCGGCCACCATCTGGCCGATCTTGCCGTAGCCCCAGATGCCCAGGATCTTGCCGTGCAGCACCATGCCGACGCCGAAGTTCGGCGGCATCGAGGCGGCCTTCAAGCCCGACTGCTGCCACACCCCGTGCTTGAGGTTGGCGATGTACTGCGGCAGGCGGCGCATGCTCGCCATGATCAGCGCCCAGGTCATTTCCGCCGGCGCCACCGGCGAGCCCACGCCTTCGGCCACGGCGATGCCCAGCCGCGTGCAGGTCTCCACGTCGATGTGCGGGCCGACGCGGCCGGTCTGCGAGATGAGCTTGAGGCGCGGCAGCTTCTCGAGCAGTGCGCGCGGGAACTGGGTGCGCTCACGGATGAGCACCAGCACGTTGGCGTCGCGCAGCCGCACCGAGAGCTGGCCGATGCCCTTGACGGTGTTGGTGTAGACCTTGGCGTTGAACGGCTCGAGCAGCGCGGCGCACTTGAGCTTGCGCACCGCGTCCTGATAGTCGTCGAGGATGATGATATTCATGCTTGTGCACCCTCGGGCCGGCGGCGGGCCGCCTTCCAACAGCTACCTGGCGCTCGGCCCCGCGCCGGTGGTGCCCTGCGCGACGCGCACCGGCGTGGCCCGCTTGCGCGGCGTGGCCGTCTTGGCCACGCGGTGCGTGGCGGGTGCGGCCTTCGCCACGCGCTTGGCGGCGGGCACCATCACCACGATGGACTGCCCGGGCTTGAAGCGCGCCTGCGCCGGCACGTCGTTCCATTGCGCCACCAGCGCGGCGCTGACGCGGTAGCGCCGCGCCACGGCGGCCACGCTGTCGCCCTGGCGGCCGGCCTTGAGGCGCAGCTCGCGCAGCGGCCGGCCCTCGGGCGCCAGGTTCATCACCGCGTTCTCCGCAATGTGCTCGGCCACGTCCTGGGTGCGTTGCGCCGGGCGCGGCACGAGCAGCGTGGAGCCGAGCTTGACGAGCATGCGCGGCGGGATCAGGTTGATCCTGCGCAGCTCGCCTTCGCTCATGCCGGTGAGACGGGCCGCCTCGGCGGGCTTGAGGGTGCGCGGCGCGACCCAGGCCGTCCAGCTCGCGCGTGCACCACGGTACTCGGCCAGCGCGCGCACGAAACGGTTGGCGGCGTCGTAGGGCAGCAGCACCTGCGGCGTGCCGGCCGCCAGGATCACCGGCTTGTTCATCTGCGGGTTGAGCTGCATGAACTCCGCGAGCGGCAGCTCGGCGAGCCGCGCGGCCAGCGCCACGTCGATGTCGCGCTCGATGGCCACGCTGAGGAAGTAGGGGTGGTCGCCCAGCTCCGGCAGCGCCAGGGCGAAGGCCTCGGGGTGCTGCACGATGTTCTTCACCGCCTGCAGCTTGGGCACGTATTCGCGTGTCTCCCGCGGCATGCGCAGGCTCTGGTAGTCGGTGGGCTTGTGCGCGCGCCGGTTGCGCTCCACCGCGCGCTGCACGTTGCCCTGGCCCCAGTTGTAGGCGGCCAGCGCCAGGTGCCAGTCGCCGAACTGCGCGTACAGCTGCTGCAGGTAGTCCAGTGCGGCGCGGGTGGAAGCGAGCACGTCGCGGCGGTCGTCGCGGAAGATGTTCTGCCGCAGCTCGAAGTCCTTGCCCGTGGCGGGCATGAACTGCCACATGCCCGAGGCGCGCGCGCGCGACTGCGCCTGCGGGTTGAAGGCGCTCTCGATGAAGGGCAGCAGGGCGATCTCCGAAGGCATGCCGCGGCGCTGCACTTCCTCGAGGATGTGGAACAGGTAGCGCCCGCCGCGCTCGGTCATGCGCTGCACGTAGGCCGGGTCGCGGGCATACCACTGCTCCCACTTGCGCACCAGTTCGTCGTCCAGGTCGGGCATGGCGAAGCCTTCGCGCACACGCTGCCACAGGTCACCCACCTCGGTGTCCTGGGCCGACTCCAGGCGGCCGTGCGCCACCTCGGCCGCCGCGGGCGGCGCCGCGTCTGGCGCTGCGGCGTCGTCCGCCGGCATGGGCAGCGGCGGCGCCGGGTCGGCGGGTTCGGGTGGCGGGGTTGGCGCGGCCGTGGGCACGACGGGCGCCACGGCGGCTTCGGCCGCTTCGGCCGTCACGTCGGGCGGGGGCAGGCTGGCGCAGCCCGTGGCGAGCATGAGCATGGCGGCCGCCATCGTGGCCAGCGTGCCGGCCAGGCGTTGCGCGGCCGGGCGCCGCGAGTGTCCGGCAGGGGTCATCGAAATCGGTTCTTCCATTCGCGCAGCGTGGCAAAGACGTCCAGCGCAGCGGCGCTGGCGGCCCCCTGCGCGCGGGCCGAGGCCACCACTTCGGGCACCGTGCAACGCAGGAAGGGGTTGACGGCCTTCTCCAGGCCCAGGCTCGAGGGCAAGGTGGGCCGGCCCGCCTCGCGCCACGCGCGGCAACGCTGCTCGTACGCGGCGCGCTCGGCGTTGCCCGGCTCCACGGCGGCGGCAAAGCGCAGGTTGGCCAGCGTGTACTCGTGGGTGCAGCACACGCGCGTGTCGTCGGGCAGCGCGGCGAGCCGCGCCAGCGACGCCTGCATCTGCGCGGCCGTGCCTTCGAAGAGCCGCCCGCAGCCCGCGGAGAACAGCGTGTCGCCGCAGAAGAGCAGGGGTTGGGTGGCGGTGTCTTGCTGCACGTAGGCGATGTGCCCGGCCGTGTGCCCCGGCACCTCGAGCACGCGCCAGCGCGTGCCCGCCAGCGCGATCTCGTCGCCGTCACGCACGCCCTGGAAGGGCTCGGGGATGGCCTCGCGCGCTGGACCGTAGACGGGGCCGCGCAAGCGCGCGCGCAAGGCGTCGACGCCGCCGACGTGGTCCGCGTGGTGGTGCGTCACTAGAATGGCCGCCAGCTCGAGACCGAGGCGGTCCAGCGCTTCCTGCACCGGTGCGTCGTCGCCCGGATCCACCACGGCGGCGAGACGGCCGTCGTGAAGCATCCAGATGTAGTTGTCGGCGAAGGCGGGCAGCGCTAAGAGATTCATGACGAGGGATGACGCAATTATAGAGTTGGGGTCCTGGCTGCGAACCGCGCCGGGGCGCTACGTGCTCGAGTGGGAACAGGCGCGCCTGGACGAGGCCGTGACCGATGCTTTCGGCTTTCACGCACTGCAACTCGGGCTGCCCGAACTCGGCGGCCTGCGCGCCAACCGCATGCCCAAGCGCTGGGTGGCCAGCGACTTGCTGCACCCACCGCAGCTGCTCGTGCTGCCGCCGCCGCCCGACGCCTTGCTGCCGACGCAGCCGCCCCACGAACCGGTGGCGCTGCACTGCGATTTCGAGGCCCTGCCGTTTCCCGATGCGAGCATCGACCTGGTGGTGCTGCCGCACACACTGGAGCTGGCGCGCGACGCGCACCAGACGCTGCGCGAAGTGGAGCGCGTGCTCGTGCCCGAAGGGCGCCTGGTGATCGTCGGCTTCAACCCGGCCAGCCTGTGGGGCCTGCGCCAGCGCGCCGGCCGCATGCGTCGCGGCCTGGGCGTGGGCCGTGCGCAGCGCTTGTACCTGCCTTTGTCGTGCGAGTGCATCGGCTACTGGCGGCTGCGCGACTGGCTGCGCCTGCTGGCCTTCGAGGTCGAGGGCGGGCGCTTCGGCTGCTGGCGCCCGCCGCTGCACGGCGGCCCGTGGCTCGATCGCTTCGCCTGGATGGACCGCGTGGGCGAGCGCTGGTGGCCGGTGCTCGGCGCGGTGTATTTCCTCGAGGCCGTGAAGCGCGTGCGCGGCATGCGTCTGGTGGGCCTGCTGCGCAACGAAGGCCGCAAGGCGCAGGCGGCGCCGGCCGTGGCCGCGCACCGCCGGCGCGAAACCGTCGAACTGGAGCGCTGATGTCCGAAGTGGTGGTCTACGCCGACGGCGCCTGCCGCGGCAACCCCGGCCCTGGCGGCTGGGGCGCCTGGCTGCGCAGTGGCGAGCACGAAAAGGAGATCTTCGGCGGCGAGAAGCTCACCACCAACAACCGCATGGAGCTCACCGCGGTGATCCAGGCCCTGGCCTCGCTCAACCAGCGCTGCGAGGTGACGATCTACACCGACAGCGAGTACGTGAAGAACGGCATCACCCAGTGGATCCACGGCTGGAAGGCGCGCGGCTGGCGCACGGCGGACAAGAAACCGGTGAAGAACATCGAGCTGTGGCAGCGCCTGGACGAGCTCAACGCCGCGCACAGCGTGCGCTGGCGCTGGGTGAAGGGCCACTCCGGCGACCCCGGCAACGAACGCGCCGACCGCCTCGCCAACAAGGGCGTGGACGCGGCGCTGGCTTGAGCGCGCCGCACCCGTGCCGCGGCACCACGGTGCGCTGTGTCAGATGCCCTGCGGTGCCAAGCGGGCGCCCTGGGCCTGCAGCGTCGCGGCGAGCAGCCGGGTGAGGGCGTAGACCGCGGCGATGGTCGGCGTGGCGGTGTCGGTGATGCGGCCGAGTTCGAGCACCGCGCCCACCAGGGCCTCGAGCTCGAGCGCGCGGCCATGCTCCACGTCGAGCAGCATGGAGGTCTTGTGCGCCCCCACCGCCTCGGCGCCGGCGATGCGCTGCTCCAGGCCGACCTTGAAGGCCACGCCGAGCTTCTCGCCCACGGCCTGGGCCTCGCGCATCATCTGCGCGGCCAGTTCGCGCGTGGGCGGGAAGTGGCAGATGTCCTGCAGCGTGGCGTGGGTCAGCGCCGAGATCGGGTTGAAGCTCAGGTTGCCCCACAGCTTGACCCAGATCTCGCTGCGGATGTCGCGGCTGACCGGGCACTTGAAGCCCGCGGCCATGAGCGCCTGGCTCAGGGCCTCCAGGCGTTCGCTGCGGCTGCCATCGAGCTCGCCCAGCGTGAAGCGGTTGCCCTCGACGACCTTCACGACGCCCGGCGCGACGAGCTCGGCGGCAGGGTAGACGATGCCGCCGACGACGCGCTCGGGCTCGATCTGCGCGGCCAGCGCGCCGTCCGGGTCCAGGCTTTGCAGCGAGCGGCCCTCGAAGGGCCCGGGCAGCCTGTGGAAGTACCACCACGGGACGCCGTTGATCATCGTCACCACCATCGTGCGCGGGCCGAACAGGCCGCGCAGTGCGGGCAGCAGGTCGCGCACCTGGTGGGCCTTCACGGTAAGCAGCACCACGTCCTGCGGCCCGGCCTCGATCGGGTCCTCCAGGGCGCGCAGTGTCGGGCCCGGCAGCGCCACTTCCTCGCTGCCGTCGGGCAGCACCAGGCGCATGCCCCGGGCGTTGATGGCCAGCAGGTTGTCGCGCCGCGCGATGAAGGTGAGATCCTGCCCCGAGCGGGCGAGCCGCGCGCCGAGGTAGCCGCCGATGGCGCCGGCGCCGACGATGGCGATCTTCATGGCTGCTCGGCGTCCCTGCGCCACGCGAGCGTCATGCCAGGCCGAGCTTGGCCGCCAGCCCGATGCGCTGCAGCTTGCCCGTCGCGCCCTTCGGGATCTCCGCCAGCAGCAGGATCTTCTTCGGCACCTTGAAATCGGCCACGCGTTGCGCCACGAAGTCCTGCAGCTCGCGCTCGCTGGCCTGCCCGCCCTCGCGCAGCACCACCGCCGCAGCGACTTCCTCGCCGAGCTTGGCGTGGGGCATGCCGAAGCACACCACCTGCGCCACGGCGGGGTGGTCCATGAGGACCTCGTCGATCTCGCGCGGGCTGATCTTCTCGCCGCCGCGGTTGATGATTTCCTTGAGCCGCCCGGTCAGGCTCAGATAGCCCTGGTCATCCATCACCCCCTGGTCCCCGGTGCGGAACCAGCCCGCGGTGAAGCCTTCGGCGTTGGCCTTGGGGTTGTTCTCGTAGCCCGCGGTGACGTTGGGGCCGCGGATGACGATCTCGCCCACGGCGCCGCGCGGCAGCAGCGTGCCGGCCTCGTCCATGATGGCGATCTCGGGGCCCGCGGGCAGGCCCACGCTGCCGGGCTTGCGCAGCGCCGGGGGCAGCGGGTTGGAGGCCATCTGGTGCGTCGCCTCGGTCATGCCGTAGGCCTCGACCAGGGGCGCGGCGAAGACCTCCTCGAGCTCGCGGATGACCTGCGGCGGCATCGAGCTGCTGGAGCTGCGGATGAAGCGCAGCGGATGGCGCTGGATAAGCTCGCGGTTCTTCGCGGCCCGCGTGAGGATCGCCTGGTGCATGGTGGGCACGGCGGTGTACCAGGTGGGCCTGGCCTCGTCCATCCAGCCGAAGAACTTGAGCGCGTTGAACCCCGGCGTGCAGAACACCTGCGAGCCCGCGGCGAGTGGTGCGAGCACGCCGGCGATGAGGCCGTGGATGTGGAACAGCGGCATGATGTTCAGGCCGCGGTCGGTGGCCGTGAAGTGCAGCGTGCGCGCGATGTGCGTGGCCGAGGCGCACAGGTTGCGCTGCGACAGCGGCACGATCTTCGGGCGCGAGGTGGTGCCCGAGGTGTGCAGCACCATCGAGATGTCGTCGGGCTGCGCCGTGCCGCCGTGCGCGGCAGCCGTGCCGCCGGCCGCGTCGCGCGGGCGCAAGCTGAAATCCCCCGCCTGCGCCCCGGGCACGAGGTCGAGGATGGTCACGCCCAGACGCGCCGCCACCGCGATCGCCGGCGAGTTGCTGTCGTGCTCGACGATGAGCGCCTTGGCGTGCAGGTCGGCGAGGTAGAACTCGAACTCGTCGGCACGGTAGGCCGGGTTCAGCGGCGCGGTGGCCACGCCGCAGGCTGCGGCGACGAAGCAGGTGGCCATCTCCGGGCCGTTGGCGAGCACGATGGCGAGGCGGTCGTTGCGGCCTATGCCCAGGGCATTGAGCTGCGCCAGCGTGCGCTGCACCAGCGCGCGCAGGCCGCGATAGTCCAGCGGTGCGCGGCCGGGGGCGGCGATGGCCACGGCGTCGTCCTCGGCGGAGGCGAGCATGCGGATCAGGGTCGGTTCCATGGGTTCTCTGGCGGGCGGATCTCAACCGCCGATGTAGTGCATCTCGATGCGCCGCTCGGCACTGCCAGAGGGGGCCTGTTGCGCACCGCGCAGCTCGGAATAACGGTCGTCGCGCCCGGCCCAGATGGGGCCCAGCGCCGCGGCGAGCTGGGCGTCGCTCCAGGGCTGGCCGTCGGGCTGCGCGCCGCGCAGCAGCGCGCGCAGGTCGTGGCCCTGGTGGGCGAACAGGCACAGGAAGAGCTTGCCCTCGGTGGACAGACGGGCGCGGTTGCAGTCGCGGCAGAAGGCCTGGGTGACGCTGCTGATGAGGCCGACCTCGCCGCCGCCGTCGGCGTAGCGCCAGCGCTGCGCGGTCTCGCCCGCCGCTGCCGCCGCCAGCGGCTCCAGGGCGAAGGCCGTGCGCAGGCGCGCCAGCACCTCGCTCGAGGGCAGCACTTCGTCCATGCACCAGCCGTTGCTGGCGCCGACGTCCATGTACTCGATGAAGCGCAGCACCACCTCGGGGCCGAAGTGCTCGCGCACGTGGCGCGCCAGCGGCAGGATCTGTTCGTCGTTGGTGCCGCGCTTGACGACCATGTTGATCTTCAGCGGCGCCAGTCCGGCGCGCAGCGCCGCGCCGATGCCGGCGAGCACGTCAGCCACCGGGAAATCGACGTCGTTCATGCGCCGGAAGATGGCGTCGTCGAGCGCGTCCAGGCTCACGGTGACGCGCTTGAGGCCGGCATCGCGCAGCGCGGCGGCCTTGCGTTCGAGCAACGAGCCGTTGGTGGTCAGGGTGATGTCCAGCGCCTGGCCATCGGGCGTGCGCAAGGCGGCGAGCTGCGCGATGAGGCGCTCCACGTCCTTGCGCAGCAGGGGCTCGCCACCGGTGAGGCGCAGCTTGACCACGCCGTGGGCGACGAAGGCGCGCGCCACGCGGGTGATCTCCTCGAAGCTCAGCAGCGAACTGTGGGGCAGGAATTTGTAGTTGCGGTCGAAGACTTCCTTGGGCATGCAGTAGCTGCAGCGGAAGTTGCACTTGTCCGTGACCGAGATGCGCAGGTCGCGCAGGGGGCGGCCGAGTCGGTCGGCGAGCAGCCCGGTCGGCGCAGGCGCCAGTGCAGGCACCTGTGGCACCACGGCGGCATAACGCAGGTCGGCCAGCGCAACGATCGTCTCACCCATGCCGCTATTGTCGCGCCGGTGGCGCGCACCGCTTAAGGCTGAGGCCCGACAAGCGGCGCGGGAATGTCGGCGCGCCGTGCGCCGTTGAAGCGCTTGGACCAGTAGGCCGTGCGCATGTCCTCGATGCGCACCTGGGCGCCGGTGCGCGGGGCGTGGATGAACTTGCCCTCGCCGACGTAGATGCCCACGTGCGAAAAGGCACGGCGCATGGTGTTGAAGAACACCAGGTCACCCGGTCTGAGCTCGTCCTTCTTCACCGCCGCCAGGGACGCGTCGCGCGCCTGCTGGTCGGCGCGGCGCGGCAGCACCAGGCCCACGCTGTGTTCGAACACGTAGCGCGTGAAGCCGCTGCAGTCGAAACCATGCTCGGCGTCGTTGCCACCGCGGCGATAGCGCACGCCGAGGAAGTTCATCGACGACATCACCAGCTCGGAGGCCGCGTCGCGCACCTGCTGCACGATGGGGTTGGCCTCGACTGCCGCCGCGCTGGGCAGCAGGCCCTTGTCCTGCAGCATCTGCAGCACCGCGTCGCCCGCTGGCGGCTCGGGTGCGGCGTGCGCCGGCGCGGCCACGAGCAGCAGGCTCAGCGTCAACGCCAGGGTGAGGGGGTGGGTTCGGAGCATCAGCGGCGCAGGATACCAGTGCTTGTGGGCGAGTCAACTTTGCGCGCCCGGTGGTCAACAGCGTGGCAGCATGGCCGTACTGAAGACCTGGGGTGAAACGACATGTTCAAGGCTTTGCTGCTGGAAAAGGACGACGCCGGGTTCCGCGCCGGCGTGACCCTGCTGGACGAGGCGCGCCTGCCCGAGGGCGACGTGCTGGTGCAGCCCGCGTGCTCGACGATCAACTTCAAGGACGCCCTGGCGCTCACCAACCGCTCGCCCGTGGTGCGTGTCTGGCCCATGGTGCCGGGCATCGACGGCGCAGGCACGGTGCTGGAAAGCCGCCACCCGGACTGGAAGCCTGGCGAGCGCTTCGTGCACAACGGCTGGGGCGTGGGCGAGACCCATTGGGGTTGCCTGGCGCAGCGCGCGCGGCTCGAGGGAGAGTGGCTGGTGAAGCTGCCGCAGGTCTTCACGCCACGGCAGGCGATGGCCATCGGCACCGCCGGTTACACCGCCATGCTCTGCGTGCTGGCGCTCGAGCGCCACGGCCTGCGCCCCGGCGCGGGCGAGGTGCTCGTCACCGGTGCCAGCGGTGGCGTGGGCAGCGTGGCCATCGCCTTGCTCGCGCGCCTGGGCCACCGTGTGGTCGCGGCCAGCGGCAAGCTGCACGAGGCCGACTACCTCACCCACCTGGGCGCCGCGCAGGTGATAGCCCGCGCCGAACTCGCCGTACCGGGCAAGCCGCTGCAAAAGGAACGCTGGGCGGCGGTGGTGGATGCCGTGGGCAGCCACACGCTGGCCAACGCGCTGGCGCAGACGCGCTACGGCGGCGTGGTCGCCGCCTGTGGCCTGGCGCAGGGGCACGACCTGCCCACCACCGTGATGCCTTTCATCCTGCGCGGCGTCACCCTGGCCGGCGTGGACAGCGTGATGGCGCCGCGTGCGCTGCGCGAGCAGGCCTGGGCTCGCCTGGCGCGCGACCTCGACCCGGCGCTGCTCGAGACGATGGTGCGGGAAGTGCCGCTGGAGGGGGCCATCGACGCCGCGCAGCGCCTCATGGCCGGGCAGGTGCGCGGGCGCATCGTCGTCGACCTCGGCTGAGCGCGCGCCGTCAGCGCTGTGCAAGCGCGGCGCCGAGAATGCATGGCACCGGGCAGGTCGGCCCCGCCTGGTCCATCGATTCCTGGAGACGCGTGATGACGGACTTCGCCCAGTTCTACCGCCGCTCGATCGACCAGCGCGACGCCTTCTGGGCCGAGCAGGCCGAACTCATCGATTGGCACGAACGTCCGCGGCAGATCTGCGACTACAGCCACCCGCCCTTCGCGCGCTGGTTCGCCGGCGGCACCACCAACCTGTGCCACAACGCGGTCGACCGGCACCTGGCCACGCGGCCGGACCAGAACGCGCTCATCTTCGTCTCCACCGAGGTCAACGAGGAGCGCGTCTACAGCTTCCGTGAACTGCACGCCGAAGTGCAGCGCATGGCGGCCACGCTGAAGAGCCTGGGCGTGGGCAAGGGCGACCGCGTGCTCGTCTACATGCCGATGATCCCGGAGGCCGCCTTCGCCATGCTCGCCTGCACGCGCATCGGCGCGCTGCACTCGGTGGTCTTCGGCGGTTTTGCCAGCGTGAGCCTGGCGAGCCGCATCGACGACGCCGAGCCGGTGGTCATCGTCAGCGCCGACGCCGGCAGCCGCGGTGGCAAGGTCGTCGCCTACAAGCCGCTGCTCGACGAGGCCATCAAGCTCGCGCAGTGCAAGCCGGCCAAGGTCCTGATGGTCGACCGCGGCCTGGTCGCCTTCAGCCGCGTGGCCGGGCGCGACGAGGACTACGCCGCGTGGCGCGAGACGCATGCCTCGACGCCCGTGCCCTGCGAGTGGGTGGATGCCGAGCACCCGAGCTACACGCTCTACACCTCGGGCACCACCGGCCGACCGAAGGGGGTGCAGCGCGACACCGGCGGCTACGCCGTGGCGCTGGCCGCGAGCATGAAGCTGATCTTCCTCGGCAACCCGGGCGAGACCTACTTCTCCACCAGCGACATCGGCTGGGTCGTCGGCCACAGCTACATCATCTACGGGCCGCTGATCAACGGCATGGCCACCATCATGTACGAGGGCCTTCCCATCCGCCCCGACGCCGCCATCTGGTGGAGCCTGGTGGAGAAGTACAAGGTGACCTCGATGTTCTCGGCGCCGACGGCGATCCGCGTGCTGAAGAAGCAGGACCCGGCGGCGCTGAAGAAGCACGACCTCTCCAGCCTGCGCGCGCTGTTCCTCGCCGGCGAGCCGCTGGACGAGCCCACCGCGCGATGGATCGCCGATGCGCTCGGCCGCCCGATCATCGACAACTACTGGCAGACGGAGACCGGCTGGCCGATCCTCGGCATCTGCAACGGGGTCGAGAAGGCGCCGAGCAAGTTCGGCAGCCCGGGCAAGGCGGTCTACGGCTACGACGTGAAGCTGCTCGACGAACACACCGGCGAGGAACTGACCGGCCACCACCAGAAGGGCGTGGTCGCCATCGAGGGCCCGCTGCCGCCGGGGTGCATGCAGACCGTCTGGCGCGACGACGAGCGTTTCGTCAAGACCTACTGGAAGACGGTGCCCGGGCGGACGATCTACAACACCTTCGACTGGGGCATACGCGACGAGGATGGCTACTACTTCATCCTCGGCCGCACCGACGACGTCATCAACGTCGCCGGCCACCGCCTGGGCACGCGCGAGATCGAGGAGAGCATCTCCAGCCACCCCGGCGTGGCCGAGGTGGCCGTGGTGGGCGTGGCCGACGCGCTCAAGGGGCAGGTGGCGATGGCCTTTGCCGTGCTCAAGGACCCTTCGCGTGCGGCCACGGCGCAAGGGGCACGCGGGCTCGAAGGCGAGATCATGAAGATCGTGGACGAGCAACTCGGCGCGCTGGCCCGTCCCTCGCGCGTGCGTTTCGTCAGCGCCTTGCCCAAGACGCGCTCGGGCAAGATGCTGCGCCGCGCCATCCAGGCGGTGTGCGAGCAGCGCGACCCGGGCGACCTGACGACGATCGAGGACCCCACGGCGCTGCAGCAGATCCGCGATCTGGTCGCCCCGGGCTGACGCGGGTGCCCCCACCCGGGGGATGCGCGGCCCGCCCACGGGGCGATGGCGCGCTGCGCCATGGGCGCCGAGACTGCAGGCCAGTCCACCCACGGAGGCCCGCATGACGACACGCCTTGCCACCACCCGCCGCAGTTTCATCGCCTGGCTCTCGCTCGGCTCGGCGCCGGCATTCGCGCGCCCGTCGTCCGAGCGCTTGCCCCTGCTGCTGGCACAGGAAGCGCCCGTGGGCATCGACCCGGCAGGCTACCTCGTGAGCGAGAAGTACGACGGCGTGCGTGCCTTCTGGGACGGACGCTCGCTGCGCTCGCGCAGCGGCTTGGCGCTGGCCGCGCCGGCCTGGTTCAGCGCCGCCTTGCCGGCGGTGCCGCTGGACGGCGAGCTCTGGCTCGGCCGCGGCCGCTTCGAGGAGGTGTCCGCGGCCGTGCGTCGGCACGCACCCGTCGACGCCGAGTGGCGCCGCATCCGCTTCATGATCTTCGAGCTGCCGGGCGCCGAGGGCTCCTTTGCCCAGCGCGCCACGCGCATCGAAGCCTTGGTGCGCCGGGCCGGCGACGGCGCGCTGGTGGCCGTGGCGCAGGCCGCGGTGGATGGGCCTGCGGCGTTGCAGCGCCGGCTGAAACAGGTGGTGCGGGAGGGTGGTGAAGGCCTCGTGCTGCACCGCGCCGACGCCGCCTACGTGAGCGGCCGCAGCGCGCTGCTGCTCAAGCTCAAGCCGCAGCAGGATGCGGAAGCCGTGGTCGTCGGTCACCTGCGGGGGCATGGGCGCAACGCAGGCCGCCTGGGTGCGCTGCGCGTGCGCATGGCCCAAGGGGTGGAATTCCACCTCGGCAGCGGCTTGAGCGACGCGCTGCGCGAGGCACCGCCGCCGCTGGGCAGCGTCGTCACCTTCACCTACCGCGGGCGCACCGCGGCTGGCGTGCCGCGCTTCGCCAGCTATCTGCGTCGACGCGACGATGCGTAGCGGCCGTGGTCCCGCCAGCCCGCGCTCAGTCGCGCGCGTCGCTGGGGCCGTCGCAGCGCGGGTCGACCGCGTAGGCGCTGCCGCTGACGCGCCCATCATCGGCCACCGAGGACTCGAACCACAGGCAATCGTTGGTGGGATAGCGCCACGACCACACCTGACCGCCCGCCCATCCGCCGGCACGGCGCTCGCTGGGCGTGCCCAGCCAGCGCAGCAGGTCGTCGCGGCGCAGGTCGGGCGCCGACTGCACGCGCAGGAACTCGGCCTCGCCGAGCACCTGGCGGGCCTGCAGCACGCGGCCCTCGCGGCCCAGATCCACCATCCACGTCGTGCGGCCGTAGGGGCCGGTGGCGTACTCGAACCGCTGGCCGCCATCGGCAAGCGCGTAGCTCGCCGTCGGCTGCCCCCAGGCCTGCCGCAGCTCGTCGTGCGTGGCGCCGGGGCGCGGTGGTGCGACGGCGCAGCCCAGCAGGGCTGCGGCACCGGTCAGGGCGATGCACGAGTACCACATCGACGAGCCCTCCGCGAGTGCCGGCATTGTGCGCGCGCCACCGCCGCCGCAGTGGGCAAGGGCCTACAGCACCTCGCTGGCAAAGTCCGCCAGGCGCGAGCGTTCGCCGCGCGCCAGCATCACATGGCCGCCGTGCGGCCAGCCCTTGAAGCGGTCCACCGCGTAGGTCAGGCCCGACGAGCCTTCGGTGAGGTAGGGCGTGTCGATCTGCGCCAGGTTCCCGAGGCAGACGATCTTCGTGCCCGGCCCGGCGCGCGTGATCAGCGTCTTCATCTGCTTGGGCGTGAGGTTCTGCGCCTCGTCGATGAGCACGAACTTGTTGAGGAAGGTGCGCCCGCGCATGAAGTTCAGGCTCTTGATCTTGATCTTGCTGCGCACCAGGTCGTTGGTGGCGGCGCGGCCCCATTCGCCGGCGCTGGCGTCGGTGCGCGCCAGCACCTCGAGGTTGTCGTCCAGCGCGCCCATCCACGGGCCCATCTTCTCTTCCTCGTTGCCCGGCAGGAAGCCGATGTCGTCGCCCACCGGCACGGTCACGCGGGTGACGATGATCTCGCTGTAGCGGCGGTCGTCGAGCACCTGCGACAGGCCGGCGGCCAGGGTCATCAGCGTCTTGCCCGTGCCGGCGGTGCCGGTGAGGGTGATGAAGTCGCACTCCGGGTCGAGCAGCAGGTTGAGGGCAAAGTTCTGCTCGCGGTTGCGTGCGGTCACGCCCCACATGGCGTTCTTGCCGTGGGTGTAGTCGCGCAGCGTCTTGAGCACCGCCGTCTTGCCAGTGATCTCGGTGACGCGCGCGTACAGCGCCGCCGCACCCGGCACCTCGAGGTAGACGAACTGGTTGATGAGCAGCCCCGGCACGAGCGGGCCGCTGATGCGGTAGAAGGTATGCCCCCCCTGCTGCCAGCTCTCCATGGTCTTGCCATGGCGCTCCCAGAAGTCGGCGGGCAGCGCGAGCACGCCGGTGTAGAGCAGGTCGCCGTCCTCGAGCGTCTTGTCGTTGGTGTAGTCCTCGGCCGGCAGGCCCAGGGCGCGCGCCTTGACGCGCATGTTGATGTCCTTGGACACCAGCACCACCTCGCGCGGGTGTGCGACTTTCAGCTGCTGCTCGCGCAGGCCCTGCACCACGCCCAGGATCTGGTTGTCCGCCTTGCCCTGGGGCAGGCCGGCGGGCAGCTTGATGTCCAGCAGCATGGTCTGGAAGAAGAGCTTGCCGCCGGCCTCGCGGTGCCCGGTCTTGGCCAGGTCGATGCCGGCGTGGGCGTCGAGTGAGCCGTCCTTGGCCGCCAGGCTGGCGAGTGCGTCGAGTTCGCGGCTCACCTGGCGCACGCTGCGCGCCACCTCGCTCATGCCGCGCTTGTGGCCGTCGAGCTCCTCCAGCGTGATCATCGGCAGGAAGATGTCGTGTTCCTCGAAACGGAACAGGCTCATCGGATCGTGCATGAGCACGTTGGTGTCGAGGACGAAGAGCTTGGCCGGACCCGTGCGGCGCGGCTTGCGCGCCTTGGGCACGATGGCGCGCACCGGGGCCGCCGCAGGCAGCGGCCTCACCGCCGCGGGCGCGGCCAGCGTGGGTGCGCAGGCCAGAGCGGTGGTGTCGAGCAGGTCCAGCGGGGCCTGCGCCGGCATCTCGCTGGCGCGCGGCTTGAGCGAGCGCTTGTCGGGCTTGGGCGCGGCCTGCGCCTCGTAGTCGGCGCTTTGCAGCAGGGCACCTTTTTTCGCGGGCGGCTTGGGCAGGGGCATGGGGGGGTGGGGCTGAGGACGAAGAAAAAAGCCGCACAGGCTGCTGTGCGGCTGACGTCAGGGCATCGGCGCGGTGCGCAGGCGCCGCAGGTGGACGGGCGGGGCGGCGGGATTCAAGCAGCCTTCTTCAGCGCCTTCACCGCCTTGAGCACTTCGTCGACATGCCCGGCGACCTTGATGCCGCGCCACTCGGCGCGCATCACGCCTGCGGCGTCGATGAGGAAGGTGCTGCGCTCGATGCCCTTGACCTTCTTGCCGTACATGATCTTGTTCTTCACCACGCCGAACATGTGGCACAGCTTTTCCTCGGTGTCCGCGATGAGCTCGAAGGGCAGTTCCAGGGTGGCCTTGAAGCGCTCGTGCGAGGCCATGTTGTCGCGCGAGACGCCGAAGACCACGGCGCCGGCCTTGAGGAAGTCCTTGTGCTGGTCGCGGAACTGCATCGCCTCGGTGGTGCAACCGGGCGTGTTGTCCTTGGGGTAGAAGTACAGGACCACCGCACGCCCCTGGTTGGACTGGGGTGTGAACTTCACGCCGCCGGTGGCCAGGGCTTCGAATTCAGGGAGAGCTTTATTGATGACGGGCGTCATGGATGATGTTCTCGTACTGCGCTGATGCCGAAGCCGGCTCAATGGCGAATTATAAGGACACCGCCGCGGGCGCCGAGCGGAGGCGCGCCGGCCGCTGGCTCATGAGGAAACGCACGGCCGCTCCGAAGTTTCCTCATCCCCCT
>DYOR01000068.1:0-11551 GCA_020720385.1 Rubrivivax sp.
GGCCGCTCCCAAGCGCTCATCCCGGAGTGCGCAGCACGGAGGGTAGTCCAGTGAATACGCGGGCCTGGCCATGAAGCTCGGCACGGCGCTGGCCCTGCTCGGCGGCGTGGTGCTGCTGGCGCTGGCGCTGCACGGCTGGTGGAGCACGCGCCGCGCGCGCGCGCAGCGTGCCACCACGGCACGGCCCGGCGCCGAGCGCGTGGAGCCGGCGCTGGGCGCCGTCGCGGCGGCCGAAGCCGAGCCGCAAGCCGTCGCCCTGCGCGCCACGCCGCGCCGCATGCCGCGGCTGGACGCGCTCATCGACGCCATCGTGCCCATCGCGCTGGAAGCGCCGATCAGCGGCGAGCTCGCCCTGGCCCACCTGCCGCCGACGCGGCGCGCCGGAGCCAAGCCCTTCTACATCGAGGGCCTGGACACCGAAAGCGGCGAGTGGGAGGTGCTGGCCCCGGGGCACCGCTACGGTGAGCTGCAGGCGGGCGTGCAGATGGCCGGGCGCAGCGGCGCGCTCAACGAGATCGAGTACTCGGAGTTCGTGCAGAAGATCGAGGCCTTTGCCGAGGCCGTGGGCACGAGCGTGGAGGGTGCCGACGTGCCCGACATGCTCGAGGTGGTGGCGCGCGCGCGCGAACTCGATGGCCTGACCAGCGCCCTGGACGCGCAGCTCACCGTGACCCTGCGCGCCAACGGCGTGGCCTGGTCGGTGGCCTATGTGCAGCAGGTGGCTGCGCGCCTGGGTTTCGTGCCCGGCGCGGTGCCCGGCCGGCTGGTGCTGCCGGCCGCGGAGGACGGCGCACCGCCGCTGCTCGTGCTGGCGGTGGACGCGCAGGCGGCGCTGGCCGCGCTGAGCGATGCGCCGCAGGCCAGCGCGGTGCGCGAATGCACGCTCACGCTGGAGGTGGCGCAGACGCCGGCGGCGGCCGAGCCCTATCCGGCCTGGCACCGCGCGGCCACGCGCCTGGCCGAGGAACTCGACGCCACGGTCATCGACGACCAGGGCCAGCCGGTCACGCTGCACGCCTATGCCGCCATCGGCGAGGCCCTGCAGGACCTCTACGCGCGGCTCGAGGCGCTGGACCTGGCGGCGGGCTCGGCGGCGGCGCGGCGCTTGTTCAGCTGACTCGCCACGCCATGCCGCGACCGGCCGACGACGTGCCCGCCATCCGCGCCGCACGCCTGCGCGCGCTGCTGCAGCACCACGCGCAGCGCTACTACGTGCACGATGCGCCGGAGATCCCCGACGCCGAGTACGACCGCCTCTTTGCCGAATTGCAGGCCCTGGAGGCCGCGCACCCGGAACTGCTCAGCGCGGATTCGCCGACGCAGCGCGTCATCGGCCGCGTGCTCGAGGGCTTTGCGCCGGTGCACCACGCCGTACCCATGCTCAGCATCCGCACCGAGACCGACACCACGCCCGCGGGCGCGCTGGCCTTCGACGAGCGCGTGCGCCGCGAGCTCGAGCTGCCGGCCGACGCCGCGCCGGTGGAGTACGCCGCCGAGCTCAAGTTCGATGGCCTGGCGATCAACCTGCGCTACGAGGGCGGTGTGCTCG
Source organism: Rubrivivax sp. (assembly GCA_020720385.1). GTDB lineage: Bacteria > Pseudomonadota > Gammaproteobacteria > Burkholderiales > Burkholderiaceae_C > Rubrivivax. The sequence continues at coordinate 1,550 of DYOR01000068.1, forward strand.
TGCAGGCGGCCACGCGCGGCGACGGCGAGACGGGCGAGGACGTGACGCAGAACATCCGCACCGTGCGTGGGCGGCGCGGCGCCGGGGGGCAAATTCCCTTGCGCCTGGCGGGCGAGGCGCCGGCGGTGCTGGAGGTGCGCGGCGAGGTCTACATGCGCCGCGACGACTTCGAAGAGCTCAACGCGCGCCAGCGCGAGAAGGGCGAGAAGACCTTCGTCAATCCGCGCAACGCTGCCGCCGGCGCCGTGCGCCAGCTCGACCCGGCCATCGCCGCGCGGCGGCCATTGAGCTTCTTCGCCTACGGCGTGGGGGAGGTGCAGGGCTGGGCCGCATTCAACGCACCCGCGGCCACGCACAGCGCCACGCTCGACGCCCTGGCGGCGTGGGGCGTTCCGGTGTGCGCCGACCGTGGCGTGGTGCGCGGCGCGGCCGGGCTGGCGGAGTTCCACCGCGCCATGGGCGAGCGGCGCGACGCGCTGCCCTTCGACATCGACGGCGTGGTCTACAAGGTGAATGCGCTCGAGCTGCACAAGCGCCTGGGCTTCGTCACGCGCGAGCCGCGCTGGGCGGTGGCGCACAAATACCCGGCGCAGGAGCAGATGACGCGCCTCAACGCCATCGAGATCCAGGTCGGCCGCACCGGCAAGCTCACGCCGGTGGCCAAGCTCGAGCCGGTGTTCGTGGGGGGCACGACGGTAAGCAACGCCACGCTGCACAACCTCTTCGAGCTGCGGCGCAAGGGCGTGCGCGTGGGCGACACGGTGATCGTGCGCCGCGCCGGCGACGTCATCCCCGAGATCGTCGGCCGCGTGCCCGGCGTGCGGCCGCGCTACGTGCCCAATTTCCGCATGCCGCGTGAGTGCCCCGTGTGCGGCAGCCAGGTGCTGCGCGAGAAGGGCAGCATCGCCCACCGCTGCAGCGGCGGCCTGTTCTGTGCCGCGCAGCGCAAGCAGGCGCTGCTGCATTTCGCCGGCCGCCGCGCGCTGGACATCGAGGGGCTGGGCGACAAGCTCGTCGACCAGCTCGTCGACGGCGGGCTGATCCGCACCTTGCCCGAGTTGTATGCCCTCGACACCGCCCGGCTCGCGGCACTGGAACGCATGGCCGAGAAGAGCGCGGCCAAGCTCGTCGCCGGCCTGCAGGCGAGCAAGCACACCACGCTGGCGCGCTTTATCTACGCACTGGGCATAGGCCATGTCGGCGAAGCCACGGCCAAGGACCTGGCGCGCCACTTCGGGGGCCTGGAGCGGATCATCGCCGCCCGCGTCGACGAGCTGCTCGAGGTGAGAGACGTCGGCCCGGTGGTGGCGCAGAGCATCCGCGCCTTCTTCGACCAGGCGCACAACGTCGAGGTCGTGCGGCAGTTGCGCGCCGCCGGTGTCGCCTGGCGGGAAGACGAGGGCGCGGCCGACGCGGCGCGACCGCGGCCGCTCGCCGGCAAGACCTTGGTTCTCACGGGCACGCTGCCGACACTCGCGCGCGACGACGCCAAGACACTCATCGAAGGCGCCGGCGGCAAGGTGGCCGGTTCGGTGTCGAAGAAGACCGACTATGTCGTCGCCGGCGAGCAGGCCGGAGCCAAACTCGACAAGGCGCGCGAGCTGGGCGTGGCCGTGCTCGACGAGACGGGGCTGCGGGCGCTGCTGGTGCGCGCCGCCTGAAAGGCTGCGCGCGGGCCTGGCGGCCCAGGCGCCGGGCCTGGGGGCCCGGCCCTGGGGGCACTCAGTCGGGAACCATCATCGCCGCCGTGGCCGCTGCGGCCAGTGCGGCGGGGATGCCGTAACGCTCCCACGGCGACATCGAGTCGCCGGCGACGATCTCGACGGGCACCGAGGTGAGTTCAATCACCTTGTTGGTGACCGAGTTCTCGATCCAGCGCGTGAGCGAGTTCTTGCGCGCCGTGGCCATCACGATCTGGTCGCAATGAAGCCGCTTGGCCATGGTCGCGATGACTTCGGCTCGCCGCCCCAGTTCACGGTGCACGGCATAGGGGATCGAGTACCTGTCGAGCATCTCGCGGATCGGCGCCAGGGCCCGGTCGGCCTGCTCGTGGTGATAGTCGCTGCGGTTCTTGCGGCTGGTGAACCTGGCGATGTCCGCCGAGAACGGCGCCTGGACATTGAGCAGGTGCACTTCCGTGGCGGTGTGGTTCATGAAGCGCCGGACGACTTCCTGTGCCGCGAAGCGGTCGTTGTGGCTGCCGGCGACGGGAACCAGGATCCTGAGCATGGTGTGACCTCCACGGGTTTCGGGCAATGCCGGTGCAGCAACCGGCAGCCCTGCGGGGCCGGTAGCGGCCAGGGCCGCCAACGGACGGGATTCGCGCAGGGTAGAGGCCCTGCGGCCGCGGAAGTAGAACTTGAGCATCTCCATGGCCACCGGCGAGGCAAAGAAGAAGGGCAGCATGAGCAACCAGTCGTCCACGCCCAGCGGCACGGCATCGAAGAACGGCGCGAGGAAGGGCAGGTAGACCACGGCCATGACGAGCGCGAAGGACACGGCCACCGCGGCGACCATCCAGCGGTTGGAGAACAACCCCAGCGCGAACACGCTCTGGTACTCTGAACGCGCGGCGAAGGCGCGGATGAGCTCCGAAGTGCACAGCGTGACGAAGGCCATCGTCTGCGCCGCCTCCAGGTGGCCGGGGTAGCGCTGCATGCCGAGGTAGAACACGCCGAGGATGGCGAGCATGTCGACCACGCCCACCACGCCGATGCCCAGGGCCATGTCGCGCGTGATCACCGGTTCCTTGGGCGAGCGCGCGGGCTGCTGCATGATGTCGTCGTCGCCCTTCTCCAGGCCCAGCGCGAGCGCCGGGGCGCCGTCGCTCACCAGGTTCAGCCACAGCAGCTGCACCGGGCGCAGCGGCATGGGCATGCCGAAGAGCATGGCGCCGAAGACGATGAGGATCTCGCCCACGTTGCAGGCGAGCAGGAAGTAGACGAACTTGCGGATGTTCGAATAGATCACCCGCCCCTGCTCGATGGCCGAGACGATGCTGGCGAAGTTGTCGTCGGTGAGCACCATGTCGGCGGTCTGCTTGGCCACGTCCGAGCCGGTGATGCCCATGGCCACGCCGATGTTCGCGCGCTTGAGCGCCGGCGCGTCGTTCACGCCGTCGCCGGTCATCGCCACGACGTGGTCGTGTGCCTTGAAGGCGTCGACGATGCGCGTCTTGTGCTGTGGCGAGACGCGGCAGCAGACGTCGATGCGGTCGGACAGCGTGGCCAGCTCGGCATCCGAGAGCTTGTCGATCTCGGCGCCGGTGAGCACCATGCCGCCGGGTGTGCGCAGCCCGATGTCGCGCGCGATGGCCTCGGCGGTGTCCTTGTAGTCGCCGGTGACCATCACCGTCTTCAGCCCGGCGCCCTTGGCCACCTTGATGGCATCGATGACTTCGGGGCGCGGCGGGTCGATCATGCCAAGCAGGCCGACGAAGACGAGTTCCTTCTCCACCGTCTCGACGTCCACCCGCGCCGGCATCTCGGCGAGCGGGCGGAAGGCCACGCCGAGCACGCGCAGGGCGGCGCTGGCCATGTCGCGGTTGTGCTCGAGGATGCTCGCGCGCATGGCGTGCGAGAGCGGCACCACCTGGCCGCCGTCGAGCATCGCCGTGCACAGGTCGAGCACGACGTCGGGCGCGCCCTTGACGATCGCGCTCAGCGCGGGGTAGGCAAAGGCCGCAGCCGGCGCGGCCGGACCCGCATGACGGTGGATCGTCGTCATGCGCTTGCGCTCCGAATCGAAGGGGATCTCCTGCACGCGCGGCAGCACCCGGGCGAACGCATCCTGGCGCAGCCCGGTCTTCGCCGCGGCGACGATCAGCGCGCCCTCGGTGGGGTCGCCGATGATGTTCCAGTCGGGCGCAGCCGATTCTCCGGGGCGCTCCTCGAGCTGCGCGTCGTTGCAGGCGATGGCGCCTTGCAACAGCGCCGAGGCGTCGGGGTCGGCGAGCGGGTCGATGCGTTCCTCGCCGAGGAAGAACTCGCCCTTGGGGACATAGCCCTCGCCGCTGACCCGGAACTGGCGCCCGCCGGCCCAGGCCCGCACCACGGTCATCTGGTTCTGCGTCAGCGTGCCCGTCTTGTCCGAGAGGATCACGGTGGCGCAGCCCAGCGTCTCCACCGCGGGCAGTTTGCGGATCAGCGCGTGGTGCTTGATCATGCGCTGCATGCCCAGCGCCAGGCAGATGGTGACGATCGCCGGCAGGCCCTCGGGCACGGCGGCGATGGCCAGGCTGACGGCGGTCATGAACAGGCTGATGATGACCACGCGCTCGTTGCGCAGGTAGTCCATGAGCCCGATCTCGGCCAGGCTGGCGATGTGGGTGTCGCGGAACAGCCCGTAGACGAAGACGAAAGCGCAGATGGCCAGGCTGGCCGAACCCAGGATCTTGCCGAGTTGGGCGAGCTTTTTCTGCAGCGGCGTGGCTTCCTCTTCGAAGGACTGGATCATCTGCGCGATGAGGCCGATCTGCGTGTTCATCCCGGTGCCGGTGACCAGGCCCTTGCCGCGCCCGTAGGTCACCAGCGTGCCCATGAAGGCGGTGTTGCGGCGGTCGCCCAGCGGGATCTCCTGGTCCAGGACCACCGCGTGGTCCTTCTCCACCGGCACCGACTCGCCGGTGAGCGAGGCCTCCTCGACCTTCAGGTTGAAGCTCTCGAACAGGCGCAGGTCCGCCGGCACGAAGTTGCCGGCCTCGAGCACGACGATGTCGCCGCGGACGATCTCGCGGCTGGGGATGGTCATCTGGTGCCCGTCGCGGATGACCTGGGAATTCGGCGCCGCCATCTTCTTCAGCGCCGCCAGCGCCTGTTCGGCCTTGGACTCCTGGACCATGCCCACCACGGCGTTGAGCACGACGATGACCATGATGGCGATCGAGTCGACCCATTCGCCGAGCAGCAGCGAGATCACCGCCGCGGCGACGAGGATGATCACCAGGTAGTTGTTGAACTGGTTCCATAGCTGCGCCCAGAACCCCGGGCGCGGACGTTCGGTGAGTTCGTTGGCGCCGTGGCGCGCGAGGCGCTCGCCGGCATCCTGGGGCGAGAGCCCGCGCTCGAGGTGGCTCTCGAATTCGGCGACGACCTGATCGATCGGTCTGCCGTGCGGTTGCTTGTCGGTCATGACGTTTCCCTTTCTTGCCGCCAGTCTCCGGCGGCGCAAGGGAAATGAAAATTTGAAGTTTGCGAAGCTATGCATCGCAGGAACGAATGGCAGCACACGGAAGTTGATGCCATGCATTGCGCAATGCGATGCATCCGGACTTCAAATGACGCGAAGGTCTGACCGGGCCGCTTGAAGCGGCGGCCTCGGACATGCTAAAAGGCAGTGCGCTGCGGCCTTCGGGCGGCAGCGCCCTCCAAAGGGGAGTAGCTTCGGCGACCGTTTCGGTCACCGTGGCATGGCCGCCAGAACGGGCTTCGGCCCCGGTCATGCCGGCATCCACGATGTGCAAGCGAGACCTTTGCCCAGCGGGTGAAGGCGTGCTTCCCGGGCGGCCTTCGACTGCGAGGTGAAGGCCGCTTTGCGCGTGAGGCAGGGCGGAATGGCCATAGGTACGAAGGGCAGGACGCCGCCATGACCCGTTCCACGATCCACCGCTACCTGCGCCACGGCACGCTGCCGCAGTTGCGCCTGTTCGAAGCCAGCGCCCGTCTGGGCAGTTTCACGCAGGCGGCGCAGGAACTGCACCTGTCTCAACCGGCCGCGTCGGTGCAGATGAAGAAGCTCACCGAGACGGTCGGCGTGCCGCTCTTCGAGCAGGTGGGCAAGCGCATCCACTTCACCGAGGCGGGCCACCGGCTGCACGCAGGCTGCCAGGAGATCTTCCGCGTCTTCGCTGCCCTCGAGGAAGACCTCTCCAGCCTGCGCGCGCTGGAGCAAGGGCGATTCCAGCTCGCCGTGAGCACCACCGGGATGGGCTTTGCGCCGCGCCTGCTGGGGGCCTTCGTCGAACAGCACCCGGGCGTGCAGACCGCGATCCAGGCGCACAACCGGCAGACGCTGGTCGAACGCATCGCCCGCAACGACGACGACCTCTATCTCTTCGCCGACGCACCGGAGCTCGAAGACGTGATCGTCCAGGAGCTGCTGGCCAATCCGCTGGTGGTGCTGGCGCGCGACGACCATCCGCTGGCGCAGGCCCGGGCCATCCCCTTCGAGCGGCTGGCCGAGGAGCCCTTCCTGCTGCGCGAGGAGGGCTCGGGCGCGCGCCGCATCGCGATGCGCCTGTTCCGCGAGCACGGTCTGACGCCGCATGTGCGCATGGAACTGGGGACGAACGAGGCCATCAAGGAAGCCATCCTCGCGGGCTTGGGCGTAACCATCATGTCGCGCTACACCTTCGGGTTGGACCCCGAGTCCGCACGCTACCGCTGCCTGGACGTGGTCGGATTTCCGATCGAGAACCACTGGTACCTGGCCTATCCGGCGAGCAAACAGCTCTCGGCCCTGGCGCGCGCCTTCCTCGACTTCGCCCGGGTGCGGGCCAAGGAGATGGTGCTGGACTCGTTTGGCGAGGGATGAGGCGGCGCGCGCCGCGAGCCCGGCCGCCGCCCCGTGGCCTGCCACAACCACCAGTGGCAGTCGGCGCGCGCCCGTGATGGAATGCGGTCACCCCACTGACCGAGCAACCCGATGAGTACACGCCAGACCCTGATTGCCGCCGTTTTCGCCGCCTTTGTCCTGCCGTCGGCGGCCACCTGCCTGAGCGACGCCGAAGTGGCCGCCCTGATGGCCGCCTACAGCGCACGCACGGCCGCCGCCAACCCCGAGGGCTTGAGCCCGGCCGACGGCGAGTGCACGCGCGCCAAGCTCAACAAGCTGCTCGAGGCGGCGATGGGCAAGCCGGTGGGCTACAAGGCGGGCCTCACCAACCCGGCGGTGCAGAAGCGCTTCAACCACGACTCGCCGGTGTGGGGCACGCTGTACGCACCCATGCTGCTCACCGACGGTGCCATCGTCGAGGCCGCCTTCGGCGCGCGCCCGCTGTACGAGGCCGACCTGCTGGTGCGCGTCGCCGACGAGGCCATCAACCGGGCACGGACGCCCGAGGACGTGCTTGCCGCCATCGACCAGGTGATCCCCTTCATCGAGTTGCCCGACCTCGTGGTGCAGGCACCACCCAAGCTCAACGGCGCGGCGATCACGGCGATCAACGTCGGGGCGCGCTTCGGCGTCACGGGTGCGCCGATTGCCGTGCAGCACACGGCGGAGTTCGGCAACGCGCTGCGCGACATGGTGGTGGTGGTCAGGGGCAACGGCGTGGAACTCGACCGCGGCAAGGGCAGCGACGTGCTCGGCCACCCGCTGGCGGCAGTGGCCTGGCTGGTGCAGGACATGGCGCGCGAAGGCAAGTCGCTGAAGAAGGGCGACCTGGTGAGCCTGGGTTCGTTCTCCAAGCTCATGCCGCCCAAGCCCGACCTGGCGGTGCAGGTGAGCTACGAAGGCTTGCCCGGCACGCCCAAGGTGAAGGTGGGCTTCAAGTGACGGTGCGCGAGATCCTGAAGATGGGCGACGCGCGCCTGCTGCGCATGGCGCAACCGGTGCGCGAGTTCAACACGTCCGAGCTGCGAGAGCTCATCGCCGACATGTTCGAGACCATGGAAGCGGCCAACGGCGCGGGCCTGGCCGCGCCGCAGATCGGCGTCGACCTGCAGCTCGTGATCTTCGGCTTCAGCCACAACGAGCGCTACCCCGAGGCGCCGCCAGTGCCGCGCACCGTGCTCATCAACCCGGTGATCGAGGCGCTGGGCGACGATCAGGTGGAGGGCTGGGAGGGCTGCCTCTCGGTGCCCGGCTTGCGCGGCATGGTGAGCCGGCTGGCGCGCATCCGCTACCGCGGCGTCGACCCGCTGGGCGAGCCCATCGAGCGCGAGGCCGAAGGCTTCCACGCCCGGGTGGTGCAGCACGAGTGCGACCACCTCATCGGCCGGCTCTACCCGACGCGCATGACCGACTTGCGGCAGTTCGGTTTCACCAGCGTGCTCTTTCCCGAGATGGACGCGGCGGCCGATGACTGAGCGCGGACGCAAGGGCGCGCCTGCGCGCGGCCTTGCGCCTGGCGAAGGCCCGGACCCTTGGTTCGGGCTGAGCTCCGCAGCCCTCGGCGAGCGGACACGTAGCTTTACAAGTCGCGGCGTCCGCCGCCGCCCCCCACGGACCGTTGAACCCCCATGAGCAACGCAACGCTTTCCGGCCGCGCCCAGGCGTGGTTCTCCCGCGCCCTGGTGGGCGCGTTCGTGGCCCTGGCCGCTTGCACCGCGGCCGCGCAGGACGACCCGCCCGGCCGCGTCGGCCGGCTGGCCGACCTGCAGGGCGGCGTCTCCATGTGGGACGACCAGGCCGGGCGCTGGACCCCGGCGGAGCGCAACCTGCCGCTCACGCGCGGCGACCGCATCGCCACCGCCGAAGGCGGCCGGGCCGAGTTGCGCGTGGGCTCGACGGCGCTGCGCCTGGGCAGCCGCAGCGAGCTGGAAGTGCGCCGCCTGGACGACGAGCGCATGGTCTTCCAGCTGCACGCGGGCAGCCTGGCGCTGCGCGTGCGTACGCGAGAGGCCGCGGGCGAGCTCGAGCTCCTCACCGAAGAGGCGCACCTGGTGCCGCTGCGTGCCGGCCACTACCGCATCGACCGTTTCGACGACGCCACGCTGGCCGGCACCTGGCGCGGCGACCTGCGCGTGGACGAGCCGGGTGGCTTCGTCGTCAGTGCCGGGCAACGGCTCGAGCTCTACCGGCCGGCGCGCTCGCACGAGCTGCGCCAGATCTGGACGGTGATGGCCGACGACGGTTTCGGCGAATGGGCCTTGCGCGAGGACCAGCGCGACGAGCGCATGGCGTCGTCGCGTTTCGTCTCGCCCGAGATGACGGGGGTGGAGGATCTCGAGCGCTACGGCCGCTGGGACCGCCACCCCGAGTACGGTGCCGTCTGGCAGCCCGACGTGGGCGCCGACTGGGCACCTTATCGCGACGGCCGCTGGGCCTGGGTGTCGCCCTGGGGCTGGACCTGGGTGGACGCCGCGCCCTGGGGCTTCGCCCCCTTCCACTACGGCCGCTGGGTGCCCTGGCATGGCGGCTGGGGCTGGGTGCCCGGTGCCTACGTGGCCCGCCCGGTCTTCGCGCCGGCGCTGGTGGCCTGGATCGGCGGCGGGAGCTGGGGCTTGTCGCTGCACATCGGCGGCCCCCACGTCGGCTGGGTGCCCTTGGCGCCGCGCGAGCCGTACGCACCGCACTACCACGTCTCGCCGCGCTACGTGGAACGCATCAACGTGCCGCCACCGTACCGCTGGCGCCACCCGCCCGGGCATGTGCCGACGGGGCCGGTGATGTACGGCAACCAGGGCGTGCCCAACGCCGTGACGGTGGTCTCGCGTGACGTGCTCGAGCGCCGCCAGCCCGTGGGCCGCGCGGTGGTGGATTTGCGTGGCGCTGGAGCCCGGCCTGCCGCGCCCCGGCCCGTGACCATCGTGGCGCCGCCGCCCGCTCCGCCGGTCAGGCCGGCGGCCCGGCAGCCGCTGCCACCCGCGGAGGCCGGGAGAGCGTCTCCGCGGCCCAGCGTGCCGCCGCCGCAGTGGCAGCGGCCCGAACGCGAGGTGCAGGCGCCGCCGCGCCGCGGCGAGTCGCCGCGCGAGATCATCGACCTGCGTCGCCCGTCGCCGCCCCAGGAGCGTGAGCGTGTGCCGGCAGATGGCCCCACGCCCGCGCCGCAGGCGGCTCCGGTGATGCGCGCGCCGCCAGCGAACGCGCCCGCTGCGCAGCCTGCCCCGCCGGCACCGCAGCGCCCGGCGGGCCCGCACACCGACGTGCCTGCGCGCGCGCTGGCGCCGGCGGCCGCGCCGGCGCAGCCGCCCGCCCTCGGGGCGGCGCCCGTGCGTCCGGCGCCGCCCGCGGCGGCCAAGCCGCAGCCCGGCGAACGCTCGCGCGACGACGAGCGCAAGCGCATCCCCGAGGCACGCGAGCGCGCCCGCGAGAATCTGCGCTGATGCGCTGATGCGCTGA
>DYOR01000068.1:11651-17742 GCA_020720385.1 Rubrivivax sp.
CCCGAGGCACGCGAGCGCGCCCGCGAGAATCTGCGCTGATGCGCTGATGCGCTGAGTGCGGCGCTCAGCGCAGCAAGGGCGCCAGCGCCGGCCAGACGTTGGCCAGCATGCGCGGGTGGGCCTGCGCCTTGGGGTGGATGCGGTCGTCCTGGAACAGCGCCTGGGCGTCCGGCGCGTCGGCCACGCCGGCCAGGAGGAAGGGCGCGCGGCCCAGGCCCTCATCGTGCGCGATTTCGTCGAAGAGCTTGAAGAAATCCTCGCCGTACTTGCGCCCGTAGTTGGGCGGCACGGCCACGCCCACGAGGAGCACGCGCGCGCCCGCGTCCTTGGCCGCGCGCACCATGGCGCCGAGGTTCTCGCGTGTCATGGGCAGCGGCAGCCCGCGCAGCGCGTCGTTGCCGCCGAGTTCGATCACCACCACCGCCGGCTTGTGCCTTGCCAGCAGCGCGGGCAGCCGCGAGCGGCCGCCGGACGTGGTGTCACCACTGATGCTGGCATTCACCACCTGCACGTTCGGCCGCTCGCGCGCCAGGCGGGCGGCGAGCAGGGCAACCCAGCCTGCACCGCGCGGCAGGCCATATTCGGCGGAAAGGCTGTCGCCCAGCACGAGCAGCGTGCGCCGGGGTGCCGGGCCCGCCGCCATGGAATGACCGGCCAGGCCGAGCGACAAGGCGAGCGCGCTAAAGTGCGCCACGAAGGCGCGCCGCGCCGCAGACGAAGAATCGATGTCCGAACCCCTCATTGACGTGCAAGGCATCAGCAAGCAGGTGGCTGATTCCACCGGCACCCTGACCATTCTCGATGACATCGCGTTCCAGCTCTGGCCGCGCGAGTCGGTGGCCATCGTCGGCGCCTCGGGCTCGGGCAAGAGCACGCTGCTGGCCATCCTGGCCGGCCTGGACGTGCCCAGCGCGGGCACCGTGATGGTCGGCGGCAGCGACTTGTTCCGGCTCGACGAGGACGCCCGCGCGGCGCTGCGCTCGCGGCAGATGGGTTTCGTCTTCCAGAGCTTCCAGCTGCTGGGCAACCTCACGGCGCTGGAAAACGTGATGCTGCCGCTGGAACTGCTGGGCCGCGGCGACGCCCGCGTCGCGGCCACCGAGATGCTGCGCCGCGTCGGGCTGGGCGAGCGGCTCGGCCACTACCCCAAGCTGCTCTCCGGCGGCGAGCAGCAGCGCGTGGCGCTGGCGCGCGCCTTCGTCGTGCGGCCGGCACTGCTGCTCGCCGACGAGCCCACCGGGAGCCTGGACTTCGCCACCGGCGAGACCGTGATGGCGCTGATGTTCGAGCTCAACCGCGAAGTGGGCACGACCTTGGTGCTGGTGACCCACGACGACGCCATCGCCGCGCGCTGCGACCGCCAGTTGTGCATCGAGGCCGGGCGCCTGGTGCGCAGCGAGCTGCGCCAGGCCGCGATAGGCGAGATGGCCGCATGAGCGCCGCACGGCCGCTGCGAAGGCGCTCACTCCCCCCTGGGGGGACGGCGCGCAGCGCCAAAGGGGTCCGATGAGCGCGATCGAGGCCGCGCCGCCGCTCATCGCCGACGAGCTGGACCTGCTCGGCGAGCTCGTGCCCCTGGCCGGGCAGGACATCATCGAGCTCGGTTGTGGCGCCGCCCGGCTCGCGCGCGCCCTGCTGCGCCGGCACCCGGACAGCCGCGTCACCGCGCTGGAGGTCGACGCGCGGCAGCACGCCGAGAACCTCGCCGCGCCGCAGCCCGGGCTGCATTTCGTCGTTGCGCCGGCCCAGGCCGTGCCGTGCGCGGCGGCGAGCTTCGACCTGGCGCTGATGCTCAAGTCGCTGCACCACGTGCCCGTGCAGGCGATGGCCTTGGCCCTCGAGGAAACGCGCCGCGTGCTGCGGCCGGGAGGCCATCTCTATGTCTCCGAGCCCGTCTACGGCGGGGACTTCAGCGACATCGTGAGGCTGTATCACGACGAGCGTGTGGAGCGTGCCGCGGCGCAGGCGGCGCTGGACGGCGCATTGCGCAGCGGCCGCTGGACGCAGGTGGCGCAGCGCGGGTTTGCCACGTCATCGCACTTCGTCGATTTCGCCGATTTCCTGCGGCGCGTGGTCGGCGTGACCTACGCCAACTACCGTCTCGACGAGCGCACCCTGGCCGCCGTGCGCGCCGCCTTCGAAGGCCATCTCGGGCCGCAGGGCGCGCGCTTCCTGCGCCCCATGCAGGTGCGGCTGCTGCGCTGCGCGCCGCGGTCGTCCTGACCCCGCATGACCCCGAGCACCAGTCGCCGATCAGTCCACCGACCCCCGCTGCCGTGCCCTTTGCCGACCCGGCGGGCACCTGGAACCGGCGTTTCGCCGGCGATGCCTACGTCTACGGCACCGAAGGCAACATCTGGCTGCGCGAGCATGCCCACATCTGGCAACCCGGCCAGCGCGTGCTGAGCGTCGCCGACGGCGAGGGGCGCAACAGCGTCTGGCTGGCCGAGCGCGGGCTGCAGGTCGACGCCTTCGACATCGCCGAGGTCGGCGTGGCCGAGGTTCGCGCCACAACCCTAATACCCGCTTGGGGTATCCGATATCACCCGTCGCGGGAATAGACGCTTGACGGTGCGAACGACGTTAATCCACAGGCCGAAAAACGCCACTGGCGGCGTGGAGATGAGCATGAACTACGACAAGGAATTCGACGCCTCGGGGCTGTCCTGCCCCCTGCCCATCGTGAAGACCAAGAAGTCGCTCGCCGACATGGCCCCGGGCCAGGTGCTGCGCGTGATCTCCACGGACCCGGGCTCGGTCGCCGACATGGCCGCGTTTGCCGAGCAGACGGGCAACGCGCTGCTGGCCGCGAACGAGGAAGGCGGCAAGTACGTCTTCTTCCTGAAGAAGGGCTGAGAGCGTGAGAGTCTTTCGTTCATGCCCGCTCATCACGCCCAAACACCCCTGCTCGTCGTTGCAAATGCTCGCCATAGCCCGAGCTATGGCTGCGCTTTGCGCCTAGATCAGCGGTGTTTGGGCGCGCTGCTCGGGCACGCCCGAAAAACTCTCACGCTCTGAGACCGCCCACCTGCCCACCACCGGAGACCACATGGCTACCAAGAAGATGGCGATCATCGCCACCAAGGGCGCGCTGGACATGGCGTACCCCCCGCTGATCCTGGCGTCCACCGCGGCCGCGCTGGGCTGGGACGTGCAGATCTTCTTCACCTTCTACGGCCTGCAACTGCTGCGCAAGGACCTCAGCGGCATTGCCATCAGCCCGCTGGCCAACCCGGCCATGCCCATGCCCGTGCCCATGCCGGTGATCGTCTCCGTGCTCCCGGGCATGCAGGCCATGGCCACGAGCATGATGAAGGCGAAGATGAAGAAAAAGGGCGTGGCCTCGCTCGAAGAGCTGCGTGACCTGTGCCTGGAAGCGGATGTCAAGTTCATCGCCTGCCAGATGACGGTGGACCTGTTCGAGTTCGACAAGAGCGAGTTCATCGACAAGGTCGAGTACGGCGGCGCCGCCACCTTCATGGCCTTCGCCGGCGAGACCGACGTGTGCCTGTTCATCTGACGGCGGCGCCTCCTGGCGTGGCGGCCCACGGTCGCTGCGGCCGGGGCGGCAAGGAGCTTGCATGGGTCTGATCACCGCCGACCTCGGCCTGCTGGTGACCGCCGGCGGTTTCGCGCTGGCCTTCGTCTTCGGCCTGGTGGCGGCGAAGACCAACTTCTGCACCATGGGTGCGTTGTCGGATGTCGTGAACATGGGCCACTGGGGCCGCATGCGCATGTGGATCCTGGCCGTGGCGGTGGCCGTGGCCGGGACCAGCGCGCTGTCCTACCTCGGGCTGATCGACCTGTCCAAGTCGGTGCCGCAGCGCCCGCTGCTGCCCTGGCTGTCGCTGCTCTGCGGCGGGCTGGCCTTCGGCGTCGGCATGACGCTGGCCGGGGGCTGCGCCAACAAGAACCTGATTCGCCTGGGCGGGGGCAGCGTGCGCTCGCTGGTGGTGCTGGTGTTCACCGCCATCGCCTCGTACATGACGCTCAAGGGCCTCTTCGGCCAGTGGCGTGCAGGTTTCCTCGACCCGGTGGCCATCAACCTGGCCGAGCGCGGCTGGTCCGACCAGAGCCTGGCCACGGCCTTGGCCCGGGCCACGGGGCTGGCGGCCAAGCCCGCGCTGCTCGCCTGTGCGGCGGCATGCGTCGCGGCGCTGACCTTGTTCGCCTTCAAGGACAAGCGCTTCCGCGGCAACCTGCAGCAGGTGCTGGGTGGCGCGGCGCTGGGGCTGATCATCGTCCTCGCCTGGGTCCTCACCGGCCACCTCGGCCACGGCGAGAACCCCGAGACGCTGGAGACGGTGTACTTCGCCACCAACACGCGCACGCTCGAGTCGCTCAGCTTCGTCGCCCCGCTGGCCTACGGGCTGGAGCTGCTCATGCTGTGGACCGACAAGTCGCTGCACCTGAGCTTCGGCATTGCCAGCGCGCTGGGCGTGGTGGCGGGGTCGGCGCTGTACGCGCTCGTGGCGGGGAAGTTCCGCTGGGAGGGATTCGCTTCGCTCGAGGACCTGCGCAACCAGCTCGTCGGCGCGCTGCTCATGGGCTTCGGCGGGGTCACGGCGCTGGGCTGCACCATCGGCCAGGGGCTGAGCGGACTGTCGACGCTGGCGATCGGCTCGATGATCGCGGTCATGGGGATCGTGGCCGGATCGGTGGCCACGCTGAAGTTCATGCTTTGGAAGATGGAGCAAGAGTGATGAACAAGTCTTGGGCCCTGTGCGCCGTGCTGGCTGGCTTGCTGGCCGCTTGCGCCACCCCGGAACCGGCGCCGCCGGCGCCCGCGCCACCGCCGGCGTGGGTGGCCCAAGCCAGTGCCGTGGCCGCCGCCGTGCCACCCAATCTGCTCGCCGTGCTGCAGGCGGAAATCGCCCGCGGGGGTGCCGAAAACGCCGTCGAAGCCTGCCGCGTCACGGCCCCCCAAATGGCACGCACGGCATCGCAGCAATCGGGTTGGTCAATCCGCCGCGTGAGCCTGCGCAACCGCAATCCCAAGGCCGTCCCCGACGCCTGGGAGCGCGCCGCGCTGGAAGACTTCGACCGCCGCGCTGCCGCGCGCGAGTCGCCCGCCACGCTGCAGCGCGCCGAGACGGTGCAGGAGAACGGCCAGTCGGTGCAGCGCTACATCCGCGCCCTGCCCACGATGGAGCTGTGCACCCAGTGCCACGGCACGGCCGACCAGCTCAAGCCCGCGGTGGTCGAGCGCCTGAAGGCGCTGTACCCGGACGATCGCGCCACGGGCTACCGCGTGGGCGAACTCCGCGGCGCCATCACGCTGCGCCGGCCCGTACCGCAGTAGGCCCGGCAGCCCGGGGCCCATCGCCCAGGCGGGCGGCCGGGCGCGGCAGCGTTCACGGCCGCGCCCGACCGCGCCGCGCGGGCTGCCAGGCGGCCAGGGCCGGCACCAAGGCCTCCCAGGGCAGCTCGGTGAGGCTGCCGTGGCGCTGCTGCGCCGCACCCACCATGGCGTGCACGTCGCGCGCCGGGCTGGCCAGGACATGTTGCAGGGCCACCAGGCCGCCGCACTGCAGGCGCAGCGCCTGCATGTGCATGAGTGGCCGGCCCGGCGCGCCCAGGCGCAAGGCGAAGCGCGCGCGCTCGTGCATCAGCGCCAGCAAGGTGCTGCAGTTGGTATGCGACACCGGCGAGCTGCACTCCACCAGCACCCGCTCGGCCACCGCACGGCGTTGCGACAAGCTGCAGCTGGCGGTGTGCGAGAGCAGCGCCTTGGCGAAGACGCAGCCGCGCTCGCTGTCGCAGCACAGGGCCACGGGGAGCGGCGGCTCGTCCATGGCCGGCCGCGACTACTCGTCGCCGGTGGGTGCGGCCTCGCGCACCTGCGCCAGCAGGTCCTCGGCGGCCAGCGCGCTCTCGGCGAACATGACCTTGATGCGTGCGCTGTCGCCCGCGGGTTGCGCCGCGCGCAGGGCCTTGGCGTGCGCCGAGGCCGCCTTGAAGGCGTCGAACTCGGCCAGCCTCTCGAGCTGCGCGAAGGGCCTCACGGCAAAGACGTAGTAGGGCATGGCCGCGGCCTCAGAGGTAGAACTTGCTGAGCTTGCGGCGGCCCGGCACGGCCTTCTGGATCACG
>DYOR01000004.1 GCA_020720385.1 Rubrivivax sp.
TCTTGGAGCTAAAAGCTGACCGGCTAAAGCCGGTGGCTTGAACCTTATGATGGACCGTCACAGCATGTCGCTCTACGCACTCCGGTGCGCAACCTACGATGTTGGAGACCGGCCGCCTACCTCGGGGCGGGGACCATGATGCCTAGAATCGGCGCCATGCCGCGCAAGCTTTTCGTCACCACCGCCCTGCCCTACGCCAATGGCCCGTTCCACATCGGGCACATCATGGAATACGTCCAGGCCGACACCTGGGTGCGCTTCCAGCGCATGCAGGGCCACGAGGTGCACTTCGTCTGTGCCGACGACGCCCACGGCGCGCCCATCATGATCGCCGCGGAGAAGGCCGGCCTCACGCCGCAGCAGTTCGTCGCCGGCATCGCCGCCGGTCGCAAACCCTGTCTGGACGGCTTTCACATCGCCTTCGACCACTGGCATTCCACCGACGCTCCGGAAAACCACGCGTTGGCGCAGGGCATCTACCGGGCGCTGCGCGCCAACGACCTGGTCGAAGTGCGTTCGGTGGAACAGTTCTACGACCCGCAAAAGGGCATGTTCCTGCCCGATCGCTTCATCAAGGGCGAATGCCCGAACTGCGGCGCCAAGGACCAGTACGGCGACAACTGCGAGGTCTGCGGCGCGGTCTACGCCCCCACCGACCTGAAGAACCCGGTCTCGGCGCTCACCGGCGCCACGCCCGTGCTGCGCACGAGCGAGCACTTCTTCTTCAGGCTCTCCGACCCGCGCTGCGTCGCCTTCCTCGAGGAGTGGACGCAGGACGGCCGCCTGCAGCCCGAGGTGGCGAACAAGGTGCGCGAGTGGTTCAAGCGCGACGCGCAGGGCAAGGCGGGCCTGGGCGACTGGGACATCAGCCGCGACGCGCCCTACTTCGGCATCCAGATCCCCGAGGCCCCGGGCAAGTACTTCTACGTCTGGCTCGACGCGCCCATCGGCTACCTCGCCTCGCTGCAGCACTGGCTCGCCAAGCAAGGCGTGGACATGGACGCCTACCTCGCCGACCCCGAGGTGGAACAGATCCACTTCATCGGCAAGGACATCGTCACCTTCCACACGCTGTTCTGGCCCGCCACGCTCAAGTTCAGCGGTCGCAAGGTGCCCGACCGCATCTTCGTGCATGGCTTCCTCACCGTGAACAACGGCGAGAAGATGAGCAAGAGCCGCGGCACGGGCATCGATCCACTGCGCTACCTGGAGCTCGGGCTGGATGCCGAGTGGCTGCGCTACTACATCGCCGCCAAGCTCAACGCGCGCGTCGAGGACATCGACTTCAACCCCGAGGATTTCGTCGCCCGCGTGAACAGCGACCTGGTGGGCAAGTACGTCAACATCGCCAGCCGCGCCGCGGGCTTCCTCGCCAAGCGCTTCGGCAACCAGCTCTCCGCCGACCTGGGCGTGGAAGGGCGCGTGCTCCTCGACGGCCTGCGCGCGCACGCCGACACCATCCGCCAGCTCTACGAGGAGCGCGAGTTCGGCAAGGCGCTGCGCGAGGTGATGCTGCTCGCCGACCGCGTGAACGAGCATGTCGACCGCCACAAGCCCTGGGAACTGGCCAAGCGCCCGGAGATGGACGCCGCGCTGCAGGACGTGTGCAGCGTGTGCATCGAGGCCTTCCGCGTGCTCACCATCTACCTCAAGCCGGTGCTGCCCGCGCTCGCCGCCAAGGTGGAGGCCTTCCTGCAGGTGCCGCCGCTGCAATGGGCCGACGCCCGGCATGCGCTGCGCGCGCACCGCATCGGCGCGTACAGCCACCTGATGCAGCGCGCCGAGGCCAAACAGCTCGACGCGCTCTTCGAGCCGCCCGCCCCACCCGCACTCGAACCCGTGCGCCCCGGCGGCGAGGCGCTGGCCGAGGAGATCGGCATCGCCGACTTCTCCAAGATCGACCTGCGCCTGGCGCGCATCGTCGCCGCCGAGCGCGTCGAGGGCAGCACCAAGCTGCTGCGGCTGACGCTCGACGTGGGCGAGGAGCGCCTGCGCAACGTCTTCAGCGGCATTGCCAGCGCCTACAAGCCCGAGCAACTGGTGGGCAAGCTCACGGTGATGGTGGCCAACCTGGCGCCGCGCAAGATGAAGTTCGGTGTCTCCGAAGGCATGGTGCTGGCCGCCAGCCACGCCGACGAGAAGTCCCATGCCGGCCTGTATGTGCTCGAAGCGGGGCCGGGCGCGCTGCCTGGCCTGCGCGTGCGCTAGGGCCCAAGGCCGGGCATGGCTTCCTGGTTCGATCGGCGACGCCTGCAGCCCTTCAGACCCCGATTGCTGGATGCCCTGCCGGGCTACAGCCGCCAACGCTTTGTCGCCGACCTGGGCGCGGGCATCACCGTGGGCATCGTGGCGCTGCCGCTGGCCATGGCCTTCGCCATCGGCTCGGGGGTGAAGCCCGAGGCCGGGCTGTTCACCGCCATCATCGCCGGCTTCCTCATCTCCGCGCTGGGTGGCTCGCACGTGCAGATCGGCGGCCCGGCGGGCGCCTTCATCGTCATCGTCTACGGCATCGTCGAGCGCTACGGCCTGGCCAACCTGCTCATCGCCACCTCCATGGCCGGCGTGCTGCTGTTCCTGATGGGGCTGCTCAAGCTGGGTGCCCTGGTGCGCTACATCCCGGTGTCCATCGTCATCGGCTTCACCAACGGCATTGCCGTGCTCATCGCGCTGTCGCAGGTGAAGGACCTGCTCGGGCTGAGGATCGCCAAGCTGCCGGCGGACTTCTTCACCCAGATCATCGTGCTCGTGCGGCACCTCGACAGCTTCAGCCTGCCGGCCTTGCTCATCGGTCTGGCCTGCCTGGCCACGGTGGTGCTGTGGCCCAAGTCCTACACCATGCCCACTGCGCCCATGGGGGCCGTGGGCAAGTTGAGGCGCCTGGCTGCGCACGTCCCGGGCACCGTCGTGGCGCTGGTGGGTGCCACCCTCGCCACGGTGGTGTGGCAGCTGCCGGTGGAGACCATCGGCTCGCGCTTCGGTGGCATTCCGCAGACCCTTCCCGCCTTCGCCCTGCCCGAGTTCAGCTGGGCCACGGCCAAGGATCTCTTCATTCCCACCCTCACCATCGCCCTGCTCGGGGCCATCGAGTCCCTGCTCTGTGCACGCGTGGCCGACAACATGACCGAGCTGCCGCGCCACGACCCCAACCAGGAGCTCATGGCCCAGGGCGTGGCCAACTTCCTCACGCCGCTGTTTGGCGGCATCCCGGCCACCGGCACCATCGCGCGCACGGTGACCAACGTGCGCGCCGGCGGCACCAGCCCGGTCGCGGGCATCGTGCACGCGCTGACCCTGCTCGTGGTCCTGCTCGCCGCCGCGCCGCTGGCGCTGCACGTGCCCCTGGCGGCGCTGGCCGGCATCCTGCTCTTCGTCGCCTGGAACATGGGCGAGTGGCACGAGTTCCACCGCCTGCGGCGCTTCGCGCTGACCTACCGCATCATCCTCGTCGGCACCTTCGTGCTCACCGTGGTCTTCGACCTCACCGTGGCGGTGGAAGTCGGCCTGGTGCTGGCCTGCGTCTTCTTCATCTGGCGCATGGGCCAGATGTTCCAGGTGCTGGACCACCGGCCCGACGAGCTTCCGCCCGGTGTGCAGGCCTTCGAGCTCTTCGGCTCGTTGTTCTTCGGCGCCGTGGGCCAGATCGAGGACCTGCCCGGGCGCGTGCGCACCGGCACACGCGCGGTGGTGCTGGAGATGCACCGCCTGATCTCGATGGACAGCTCGGGCCTGGACGCGATCAAGCAGCTGCACCGCGTGCTGCAGCGCAGCGAGGTGGCACTGGTGCTGGCCAACGTCAACGACCAGCCGCTGTCGCTGATCCGCCGCTCGGGCTTCGAGGCCCTGCTCGGCGCCGAAAACATCGTGCCCAGCATGGCCGCCGCGCTGGGGGCGGAGGACCCACTGGCCTTCTGACGACGCGTAGAATTTCCTGCCTTGCCCCGCCGCGCCGCCAAGCCGCCCCCATGCCCCTGTTCTGGAAACCCTACAAGTCCGACGTCACCGCCTTCATCGAGGTGCTGAAGGCGAACAAACCCACCCTCGAGGCCGAGCAGCGCGCGGGCCGCGCGCGCCTGTGGGACCGCGCGCTGGACCGCAGCGAGCAGGCCGAGTGGCGCGACGCAGCGCTGCCCCAGCAGCCCTACGTCTACCAGACGAAGACCGGCGCTTGAGCACGCCCGAACTCGCCGCCGAGAGCGAGGCGCCGATGCCGCAGGTGGTGGACCAGGTGGCGGTGGCGCGCCTGTACGGCGAGCCGCTGTTTCGCCTGCCCCAGGACCTGTACATCCCGCCGGACGCGCTGGAGATCTTCCTCGAGGCCTTCGAGGGCCCGCTGGACCTGCTGCTGTATCTCATCCGCCGGCAGAACTTCAACATCCTGGACATCCCGCTGGCCAGCGTGACGCGCCAGTACCTGGAGTACATCGAGCAGATCCGCAACCACAACCTGGAGCTGGCGGGCGAGTACCTGCTCATGGCGGCGATGCTCATCGAGATCAAGTCGCGCATGCTGCTGCCGCCGAGGAAGAGCGCCGAGGGCAGCGAGCCCGAGGACCCGCGCGCCGAACTCGTGCGCCGCCTGGTCGAGTACGAGCAGATCAAGCTCGCCGCCGCGCGGCTCGACCAGTTGCCCTTGCTCGGCCGCGATTTCCTGCGCGCGCAGGTGCACATCGAGCGCAGCCTGCAGCCGCGCTGGCCCGAGGTCGACGCCGACGACCTGCGCCAGGCCTGGCGCGAGATCATCCAGCGCGCCAGCCTCAACCAGCATCACCACATCTCGCGCGAGCAGCTCTCGGTGCGCGAGCACATGAGCATCGTGCTGCGGCGCCTGCAGGGCCGGCGCTTCGTCGAGTTCCACGAGCTCTTCGACGCCGAGCGTGGCATGCCGGTGCTGGTGGTGACCTTCATCGCCATGCTCGAGCTCTCGCGCGAGCAGCTGCTCGAGGTGACGCAGGCCGAGGCCTTCGCGCCGATCTACGTGCGCCTGGCGTACACGCCGAGCTGAGGCGCGGGGTCGACCACCGCGACAGGCGGCCCGCTCAGTGCAGCCGCCCCCGGCCCGGGCCCGTCGGCAGCGCGCCGCGCGGTGCGCCGGCTGTGGGCGCCGGCGGCACCCGCTCACCGGCAAACAGCGCCGCGGCGCGCACCTTGACCTCGAGCAGTTCGCTCGCGCTCACCGAGTACTGCCCGGTGACGCGGTTGACGACGACGCTGAACTCGACCTCCTTGCCGGCGTTGGAGAGCGTGCCGCTGGTGAACTCGTAGTCCTCGGCTTCCCAGGGCAGGCCGCGCAGGCCGACGTCGTAGTGCGGGTACTCCACACGCTGGATCTCGCCGCTGGCCAGGTTGAGCACGGCCGTGCCCGTGATCACCTCGTCGCTCAACTCGTCGGAAATCGTGATCGGCACTTTCAGGTCCACTGCGCTCGCCCCAGGGTTCATCAGGCCGCGATTTTGCACGCCACGGGCCGGGCGCGTCCGGCCCGGGCGGCGCTCAATGCGCCTGGTCCCAGTTCGCGCCCACGCCCACGCCGGCCAGCAGCGGCACCTCGAGCCGTGCCACACCCGCCATGAGGCGCGGAATCGCCTCGCTGGCCCACGCCAGTTCGCCCTGCGGCACCTCGAGCACGAGTTCGTCGTGCACCTGCATGACCATCTTCGTGGCGCGCCGCTCGCGGTCGAGTTCGGCCTGCACGGCGATCATCGCCAGCTTGATCAGGTCGGCCGCCGTGCCTTGCATGGGTGCGTTGATCGCCTGACGCTCGGCGCCGCTGCGCAGCTGGCCGTTGCCCGAGTGGATCTGCGGCAGCCACAGGCGGCGGCCGAACACCGTCTCCACGTAACCCTGCTCCTTGGCGCGCACGCGGGTCTCGTCCATGTAGCGCTTCACCCCGGCAAAGCGCGCGAAGTACTTGTCGATGTAGTCCTTGGCCGCCTTGGTCTCGATGCCCAGGTTGCTCGCCAGGCCGAACGCCCCCATGCCGTAGATGAGGCCGAAGTTGATCACCTTGGCGTAGCGCCGCTGCTCGCTCGACACCTCCGGCACGGGCACGCCGAAGACCTCGCTGGCGGTGGCCTTGTGCACGTCGATGCCCTCGGCGAAGGCGCGCAGCAGCGCCGGGTCCTCGCTGATGTGGGCCATGATGCGCAGCTCGATCTGCGAATAGTCGGCGCTCATCAGCACGTGCCCCGGCGGGGCGATGAAGGCCTCGCGCACGCGCCGGCCCTCGGGCGTGCGGATGGGGATGTTCTGCAGGTTCGGGTCGTTGCTCGCCAGCCGCCCCGTCACCGCCACCGCCTGGGCGTAGTTGGTGTGTACGCGGCCGGTGGCCGGGTTGACCATCAGCGGCAGCTTGTCGGTGTAGGTGCCCTTGAGCTTGGCCAGGCTGCGGTGGTCGAGGATGCGCGCCGGCAGCGGGTAGTCGGCGGCAAGTTCGGCGAGCACCTCTTCGTCGGTGCTCGGCGCGCCACTGGCGGTCTTCTTACTCACCGGCAGGCCGAGCTTGGTGAAGAGGATCTCGCCGATCTGCTTGGGTGAGCCCAGGTTGAAGGGCTGTCCGGCGATGGCGTAGGCCTCCTGCTCGAGCGCGACCATGCGCTCGGCCAGCTCCTGGCTCTGGCGCGCGAGCACCGCCGAGTCGATGAGCACGCCATGGATCTCGATGCGCTCGAGGATCTCGCTCACCGGCATCTCGATGTGTTCGTAGACGAAGCGCAGTCCGGCATCCGCCTGCACCTGGGGCCACAGCACCTGGTGCACGTGCAGCGTCATCTCGCTGTCCTCGCCCGAGTACTCGGCGGCCTTGGCCACGTCGAGCTGGGCGAAGGGGATCTGGCTCACCCCCTTGCCGCACACGTCCTCGTAGCTCAGGCCCTTGCGCCCCAGGTGGCGCTCGGCCAGGCTTTCCAGGCCATGCGCCTTGTGCGCCTCGAGCACGTAGCTCTGCAGCATGGTGTCGTGGCGGTAGCCGCGCACGCCGATGCCGTGGTTGGCGAAGACGTGCAGGTCGTACTTGATGTTCTGCCCCAGCTTGGCCTTGCCCGCGTCCTCGAGCCACGGGCGCAGGCGCGCCAGCACCGCGTCCAGCGGCAGCTGCTCCGGCGCACCCGGGTAGGTGTGGGCCAGGGGCACGTAGGCGGCGCGGCCGGGCTCGGTGGCGAAGCTGATGCCGACGATGCGCGCGCGCATGCCGTCGAGCGAGTCGGTCTCGGTGTCGATGGCCACCAGCTCGGCGGCCTGCAGCTGCGCCAGCCAGTGCTCCAGCCGCTCCCAGGTGGAGACGGTCTCGTAGTCGCGCGCCAGCGCGGCGCGTGGCGGCGCCACGGCGTGGTCGGCGCGGGCCGCGGGCGCGCTGGCATCGGCGGCGGCGCCGGGCGACCCTTCGACCTCCTTGAGCCAGGTCTTGAAGCCGTAGCGCTGGTAGAAGTCGCGCAGGCCGCCGCGGTCCACCTCGCGCAGCGCCAGCGCTTCGAGCGCCGGCCAGCCGCTCACGTGGCTCGTCAGGTCGCAATCGGTCACCACCGTGATGAGCTTCCTGCCCGTGGGCAGCCAGTCCAGCGCCTTGCGCAGGTTCTCGCCCACGGCCCCCTTGATGCCGTCGGCCGCGGCCACCACGCCGGCCAGCGAGCCGTAGTCCGCAATCCACTTCGCCGCC
This sequence comes from Rubrivivax sp., assembly GCA_020720385.1. Taxonomy (GTDB): domain Bacteria; phylum Pseudomonadota; class Gammaproteobacteria; order Burkholderiales; family Burkholderiaceae_C; genus Rubrivivax. Next base: position 7,652 of record DYOR01000004.1, read on the forward strand.
GTCTTCGGGCCGACCTTCTCCACGCCGGGGACGTTGTCCACGGCGTCACCCACCAGCGTCAGGTAGTCGACGATGCGCTGCGGCGGCACGCCGAACTTGGCCTGCACGCCGGCGATGTCGAGCTTCTCGTTGCTCATCGTGTTGATGAGCGTGACGTCCTCGGTGACGAGCTGCGCCAGGTCCTTGTCGCCGGTGGAGATGACCACCTTGTGGCCACTGCCGGCGGCCACCCGCGCCAGCGTGCCGATGGCGTCGTCGGCCTCGATGCCCGGCACCACGAGCACCGGCCAGCCGAGCAGGCGCACGACCTCGTGGATGGGCTCGATCTGCTGCACCAGCGCATCGGGCATGGGTGAGCGCTGGGCCTTGTACTCGGGGTACCAGGCGTCGCGGAAAGTCGGCCCCTTGGCGTCGAAGACGCAGGCCGCGTGCTCGGCCGGGATCTGCTCGCGCAGCCGCTTCATCATCGCCACCATGCCGTGCACGGCGCCGGTGGGGAAACCGTCGGGCGCGCGCAGGTCGGGCATGGCGTGGTAGGCGCGGTAGAGGTAGCTCGAGCCGTCCACCAGCAGCATGATCTTCTCGCTCATGCGCCGATTGTGGCGCGCAGCACGGCGCGCGCTTTGCCTTGCGCGTTCTGCCCCGCGGCCCTGCGTAGAATCCCCAGGATGACGCCGACCCGAACGCTGGCCACTGCCATGCTGGCCCTGTGCGCAGCCCAGGTCTGCGCGGCGCCGGCCGCGGCGCTCCCACCGCCGGCGCCGGCTTCGGCGGCCGCTTCGGCAGCCCAGGGCGGGCTCCAGCGCACGGTGATCGAGGACGACGGCGTGCGCATCGTCGAGACGCGGCTGCGCGGCCAGCCCCAGCGCATCACCGTGCAGAGCAAGGTCGCCGGGGCGCGGCCCTACGAGATCCTCGTCGGCCGTGGTGGGCGCGACCCCTCGCAGGACCGCGGCGCCGCCGGCCAGAGCACCTGGTCGCTGTTCGACTTCTAGACGCGCCATGGCGGTCTACACCGAGGTCGGCCGCGACGAAGCCGACGCCCTCTTCCAGCGCCTGGGCCTGGGGCCGCTGACCGACCTGCAGGGCATACGCGCGGGCATAGAGAACACCAACTACTACGCCACCACGGCGCGCGGCCAGTGGGTGCTGACGCTGTTCGAGCGCCTCTCGGCCGAGCAACTGCCCTACTACCTGCGCCTGATGCAACACCTGGCGCAGCGCGGCATCCCCGTGCCCGCACCGCAGCCCGCGCCCGATGGCACCCTGGTGCACCTCGTCGCCGGCAAGCCCGCGGCGGTGGTCACCCGGCTGCCCGGCAGCCACCGCGCGCGCCCGGCCGCGACGCACTGCGAGCAGGTCGGCCGCATGCTCGCGCGCATGCATCTCGCGGCCATGGACTTCGAGCTCCAGCAGCCGCACCTGCGCGGCCTGGCGTGGTGGACCGAAACCGTGCCCACGGTGCTGCCGCACCTGGCCACCGAGCAAGCCAGCCTGCTGCGCGACGAGCTCCTGTACCAGCAACACCTGGCCGCCTCGCCGGCGTTCGCGGCGCTGCCACGCGGGCCGATCCACGCCGACCTGTTCCGCGACAACGTCATGTTCGACGACACCGCGGGCCCGGACCGCCTGTGCGGCTTCTTCGACTTCTACTTTGCCGGCACCGACACGCTGCTCTTCGACCTGGCGGTGTGCCTCAACGACTGGTGCTGCGACGCCGCCAGCGGTGCCCTCGACGACACGCTGGCGCGCGCCTTCGTCGCCGCGTACGAGGGCGAGCGGCCGCTCGCCGGCGGCGAGGTGCGGGCGCTGCCCGCGGCCTTGCGCGCGGCGGCGTTGCGCTTCTGGATCTCGCGCCTGTGGGATTGGCACCTGCCGCGCGACGCCGCGCTGCTGCAGCCCAAGGACCCGACGCACTTCGAGCGCGTGCTGCGCCAGCGCATCGCCCAACCCTGGCATCCGCCACGCTGACGCCATGAGTCTGCTCCTCAAGCCCGTCCCCGCATCGCACGGCCCGCGCTGGATCGCCGACGCCTTCCGCCTCTACGCGCGCCGGCCCCTGGCCTTCACCGCACTCTTCGCCGTCTTCCTCTTCGCCGCCCTGCTCGTGGCCCAGGTGCCGCTGCTGGGTGGGCTGGCGCAGATGATGTCGCTGCCCATGCTCTCGCTGGGCTTCATGGTCGCCAGCCAGTCCGCACTGCTCGACGGCCCGGTGCACCCGCGCCAGTTCATCGAGCCGCTGCGCACGGACGCGCTGCGCCGGCGCGCGCTGATCAAGCTGTGCGTCATCTACGGCGTGGCCGCACTCGCCATCCTGCTCGTGGCCGACGCCATCTCCGGCCACGCCTGGGCACGGCTGCAACAGATCCTCGCCAAGGGCGAGATGGACCAGGCGCAGGTCGATGCCCTGCTCGCCGAGCCCGGCGTCGGGCTGGGCCTGCTCCTGGGCACCGTGCTCGTGGCGCTGCTCTCGGTGCCCTTCTGGCATGCCCCGGCGCTGGTGCACTGGGGCGGCCAGGGCGTGGCGCAGGCGCTCTTCTCGAGCACCCTGGCGGTGTGGCGCAGCAAGGGTGCGTTCCTCACCTATTCGCTCGCCTGGGGCGGCGTGATGTTGGCTTTCGGCACCGTGGCCGCGCTCGTGCTGGCCGTGCTCGGTGCGCCGCAGATGGCCGGCTTGCTGGGCGTGCCCGCCGGCCTGGTGTTCTCGGCCGTGTTCTACATCTCGCTGCTCTTCACCTTCAACGACAGCTTCGGCGGCGCCATCGAGGTGCCACCGGAGGGCGTCAATCCACCGGCGTGAGCTTGGCGATGGACAGCGCCAGCCACTTTGCGCCGTGACGCCCGAAGTGCACCTGTGCGCGCGCGTCCGCGCCCAGGCCCTCGAGCACGGTGATCACGCCCTCGCCGAACCTGGTGTGGAACACCGTCTGGCCCAGGCGCAGCCCTTGCATCCCAGGCCTTGACGCCGCGGGGGGGGCGACCGCCGCGGGCGCCGCCACGCGCCCGGCGCCGACGATGCCCGACAGCCCACTGCCGCACTCCCAGGCCTGGCGGTACTCGCGCGCGTAGCCCGAACCGAAGGCCTGGCTGCGCGGCGTGATCCACTTCATCGTGTCTTCGGGGATCTCGTCGAAGAAGCGGCTCTTCACGTTGTAGCGCGTGTGCCCGTGCAGCATGCGCGTCTGGCTGAAGCTCAGGTACAGGCGCCGCCGCGCCCGCGTGATGGCCACGTACATGAGGCGGCGCTCTTCCTCCACGCCGTCGGCGTCGGCGAGCGACTGCTCGTGCGGGAAGAGCCCCTCCTCGATGCCGGTGATGAACACGGCGTCGAACTCCAGCCCCTTGGCCGAGTGCACGGTCATGAGCTGGATGGCGTCGGCGCCGGCCTGCGCCTGGTTGTCGCCCGCCTCGAGCGAGGCGTGGGTGAGGAAGGCGGCCAGCGGCGACATGATTTCACCGGTGTCCGCGTCGGGGGTGGCCACGCCCGAGGCGGCAGCGCCCTGTTCGTCGATGGGCAAGGCCACCGCGTCCTTGCCGAAGCCCTCCTGCGTGACGAAGCTCTCCGCGGCGTTGACCAGCTCCTCGAGGTTCTCGATGCGATCCTGGCCTTCCTTGTCGGTGCGGTAGAAATCGACCAGACCGGTGTGCGCCAGCACGTGCTCGATGATCTCGCGCAGGGTCAGGCCCTGGGTGGCGGCGCGCATCGCATCGATGAGCTCGACGAAAGCGCGCAGGTTGGCGCCCGCCTTCCCCGGCACCGCGCCCACGCTCTGCGCCAGGCTGCGCGCGCTGGTGCGGGCGGCGTCCTGCAGCAGCTCCACGCTGCGCGCGCCGATGCCGCGCGTGGGGAAGTTGACGACGCGCAGGAAGCTCGTGTCGTCGCTGGCGTTCTCGATCAACCGCAGGTAGGCCAGCGCGTGCTTCACCTCGGCACGCTCGAAGAAGCGCAAGCCACCGTAGACGCGGTAGGGCACGCCGGCGTTGAAGAGCGCGCTCTCGAGCACGCGGCTTTGCGCGTTGCTGCGGTAGAGCAGCGCGATCTCGCTGCGCGGCACGCCGCCGCGGTGCAGCGCCTGGGCTTCCTCGAGCGCCCACTGCGCCTCGGCATAGTCGCTGGTGGACTCGACCACGCGCAGCGGCTCGCCCGCCCCGGCCTCGGTGCGCAGGCGCTTGCCCAGGCGGCGCTGGTTGTGGGCGATGAGGCCGTTGGCGGCGTCCAGGATGTGGCCAAAGGAGCGGTAGTTCTGCTCCAGCTTGATGACGCGCGGCACGCGGTACTCGCGCTCGAAGTCCGCCATGTTGCCCACGCGCGCGCCACGGAAGGCATAGATGCTCTGGTCGTCGTCGCCCACGGCGATCACGCTCTGGTCACTGCCCGCAGCTTCGGTCGTCCCCGCCCTGGCGGGCGGGGGTGCAAACATCTTCAGCCAGGCGTACTGCAAGCGGTTGGTGTCCTGGAACTCGTCCACCAGCACATGGCGGAAGCGCCGCTGGTAGTGCTCGCGCAGCGGGTCGTTGTCGCGCAGCAGCTCGTAGCTGCGCAGCATGAGCTCGGCGAAATCGACCACGCCTTCGCGCGCGCACTGGTCCTCGTAGGCCTGGTAGATGTCGACGAGCTTGCGCGTCTGCTCGTCGCGCAGTTCCACGTCGCGCGGGCGCTCGCCCTCCTCCTTGCGCGCGGCGATGAACCAGGTCACCTGCTTGGGCACGAAGCGCTCCTCGTCCAGGTTCATGGCCTTGATGACGCGCTTCACGGCGCTGAGCTGGTCGGCGCTGTCGAGGATCTGGAAGCCCTGGGCCAGGCCGGCGAGCTTCCAGTGCGCGCGCAGGAAGCGGTTGCACAGGCCGTGGAAGGTGCCGATCCACATGCCGCGCACGGCCACCGGCAGCATCGCCGACAGGCGCGTGAGCATCTCCTTGGCGGCCTTGTTGGTGAAGGTCACGGCGAGCACGCCACCGGGCGACACCTGCCCGGTCTGCAGCAGCCAGGCGATGCGCGTGGTGAGCACGCGCGTCTTGCCCGAGCCCGCGCCGGCGAGGATCAGCGCCGGCACTTGCGGCAGCGTCACCGCGGCCAGCTGCTCGGGGTTCAGGTGCTGCAGCAGACGCTCGTCGGTGGGGTGCATGCGGACCATTCTAGGAGGGGCCCCGGCGTAGAATTCACCACCGGTCTCGGCGATATCGCTCTGGCCGGTTTTGTTTTCTGCGGCCCGACCAAGGCCACGCGCGGATCCGGCTCCGCCGGGCCGCTGCGTGAGCCCCCTCGGGGGGCAACGACCGCAGGGAGCGTGGGGGCTCCATCACCATGGACATTTTCGACTACGACAACATCCTCCTGCTGCCGCGCCGCTGCCACGTGGAAAGCCGCAGCGAGTGCGACCCCTCGGTCGAATTCGGTGGCCGGCGCTTTGCGCTGCCGGTGGTGCCGGCGAACATGAAGACGGTGATCGACGAGCCGATCAGCGAGATGCTGGCGCGCAGCGGCCATTTCTACGTCATGCACCGCTTCGACCTCGACAGCGTGGCCTACGCCCGGCGCATGCGCGACAAAGGCCTCTTCGTCTCGCTCAGCTCGGGCGTCAGGCCGGCAGACTTCGCGGTCATCGACCGCCTTGCCGCGGAGGGCCTGGGCGCCGACTACATCACCATCGACATCGCCCACGGCCACGCCGACAGCGTGCGCCAGGCCATCGCCCACATCAAGCAGCGCCTGCCTGGGACCTTCGTCATCGCCGGCAACGTGGCCACGCCCGAGGCGGTGATCGACCTGGAGAACTGGGGCGCCGACGCCACCAAGGTGGGCGTGGGCCCGGGCAAGGTGTGCATCACCAAGCTGAAGACGGGCTTCGGCACCGGGGGCTGGCAGCTCAGCGCGCTGAAGTGGTGTGCGCGCGTGGCCACCAAGCCCATCGTTGCCGACGGCGGCATCCGCCACCACGGCGACATCGCCAAGAGCGTGCGCTTCGGCGCCGCGATGGTCATGGTGGGCTCGCTCTTCGCCGGCCACGAGGAGTCGCCCGGCGTCACCGTCGAGGTCGACGGCAAGCTCTACAAGGAGTACTACGGCAGCGCCAGCGACTTCAACAAGGGCGAGTACAAGCACGTCGAGGGCAAGCGCATCCTCGAGCCGATCAAGGGCCGGCTCACGGACACGCTGCGCGAGATGCGCGAGGACCTGCAGAGCTCGATCAGCTACGCCGGCGGGCGCGTCCTGACCGACCTGAAGAAAGTCAACTACGTCATCCTCGGCGGCGAGAACGCCGGCGAGCATCTCTTCATGTAGTGCCCGCCAGCGCCGGGCTCAGCGGCCGAGCATGCCTTGGCGCTCCCCGGGTTCCACCCCCCAGCGCGGCACGCCGCGCTGCGATTGCGGCCGCTCGCGCGCGCTCGCCGCCGGGCAAGCGCCGCCGTCGGCGTAGTGCGCCGCGGCGCCCAGCAGCGGCTCGGCCAGGCTGCCGATGGGCGCGGTGAAGTCCTCGGCCACCGCGCAGGTCGCGCCGAAGCCGTCGAAGTAGCGCCCTTCGTTGCGCTCGTTGACGCTCTCGAAGTTCACCACGCTGTAGGTGAAGCCGCAGGCGCTGCTGGGCAGGAAGCCCACCGGCTTGCCGCAGCTGGTCTCGCCGATGGCGATGACCTCGATGCCGGCGCCGCGCAAGCCGTTGATGATCTGCTCGCTGGCCGAGCAGGTGCGCCGCCCCATGAGCACGAAGGCCCGTGGCAGGCCCAGCGCCGCGGCCGGCATGCTGAAGGGGAAGCGCTGGTTGTTGCTCGCCGCGCGCTTGTCGTTGTAGAGCAGCGTGGCATAGCTCAGCGGCGTCCCATGCAGATCGGTGCCGCGCAGGCCGGCGATGTACGAGGCGAGCGTGGCACCGGTGGAGACCAGGCCACCGCCGTTGTAGCGCAGGTCGAGCACGACATCGCTCACCCCCGCGGTCTTGAACTGGGCAAAGGCCGTGTCCAGCGGCGCCAGGGCTTGGCTGATCATGTCCTTGACCACCACGTAGCCCAGCTTGCGCCCGCCCGCCGACTGCAGCACGGCGGCGTCGGTCACCGGGGTGAGAGGGAAGACCGCAGCCACCAGCGAGACGCTGCGCTCGACCCCCAGGCGACGCAGCACCAGCGTCAGCGTATCGCCGGCATTCACGGCACTGAGCGCCGAGAAGTCGTTGGCCGCGACGAGCACCGCGGCGGGCTGGCCGTTGATGCTCACGACCTCGTCGCCGCGCCGCACGCCCTGGGCCGCCGCCGGCGATGCCGCCTCGACGTGGCGCACGTAGAGCGGCTGCGTGCCGTCGCCGGCCACTTCGAGCCCGGCCACCGAGACGCCCCAGCCCAGCGTGGCGCCATCGCCGAAGAACAGGTTGAAGCTCTCGTTGGTCTCGCTGCGGCTCCAGCGGTCCGCAGGAAAGCTCGCGTCGGTGCCGGTGTAGAGCAAGGCATCGAAGAAGCTCTCCACCGTGGCGTATCCAGCCGGGCTGGGACGCGGCGCGAGCTTGTACCAGAAGTACCACTCGTCCATGTAGCCCGCCAGCCAGTTCTGGTGCTCGGCCACGCTGCAGGCCTGTGGCGCCACGCTGTCGTCCCCGCCGCCGCAACTGGCCAGCAGCACGGGCACGGTGGCCAGCGCGACGAGACGATGAATTGCGCGCGCCGCGCGACCCAATGCAGTGAGTGAAGGCATCTTCGCGTCTCCAGCGGGGCCCCGTGCACCGCGTGTGTCAGTGGCTGCGGCCCCGGTCGGTTGCCAGAGGGCGGCGACCTACAATCGGCACCCCTCCTGCGCATTCTTCCATGGCCACGGCCTGCCGTGCCGGTTTGCCTTGTTTTGCCTCGCCCATCATGACCGAGCTCGCCAAGTCCTTCGAACCCGCCGCCATCGAGGCCCGTTGGGGTCCGCTGTGGGCCGGCGCCGCCGCCCATTCGCCGACGCTGGACCCGGCCCGGCCTTCCTTCAGCATCCAGCTGCCGCCGCCCAACGTGACGGGCACGCTGCACATGGGCCACGCGTTCAACCAGACGATCATGGACGCGCTCACCCGTTACCACCGCATGCGCGGCTTCAACACGCTGTGGCTGCCGGGCACCGACCACGCGGGCATCGCCACGCAGATCGTCGTCGAGCGCCAGCTGCAGGACGCCGGCCGCTCGCGCCACGACCTGGGGCGCAAGAACTTCGTCGCCCAGGTGTGGGAGTGGAAGGCGGCATCCGGCGCCACCATCACCAACCAGATGCGCCGCCTGGGCGACAGCGTGGACTGGTCGCGCGAGTACTTCACCATGGACGACAAGCTCTCCGCCGTCGTCACCGAGACCTTCGTGCGCCTGTACGACGAGGGCCTGATCTACCGCGGCAAGCGCCTGGTGAGCTGGGATCCGGCGCTGAAGTCGGCGGTTTCCGACCTCGAGGTGGAAAGCGAGGAGGAGGACGGCTTCCTCTGGCACATCCGCTACCCGCTGGAGGACGGTTCGGGCTCGGTGGTGGTGGCCACCACGCGCCCGGAAACGATGCTCGGCGACACCGCCGTCATGGTGCACCCCGAGGACGCGCGCTACGCGGCACTCGTGGGCCAGCGCGTGCGCCTGCCGCTCACCGAACGCCTCATCCCGGTGATCGCCGACGCCTACGTGGACCGCGAATTCGGCACGGGGGTGGTGAAAGTGACTCCGGCGCACGACGCCAACGACTATGCGGTGGGCCAGCGCCATGGGCTGGAGATGATCGGCGTGCTCGACCTGGAGGCCAGGGTCAACGCCAATGCCCCCGCGGCGTACCGTGGGCTGGACCGCTTCGTGGCGCGCAAGAAGGTCGTCGCCGACCTCGAGGCGCTGGGGCTGCTCGTGGAGACGAAGAAGCACCGGCTCACCGTGCCGCGCTGCGCGCGCACCGGCCAGGTCGTCGAGCCCATGCTCACCGACCAGTGGTTCGTCGCCGTGAACAAGGTGGCTGCGGACGGCAGCAGCATCGCCGAGAAGGCGCGCCACGCCGTGAGCAGCGGCCAGGTGCGCTTCGTGCCCGAGCAATGGGTCAACACCTACAACCACTGGATGGACAACATCCAGGACTGGTGCATCAGCCGCCAACTCTGGTGGGGCCACCAGATCCCGGCCTGGTACGGCAGCGGCGGCGAGCTCTTCGTCGGCCGCGACGAGGCCGAGGCCCGCAGCCGCGCCGCCGCCGCCGGCTACAGCGGGCCGCTGACGCGTGACGAGGACGTGCTCGACACCTGGTACTCGTCGGCCCTGGTGCCCTTCTCCACGCTGGGCTGGCCGGCCAAGACGATCGAGCAGGACCTCTTCCTGCCCAGCACGGTGCTCGTCACCGGCTTCGACATCATCTTCTTCTGGGTCGCCCGGATGATCATGATGACCACGCACTTCACCCGAACGGCCGATTGCCCGGAGGGCAAGGTGCCCTTCCGCGACGTCTACATCCACGGCCTGGTGCGCGACGCGCAGGGGCACAAGATGAGCAAGAGCGAGGGCAACGTGCTCGATCCGGTGGACCTGATCGACGGCATCGCCCTGCCGCCCCTGCTGGACAAACGCGTGGTCGGCCTGCGCAAGCCCGAGACCGCGCCGCGCGTGCGCAAGGACACCGAGAAGGAATTCCCGAGCGGTATCCCCGCCTTCGGTGCCGACGCCCTGCGCTTCACCATGGCGAGCTACGCCACGCTGGGGCGCAACATCAACTTCGACAGCAAGCGCTGCGAGGGCTACCGCAACTTCTGCAACAAGCTCTGGAACGCGAGCAAGTTCGTGCTCATGAACTGCCAGGGCAAGGACTGCGGGCTGCTCGAACACGCGCCGGACGCGTGCGCGCCCGGCGCCTCCGATGCCTACCTGCAGTTCTCTGCCGCCGACCGCTGGGTCAGCGGCGAGTTGCAGCGCGTAGAGGCTGCTGTCGCCCAAGGCTTTGCCGACTACCGGCTGGACAACGTCGCCAACGCCATCTACGCCTTCGTCTGGGACGAGTACTGCGATTGGTACCTCGAGATCGCCAAGGTGCAGCTCGCCCGGGGCAGCGCAGCCGAGCAGCGCGCCACGCGCCGCACGCTCATCCGCACCTTGGAGACCGTGCTGCGGCTGCTGCACCCGCTGGCGCCATTCATCACCGCCGAGCTCTGGGAAAGCGTGGCTCCGGTGGCCGAGCGCAAGGGCACGCCGAGCATCGTCACCGCGCCCTACCCGCAGGCCCAGCCGGAGAAGATCGACCCTGCGGCCGATGCCTGGGTGGCGCGGCTCAAGGGCGTGGTCGCCGAATGCCGCCGCCTACGCAGCGAGATGGGCCTGCCGCCGGGCGAGCGCGTGCCCTTGCTCACCCTGGGTGACGAGGCCTTCGTGCACAGCGCCGCAGCGCTGTTGCAGGCGCTGGCGCGGCTGGCCGAGGTGCGCGCGCTGCCCGACGAGGCCAGCTTTGCCGCTGCCACCGCCAACGCCCCGGTGGCCATGAGCGGCGGCATGCGCCTGGCGCTGCACGTGCAGATCGACCTGGCCGCCGAACAGGCGCGCCTGGCCAAGGAGATCGCGCGTCTGCAGGGCGAGATCGGCAAGGCGCAGGCCAAGCTCGCCCACCAGAGCTTCGTCGCGCGGGCCCCCGAAGCGGTGGTAGCGCAGGAGCGCGCGCGCCTGGAAGACTTCAGGCAAGCACTGGACCGTCTTCAAGCCCAGCAAGATCGTCTGGCCGCGTCCTCTTGAAATCGGCGCGCTCGGGCAGCGCGAAGAGCAGTTCGTCGACCCGCCGCGCCACCGCCCAGGCGCTGCGCTCGCGCGATTGCAGCGTCGTGGCGCTGACGCGTGGCGTGACCTGCAGGGTATCGACGTGGCGCAGCGGCCGCCCCGGGTCGAGCAGGCCGGGCTCCAGGCTGTCGAACCAGGCGGCGGCCAGCGGCCCCTGGGTCAGGGCCGCGGCCAGCGCGGTTTCGTCGAAGAGTGCGGAGTGCCCCAGGCAGACGATGACCTGATCCTGCCGGCACTCGGCCAGCATGCGCTCGCCGAAGAGCCCCGCGTAGCGCGGGAAATAGGCCAGCAGCACGCACACGGCGTCGCTGCTGCGCAGCAACTCGGGCAGGAGCACGGGCTCCACGCCGGCGCGCGCCCAGCCGGCGTCCGAGCCGTGCACGCCGGGGTCGTAGCCGACGACGCGCGCGCCGAACGCGTTGAGGAGTTCGGCCAGGTGCTTGGCCGTGGGCGTCCCGCCCACCACGCCCACCGTCATGCCGCCGAGCTCGCGGCCCACGAGCAGGCCTTCGCTGTTGAGCACCGGCACCCGGCGCAGCATCTGCAGGATCGCGCCGATGGCGAACTCGGCCTCGGCCGCGGCGCTGGCGTTGGCTGGGCGCACGACCTCGATGCCCGCACGGGCGCAGGCCTCGATGTCGATGTTCTCGGCGCCGGCGGACAAACGCCCCACGACACGCAGTTGCGGCGCGCGCTGCAGGGCGCTGGCGTCGAGGGCCACCGAGGGCGGGATGATCACCGCCCGGGTGCGCGCCAGGGCGCGGCGGAAGGCCTGCGGGTCCTGCGCCAGCTCCGGCATCATGCGCGCGCCATGGCGTGCGCCCAGCCACTGAAGGACGTCGGCGCTCAGCGGTTCTACGATCAGGACATCCATCGGCTCGGGCGTGAAGGTGTCATACGGCGGGTAACGGGCCATATGCCACAATCGGCCGGAATAGGGTCATTCTAAAGAGCACATGCACGTCCAGAAGGCGATTTTTCCCGTTGCCGGCCTTGGTACACGCTTTCTGCCGGCGACCAAGGCGCAGCCCAAGGAGATGCTGCCCGTCGTCGACAAGCCCCTCATCCAGTACGCGGTGGAGGAGGCCTACGCGGCAGGCGTGCGCGAGATGATTTTCGTTACAGGTCGACACAAGCGGCCCATCGAAGACCATTTCGACATGACCTTCGAGCTCGAAGTGGCGCTGGAGCAGGCCGGCAAGCGGGAACTGCTGGAGGTCGTGCGCAGCGTCAAGCCCGACGACATGGAGTGCATCTACGTGCGCCAGCCGCAGGCCCTGGGCCTGGGGCATGCCGTGCTCTGCGGGCAGCGCCTGGTGGGCAATCAGCCCTTCGCCGTGCTCCTGGCCGACGACCTGATGGTGGGGCAGCCGCCCGTGCTCGAGCAGATGGTCGAGCAGTTCGCGGAGTGGCGCGCCTCCATCATCGCGGTGCAGGAAGTGCCGGCCGAGCAGACGCGGCGCTACGGCATCGTCGCCGGCACCCCGGTCAACGAGCGCATGCTCGACATCAGCCGCATCGTCGAGAAGCCCGCCCCCGAGGACGCGCCTTCGCGCCTGGGCGTGGCCGGCCGCTACATCCTCACCCCGGGCGTCTTCCACGAGATCGCCACCCAGCCGCGCGGCGTGGGCGGCGAGATCCAGCTCACCGATGGCATCGCCTCGCTGCTGCGGCGCGAAAAGGTCTTTGCCTACCGCTACGAAGGCAAGCGCTACGACTGCGGCAGCAAGGAAGGTTTTCTCGAGGCCAACGTGGAGCTGGCTCTGGCGCACCCCGAGCTCGGCCCGGGCTTCCGCCACTTCCTCAAGGGACTGGACCTGTAGCGTGCGGGCTCAGCGGCGCCTGAGCACGTGCATGAAGTCGGTACCGGCGCTGACCTGCTCGACCAGTTCGTTGCCCGTCTGACGCGCAAAGGCCTGGAAGTCGCGCACCGAACCCGGGTCGGTGCAGGTGATGCGCAGCAACTCTCCGCTGGCCATCTCGGCCAGGGCCTTCTTCGCCTTGAGGATGGGCAGCGGGCAGTTCAGGCCCCGCGCGTCGACTTCCTTGCTCACGTCCATGGCAGGGGATTCTAGGGCCGCGCCGCCGGGCTTGTCGTCACCCCGGGGTGACGCGCCGCTCAGGCCGGGAAGACCCCCGTGGACAGGTAGCGGTCACCGCGGTCGCAGACGATGAAGACGATGGTCGCGTCCTGCACCTGGCGCGCCAGCTGCAACGCGACATGGCACGCGCCGGCGGCGGAGATGCCGGCGAAGAGGCCTTCCTCGCGCGCCAGCCGCCGCGCCATGTCCTCGGCCTCGGCCTGGCTCACCTGCACCAGTTCGTCGACCAGGCTGGCGTCGTAGATCTTCGGCTGGTAGGCCTGCGGCCACTTGCGGATGCCCGGGATGCGCGAGCCCTCCGCGGGCTGCGCGCCGATCACGCGCACCGCCGGGTTCTTCTCCTTGAGGAAGCGCGACACCCCGGTGATCGTGCCCGTGGTGCCCATGGCGCTGACGAAGTGGGTCACGCGCCCGGCCGTGTCGCCCCAGATCTCCGGGCCGCTGCCCTGGTAGTGCGCGCCCGGGTTGTCGGCGTTGGCGAACTGGTCGAGCACGCGGCCTTTGCCTTCGCGCTGCATCTGCTCGGCCAGGTCGCGCGCATATTCCATGCCCCCGCCGCGCGGCGTGAGGATGAGTTCGGCGCCGAAGGCGCGCATCGTCTGCGCGCGCTCCACCGAGAGGTCCTCGGGCATCACCAGCAGCATGCGGTAGCCGCGCATCGCCGCCGCCATGGCCAGCGCAATGCCGGTGTTCCCGGAGGTCGCCTCGATGAGCGTGTCGCCGGGCCGGATCTCGCCGCGCCGCTCGGCGCCGGCGATCATGGCTATGGCCGGCCGGTCCTTCACCGAGCCGGCCGGGTTGTTGCCCTCGAGCTTGCCGAGCACGACGTTGCCGCGCGCCGCACCCCATTCACCGGGCAGGCGTTGCAGGCGCACCAGCGGCGTGTGGCCGATGGCGTCTTCGAGCGTCATGTAGGACGGTGGCGTGGCGGCCTTCATCTGCGATTCCTCCTGGGCCGGCGATTGTGGCAGCCGAAGATGGTGCATGAGCCCGCATGTGATAATCGCCGCCGCTTCGACGTGCCCCAGGGCACCACGCGCCCGCGTGACGAAATCGGTAGACGTAGCGGACTCAAAATCCGCCGCCGCAAGGCGTGCCAGTTCGAGTCTGGCCGCGGGCACCAGCCGGGCCTCCTACCGCCCCTCCCCAGATCCTGCCCCATGCCGCCGATTCCACCGCTCACCCGCAACCTGATGATCGCCTGCACGGTGGCGTATTGCCTGCAGCTGATCGTCCCCGGCCTGGGGCAATGGCTCGCGCTGTTCCCGCTGGCCAGCGGCTACTTCATGCCCTGGCAGGTGGTGAGCTACGCCTTCCTGCACGGTTCTTTCGAGCACCTGTTCTTCAACATGCTCGGCCTGTGGATGTTCGGTGCCGAGCTCGAGCGCCTGTGGGGCCAGCGCCGCTACTGGCACTTCCTGCTCGCCGGGGTGCTGGCCGCCGCAGCCGCGCAGATGCTGCTCACCATGGCCACGGGTTCGCTCGTTCCCACCGTGGGCGCCTCGGGCGGGTTGTTCGCGCTGCTGCTGGCCTTCGGCATGCTCTTCCCCAACCGCATCATCGTGCCGCTGATCCCCCCCATCCCGATGAAGGCCCGCACCTTCGTCATCGTCTTCGGCGCGCTCGAGCTCGTGCTCGGCCTGTATGGCGGCGGCGGCGTGGCGCACTTCGCCCACCTGGGCGGGATGGTGGGCGGTTTCCTCATGATCCGCTATTGGCGCGGTCAGCCCCCGTTCGGCTCGCGCCGGCGCTGAAGGCCCTCGCGCACCGACGGGTAGCGCAAGCGCAGGCGCAGCTCGGTCTTCAGGCGCCGGTTGTCCAGGCGACGCGACTCGCCCATGAAGCTCAGCGACGTCGGGCCAAGCTGCTCGCGTGCCTGCTCGCGCGACAGGCGCGGCGCGCGCGGCAAGTCCCAAAGGTCGGCCGCCAGGTCGAAGTACTCGCCCATCTTCAGTTCGCTGTCGTCGCAGACGTGATAGATGCGCTGCGGCGCCCCGCGCACCAGCGCCGCGACACACGCACGCGCCAGATCGTCGGCGTGGATGTGGTTGGTGTAGACGTCATCGGCATCGGCCAGCACCGGCGTGCCGCGCCGCAGCCGCTCACGCGGGTCGCCTCCGGGGCGGTCCAGCGCGTAGATGCCCGGGATGCGCAGGATGGACACACTCACGCCGGCACGCCGGCCGAACCAGCGCGCTTGCGCTTCGGCGTCGACGCGGCGCGCCGCACGCTCGGTGCGCGGACGCACGGCCCGCGTCTCGTCCAGGCGCGCCCCCTGGCAGTCGCCGTAGACGCCGCTGGTGCTCGCGTAGACCAGCCGCCGCACCCGGCCCCCGCGTGCCAGGGCGCGCAGCAGGGCCAGCGTGCGCGTGTCGGTTCGTCCACTCGCCCGCGGCGGCGCCAGGTGCAGCACGGCGTCGGCCAGGGCGCCCAGACGGCCCAGCGTGGCCGCGTCGTCGAGGTCGCCAAGGAGCGGCACGGCGCCGAGCGCGCGCAGCGTGGCAGCTTGAGCCGCCGTGGTCGTCAGCGCCAGCACGCGCCAGCCCGGCGAGAGCGCGCGCAGCACGCGCTGCCCCACATCGCCGCAGCCGACGATGAGGAGAGTGGGCCGGCGGGCGCGGGCAGAAGGCAGGCTCATGGCGTGGGCAGGCAGGCCAGGTAGACGACGTGCCAAGGGCGGCGTGCCAAGGGCGGGCACAATCCGCGATCGAGTTTACGTGCCCCCGCATCGCCCCCCTGCCATGAGCTTTCACATCACCCTCGAGCCCGCCGGGCGCGAATTCACCGTCGACGCCGACGAGGCCATCCTCGCCGCGGCCATCCGCCAGGGCGTCGGCCTGCCCTACGGCTGCCGCGACGGTGCCTGCGGTTCGTGCAAGAGCCGCCTGCTCGAAGGGCGCGTGGAGCTCGGCCCGCACCAGACCAAGGCGCTCTCGGCCGAAGAACAGGCCGCCGGCCTGATCCTCACCTGCTGCGCCAAGCCGCAGACCGACTGCGTCATCGAAGCGCGCAGCGTGCCCGGCGCGGGCGACTTCCCGGTGCTCAAGCTGCCCTGCCGCGTCATCTCGGTGACCCGCGCTGCCAGCGACGTGGCCATCGTGCGGCTGCAATTGCCGGCCAGCCAGAACCTGCAGTACCGCGCCGGCCAGTACGTCGAGTTCATCCTGCAGGGCGGCGCGCGCCGCAGCTACAGCATGGCCAATGCACCGCACGACCTGGGCAGCCCGCCGGCCATCGAACTGCACATCCGGCATCTTCCCGGCGGCCTGTTCACGGACCATGTGTTCTCGGCGATGAAGGACAAGGACGTGCTGCGCATCGAGGGCCCTTTCGGCAGCTTCTTCCTGCGCGAGGACAGCGACAAGCCCATCATCCTGCTGGCCAGCGGCACGGGCTTCGCGCCGATCAAGGCGATCATCGAACACATGCGCCACAAGGGCATCACCCGCCCGGCCGCGCTCTACTGGGGCGGCCGGCGCCGCGCCGACCTCTACCAGCACGAGTGGTGCGAGCACGTCGCCGCGGAGTGGGCGCCGCTGCGCTACGTGCCGGTGCTCTCCGAGGCCGATGCATCCGATGCCTGGGCCGGCCGCACGGGATTCGTCCACCAGGCGGTGCTGGCCGACTGGCCGGACCTGCGCGCGCACCAGGTCTATGCCTGCGGCGTGCCGGTGATGGTGGAAGCAGCGCAGCGCGACTTCGTCGCGCGCTGCGGCCTGCCCGCCGAGGAGTTCTACGCCGACTCCTTTACCTCGGCGGCAGACAAGCCCGACCCAACCTGACACCTCAAGCGCAAGGACCGCCATGCCCAACCGCCGCCTCGCACTCATCGCCGCGTGCACTGCCCTCACCGCTCTCGCGGGCCCTGCCGCGCACGCCCAGGGCAAGCCCGTGCGCCTCATCGTGCCCTACCCGCCCGGTGGGCCGCTGGACATCACCGCGCGCGTGCTCGCCGAGCGCGCCAAGGATCAGCTCGGCACCGTGGTGGTGGAGAACCGCCCCGGTGCGGGCGGCAACCTCGGCGCCGACCTGGCCGCCAAGGCCGCGCCTGACGGCACGACCCTGGTCATGGGCGCGGTGGCCACGCACGCCATCAACCCCTGGCTGTACAGCAAGATGCCGTACGACCCGATCCGCGACTTCACCCCCATCACCTTGGTGGCCCAGGTGCCCAACGTGCTGGTGTTGAATGCCGAGACGGCGGCGCGCCTGGGCATCCACTCGCTGCCCGATCTGGTGGCCTATGCGCGCGGCAACCCGGGCCGTCTGAACTACGGCAGCGGCGGCAACGGCAGCGCCGGGCACCTGGCCGGCGAGATGTTCAAGGCGCAAGCCGGGCTCTTCGTCGTGCACATCCCCTACGCCGGCGCGCCGCCGGCGCAGCTGGCGCTGCTCAGCGGGCAGGTCGACTTCAACTTCGACAACCTGGCTGCGGCGTCGGCCAACATCAGGAGCGGCAAGCTCAAGGCGTTGGCCGTGACCACGCGACGGCGCTCCAACGCCATGCCCGAGGTGCCCACGGTGGCCGAGGCCGGCGCCGCGCTGGGGCTGAAGGCCTTCGACATCAGCACCTGGTTCGGCATCTTCGCCCCGGCAGGAGTGGCCCCCGAGGTGAGCGTACGGCTCAACAAGGCCTTCGTCGACGCCCTCGCCTCACCCGAGGTCAAGGCGCGCCTGGCCGTGCTCATGGCCGAGCCTTCGCCCACCAGCCCGGAGCAGTTCGGGGAGTTCGTGCGACGCGAGCTGGCGAAGTACGAAAAGGTCGTCAAGGCCAGCGGCGCGCGAGCGGACTGACCCGTATCGTCATGACCCTCCTGGTCAGGCCGACACACGTTCAAGGGATCGCGTTACGTCACACAGCGCACTTATCATCGCGCGCCAACCCCTCGCCTGCGCGGCTTCGCCTCGCCTCATTCATGATGAAACATGCTGTCGCTCTGGTCTTGTGCTGCTTCGCGCTCGGAGGCCATGCCCAGACCACCGAGTCTGCGACCGTGCGCATCTGCGACGACAAGGGCTGTTCGGATCGGCCGCGCGACTCGGCCACCTTCGACGCAACCAAGGACGACAACCCGCAGGAGACGCGTCGACTCGCCGCGCTGACGGAGATTGCATCGAAGGATGCGCGCGCCGCATTTGATCTTGGTATGCGCTTGCTGCGCGGGGACGGCGTGCGCATGGACAGCTACAAGGCCCTGAAGTGGCTGCGCGAAGCGGGTGAACGAGGTGACCTACGGGCGCAGGCCGCCCTTGGTCGCATCTACCTGACAGGATTGCAGGAAATGGGGTCCGATCCCGCCGAAGCCGAGCGGTGGCTCTCGATCGCCGCTGAGCGCGGCGACAAGGAGTCCGAAAAGCTGCTGCCGGAGGCCCGCCAAGCCAAGAAGGACGAGCAGGCGCGTTACCGCTGGCGCGAGTTCCACCGCAAGAATGGCTACGGCTGGTGGTATGGCACCTACCCGTACTACTGGGCCTGGCACACGGATCACTGGTATCTGTACTGAGCCCGGCATTTACTTTCCCCTCCCTTCACCCTACCCCATCGACATCATGAACAAGTCAGCTTCAACCGGCTCCTGGATCATCATGCTCTGCACGCTGGCCTTGGCCGGCTGCGTCACCCCGGGCGGCGGCCTCGTTTCCACGGGCACCAGCGCCACCGAAGCCAAGGGCGGGGCCGCGGGCGGCACCAGCGTGGATGCCAACAGCAAGCTGCAACGCTGCGCCGCGCCGCTGGGCACGCTGGCGGTCGACGACGGCCGCGGCAAGGAGTGGTACGCCAGCTTCGGCCAGGCCACGCAGGTCACCTCCATCGAACCGCTGCTGCGGCTGGCGGTGCAGCAGTCCAACTGCTTTGTGATCACCTCGATTGGCAACAACCGCCTCGAAGGCAAGATGTCGTCCATCACCGACAAGCAGCGCAACTCGGGCGAGTTCCGCGCCGGCTCGCGCCAGGAAAAGGGCCAGCGCGTCGCGGCCGACTACTTCCTGGAGCCCCAGATCATCATTAACAACGATTCCACCGGCAAGGTGGCCGGTGCGCTGGGCGGATTGTTCAGCCGCGGGTTGGGCGCCATCGCTGGGTCGCTCGAATCCAAGGCCTCGGTGGTGACACTCACGCTGATGGACATCCGCTCAGGCGTGCAGATAGGCATCGCCGAAGGCAATTCCACGGCCACCAACTACGGCGCCGCGCTGGGCGCGTTCGGCGGCGGCGCGGCGGGTGGTCTGAGCGGTTTTTCGCGCACGCCCGAAGGCAAGGCCACGGTGGCCGCCTTCATGGACGCCTACAACAGCATGGTGGTCTCGCTGCGCAACTACAAGGCGCAGGAGGTCAAGGGCGGCTTGGGTAAAGGCGGAGTGCTCAAGGTCGGCGACTGATGTGCCAGCCCTGATCAAGCACGCGACACCAAGGGGCCTGCGGGGCCCCTTTTCTCACTCGCCCAGGTAGGCAGCTCGCACCCTCGGGTCGGCGAGCAGCGTCTTGGCGTCGCCACTCATGGTGATCTCGCCCGAGTCCATGACGTAGCCGCGGTCGGCCAGGCCGAGCGCGCGGCTGGCGTTCTGCTCCACCAGCAGCACCGTGGTGCCGCGGCCGTGGATGTCGGCCACGACCTCGAAGATCTTGTCCACCATGAGCGGGCTCAGGCCCATCGAGGGCTCGTCCATGAGCAGCACCTTGGGCCGGGCCATGAGCGCGCGGCCCATGGCGAGCATCTGCTGCTCGCCGCCGCTCAGCGTGCCGGCAAGCTGGTCGCGGCGCTCCTTCAGGCGCGGGAAGATGCCGAAGACCATCTCGATGTCGGCATCGATCTCGCCGTCGCTGCGCACGAAGGCGCCCATCTGCAGGTTCTCGGTGATGGTCATGCGCGAGAACACGCCGCGGCCCTCGGGCACCATCACCAGGCCTTGCTTGACCAGGTCCCAGGCACCCTGGCCCTTGATGTTGCGCCCCATGAACTCGATCGAGCCCGCGGCCATGATCTGCGTGCCCGTGATCGCCTTGAGCGTTGTCGTCTTGCCCGCGCCGTTGGCCCCGATGAGGCACACGAGCTCGCCCTGGTTGACCTCGAAGCTCACGCCCTTGACGGCCTGGATGCCGCCGTAGGCGACCCTCAGGTCCGCGACTTTCAACATGCTGCTTGCCATGGCGCTGCCCCGGTCAATGCTTGGCGACACCGAGGTAGGCCTCGATGACCTTCTCGTTGCCCTGCACTTCGGCCGGCGTGCCCTCGGCGATCTGCTTGCCGTAGTCGAGCACGGTGACGCGGTCGCACAAGCCCATCACCAGCTTCACGTCGTGCTCGATGAGCAGGATGGTGCGGCCGTCCTTGCGGATGCGGTCGATGAGCTCGCGCAGCACCACCTTCTCGGTGGCGTTCATGCCCGCGGCGGGCTCGTCCAGCGCGATGAGCTTGGGGTCGGTGGCCAGCGCGCGGGCGATCTCCAGCCGGCGCTGGTCGCCGTAGGACAGCGTGCGCGCCTTGAATTCGGCGTACTTGCCGATGCCCACGTAGTCGAGCATTTCCTGTGCGCGCTGGGCGATGGCGGCTTCCTCGGCCTTGAAGCTGGCGGTGCGGAACACCGCGCCCACCAGCCCCGAGCCGGTGCGCACATGGCGCCCGACCATCACGTTCTCCAGCGCCGTCATCTCGGCGAAGAGACGGATGTTCTGGAAGGTGCGCGCGATGCCTGCCTTGGCCACCTCATGCACCGCCGTGGGCTGGTAGGGCAGCCCGCCGAGCTCGAAGGTCCCGCCGTCGGGCGTGTACAGGCCGGTGAGGACGTTGAAGAAGGTGGTCTTGCCCGCGCCATTGGGGCCGATGAGGCCGTAGACCTGGCCTGCGTCGATGCGCATGCCCACGTCGGACAGGGCCTGCAGGCCGCCGAAGCGCTTGCTCACGCCGGCCACGTTGAGAACGGATTGCGTCGTCATCACATCTCTCCGCTCAACGCACCGACGCCGGTGCGCCCTTGCCGTGCTCGCGCGCCGGCCACAGGCCGCGCGGACGCACGAGCATGATGACGATCATCGCCGAGGCGATGAGCAACTGGCGCAGGATGGACGCATCCAGTCGGCCGCCGGTCATGTCCTGCAGCGGCCCGGCGACGTAGCGCAGCACCTCGGGCAGGGCGGCGAGCATCACCGCGCCCAGGATCACGCCGGGCAGGTGCCCCATGCCGCCGAGCACGACCATGGCCACGATCATGATGCTTTCCATGAGGCTGAAGGACTCCGGCGAGACGAAACCCTGGAAGGCCGCGAACATCGAACCCGAAACGCCGCCGAAGGTCGCCCCCATGCCGAAGGCCAGCAGCTTCATGTTGCGCGTGTTGATGCCCATCGCCTTGGCGGCGATCTCGTCCTCGCGAATGGCCATCCAGGCGCGTCCGATGCGCGAGGTCTCCAGGCGGTGGCAGATGACCACGCTCGCCACCACCAGGCCGAGGAAGAGGTAGTAGTACATGGCCACCGACGAGACGCGGAACTCGCCGATGTCGAGCGCGCGGCCGAAGCTGAAACCGAGCAGGTTCATGCTGTCGATGCGGTCCAGCCCGCGCGGGCCGTTGGTGATGTTCAGCGGCTGCTCGAGATTGTTGAGGAACACGCGGATGATTTCGCCGAAGCCCAGCGTGACGATGGCCAGGTAGTCACCGCGCAGCTTGAGCACCGGCAGGCCGAGCAGCACCCCGGCCAGCGCGGCCAGCCCCGCGGCCAGCGGGATCACGGCCCAGACCGGCGCGTGCAAGCCCTGGGGAAAGGCGCTGGCGATCCACTCGAAGTTCTCGCTCAGGTGCGGCGAAGCGAGCAGCGCATACATGTACGCCCCCACCGCATAGAAGGCAACGTAGCCCAGGTCGAGCAGGCCCGCGTAGCCGACGACGATGTTCAGGCCCAGGGCGAGCAGCACATACAGCAATGCCAGCGCCATGATGCGCACCCAACCCTGGCCGAACTGCTGGGCCACCAGGGGCAGCGCCAGCAGCGCGAGCGCGCAGATGGCAAATACGACGTACTTGGATTTCATGGCCGGCGCTCCTTCAGGCGCGGTCCGCGACGCGTTCGCCGAGCAGGCCCGCAGGCCGCAGCGTCAGCACCAGGATGAGGGCGAGGAAGGCGAAGATGTCCGAATACTGGCTGCCCAGCACGCCCCCGGTGAGCGGGCCAAGGTAGCCCGCACCCATGGCCTCGACCAGGCCGAGCACGATGCCGCCGACCACCGCCCCGGCGAGGTTGCCGATGCCGCCGAGCACGGCCGCGGTGAAGGCCTTCAGCCCGGGCAGGAAGCCCATCGAGTGCTGCACCGTGCCGTAGTTCGCCGCCCACATCACGCCGGCCACTGCGGCCAGCGTCGCGCCGATGATGAAGGTGGCGGAGATGACGAAGTCCGGACGCACCCCCATGAGCGCGGCCACGCGCGGGTTTTCGGCCGTGGCACGCATCGCGCGCCCGAGCTTGGTGCGGTTGACCAGGTACATGAGCCCCGCCAGCACCACCGCGGTGAGCCCGAGGATGAGGCATTGGGTGACGCTGATCACCGGCCCGCCTAGGTTGATGGGGTCGGTGGGCAGGAGCAGCGGATAGGGCTTGGGATTGGGCTTCCAGACGATCATCGCCAGCGTCTGCAGCAACAGGCTCATGCCCATGGCGGTGATCAGCGGCGCCAGCCGCGGCGCGTCGCGCAGCGGGCGGTAGGCGAGCTTCTCGATGCTGAAGTTGAGCAGTGAACACACGACGATGGCGCACACCAGCGAGATGAGCATGATGAGCCAGCCCGGCAACCCGGAATCGGCCAGCGCCGAGACCACGGTCCAGCTCGTCAGCGCGCCCACCATGAGCACTTCGCCGTGGGCGAAGTTGATCAGGTTGATGATGCCGTACACCATCGTGTAGCCCAGCGCCACCAGGGCATACATGCTGCCCAGCACGAGGCCGTTGATGAGCTGCTGGAAGAAAGTTTCCATGGATCGAGGTCTCCCGTTGCCGCTGCGCCCGCAGCCTGGAGAGAACTCTGGCAAGGACCGTGCCCTGCCTTCCCTGCCGGCCCGGGAGTGGCGGCGATGGGGCGGCATTCTAGTTGGGGGCTGACAGTTGTCTTGCAGGGCTTACCCCCTGGGCAACCGCACGATTCACTGCCATGGCCTGCACTCACCGAGGCTTGTTCAGCGCTTCATCCTGTTCGCGCAATTCACTCAGACGCTGCGCAATGCGTTGTTCGAGCCCGCGATCCACCGGCGTGTAAAAGCGCATCCCTTCGAGCCCATCGGGGAGGTAGCGTTCGCCGGCCGCATAGCCGCCGGGTTCGTCGTGCGCGTAGCGGTAGCCTGCGCCGTGCCCGAGGCCCTTCATCAGCGCCGTCGGTGCATTGCGCAGGTGCAGCGGCACCGGGCGCGAGCGGTCGCCATGCACCTGCTCGCGCACGGCATTCCAGGCCTTGTAGACGGCGTTGGACTTGGGCGCCACGGCCAGGTAGACCACCGCCTGCGCCAGGGCGAGCTCGCCCTCGGGCGCACCCAGGCGCTCGAAGACCTCGGCGGCATCCAGTGCCAGGCGCAGCGCGCGCGGGTCCGCCAGGCCGATGTCCTCGCTCGCCATGCGCACCAGGCGGCGCGCCGCGTAGCGCGGGTCGGCGCCGGCGTCGAGCAGGCGCGCCAGCCAATACAGCGCCGCGTCCGGGTCGGACCCGCGCACCGACTTGTGCAGCGCCGAGATGGTGTCGTAGAAGACGTCGCCGCCCTTGTCGCCGCGGCGCAGCAGTTCGCCCAGCGTGGCCTCGAGTCGCGCCTCGTCGAGCTCGCGTGCCCCGGGCTGCGCCGCCGCCAGGTTCTCGTAGGCGTTGAGCAGGCGCCGTGCATCGCCGTCGGCATGCTCCACGAGGCGGCCGCGCGCCGCCTCGGTGAGCGCTGGCGCAGCGAGCAGTGCCTGCGCCCGCGCCAGCAGTTCGATCAGATCGGTGTCGGCCAGCGGCTTGAGCACGTGCACGGTGGCGCGCGAGAGCAGGGCCGAGTTGACCTCGAAGGACGGGTTTTCGGTGGTCGCGCCGACGAAGCTGAAGAGACCGGCCTCCACGTGCGGCAGGAAGGCGTCCTGCTGCGCCTTGTTGAAGCGGTGCACCTCGTCGACGAAGACCACCGTGGCGCGACCGCGCCCGCGCAGCGCCTGGGCCTGCTCGACCGCTTCGCGGATGTCCTTGACCCCGGCGAGCACCGCCGACAGGACGATGAAGTGCGCCCCGGTGGCCCCGGCCAGCAGCCGCGCCAGCGTGGTCTTGCCCACGCCGGGCGGTCCCCACAGGATCATCGAGGGCAGCCGCCCGGTTTCGAAAGCCACGCGCAGCGGCCGCCCGGCGCCCAGCAGATGGCGCTGCCCGACCACCTCGTCGAGGTGCTGCGGGCGCAGCCGCTCGGCCAGCGGCACCGAGCCGGCGGGAGCCGGCATGTCGTCGGCGAACAGGGCGTCCTGCTCAGGCATGGCGAGCGCTCGCTACTGCTCGATCACGTCGGCGCCCGCGGGGGGCGAGAAGCGGAACTGCGCGGCGTCGATGGCGACGTTGGCCTCGAAGTGCGAGAAGCGCAGAGCCGAGCGCTGGCCGAAGCTGTCGGTGATCTCCACCGCCGCCAGCTCGCGGTCCTTGAAGCCCACGCGCATGGACTGGAAGGGGCCGTCCTTGGCGCGCGGCGTGGCCAGCGCCCACTCCATGCCGTCGAGCGTGGGCTGCGGCGCGAGCACGAACTGCGCGTCGAGCGCACCGCCGGCGAGCAGCGCCGCCGGCGTGGCCCCGAGCGCGGAGGCCACGGCGCGCGAGCTGGCCTGGTTCAGATCGGCGTCGTAGATCCACACCTTGGCGCCGTCGGCGACGATGAGCTGCTCGAAGGGCTTGCGGTAGGCGAAGCGGAAACGGTTGGGGCGCAGGAACTCGAACTCGCCGCTGGAGATCTTCTTGCGCGCGCCGTCGGTCGAGGTGACCGTCTGCGTGAACGACGCGCGGCCGCTCTTCACTTCGCGCACGAACTCGCGCAGCGTGTCCACCGCGTCGGCGTGGGCGGCACCCACGGCGGCACACCACATGAGGGCGAAGCAGGCGCGCCGCATCACTCCTCCCGCTTGGGCACGATGATCTCGCGGTTGCCGCTGTGGCCCATGGCCGAGACCAGGCCCGACTGTTCCATCTGCTCGAGCAGCCTGGCGGCGCGGTTGTAGCCGATGCGCAAATGCCTCTGCACCAGCGAGATCGACGCACGCCGGTGCTGCAACACCACCGCGACGGCCTGGTCGTACATCGGGTCGGCCTCACCCGCTCCCGCGCCGGCCTCACCCGCCGCGGCCTCGCCGTCGAGCACGCCGCCCTCGAGGATGCCTTCGATGTAGTTGGCCTCACCCTGGCTGCGCAGGTACTGCACCACGCGGTGCACCTCGTCGTCGCTGACGAAGGCGCCGTGCACGCGCACGGGCACGCCGCTGCCCGAGGAAAGAAAGAGCATGTCGCCCTGGCCGAGCAGGGTCTCCGCGCCCATCTGGTCGAGGATGGTGCGGCTGTCGATCTTGCTGCTCACCTGAAAGCTCAGCCGCGTCGGGATGTTGGCCTTGATCAGCCCGGTGATCACGTCGACGCTGGGCCGTTGCGTGGCGAGGATGAGGTGGATGCCCGAGGCGCGCGCCTTCTGCGCCAGGCGCGCGATGAGCTCCTCGATCTTCTTGCCCACCACCATCATCAGGTCGGCGAGCTCGTCGATCACCACCACCACGTGGGGCAGCCGCTCCAGTGGCTCGGGCGCGTCGGGCGTGAGGCTGAAGGGGTTGGACAGCTTCTCGCCGCGCTCGCCGGCCTCGTTGATCTTCTTGTTGTAGCCCGCGAGGTTGCGCACGCCGAGCTTGCTCATGAGCTTGTAGCGCCGCTCCATCTCGCCGACGCACCAGGTGAGCGCGTTGGCGGCCTGCTTCATGTCGGTGACCACCGGCGCGAGCAGGTGCGGGATGCCCTCGTAGACACTCATCTCGAGCATCTTCGGGTCGATGAGGATGAGCCGCACGTCGCGCGCCTCGGCCTTGTAGAGCAGGCTCAGGATCATCGCGTTGATGCCCACGCTCTTGCCCGAGCCGGTGGTGCCTGCCACCAGGCAGTGAGGCATCTTCGCCAGGTCGGCGACGATGGGGTTGCCGATGATGTCCTTGCCCAGCCCGAGCGTGAGCTGGCTGGCCGAGGTGTTGTAGACCTCCGAGCCCAGGATCTCCGACAGGCGGATGGTCTGCCGGCGCGCGTTGGGCAACTCGAGGGCCATGTAGTTCTTCCCCGGGATGACCTCGACCACGCGGATGCTCACCAGCGAGAGCGAGCGCGCCAGGTCGCGCGCCAGGCCGACGATCTGCGCACCCTTCACGCCGACGGCGGGTTCGATCTCGTAGCGCGTGATCACCGGGCCGGGCGAGGCCACCACCACGCGCACCTCGACGCCGAAATCCTTGAGCTTCTTCTCGATCAGCCGCGAGGTCATCTCCAGCGACTCGGCCGGCACGGTGTCGTGGCGGCCAGGCACGGCATCGAGCAGGTCGACCTGCGGCAGCTTGGTGTCGACGAGTTCGGCGAAGAGCGGCTTCTGGCGCTCCTTGGCGACGCGCCGCGAGGGCGGGATCTCCGCCAGCGTGGGCTCGATCACCAGGGGCAGGTGCTCCCCGGTCTCGTGGCGCTGCACCTCCGCCACCTGTTCGCGCTCGAGTGCCGCGAGTTCACCCAGGCGGCGGTCCTCCAGCGCCTCGCGGCGGCTGTCACGGCTCTCGCGCAGGCGCTCGATGCGCTCGCCGATGGCATCGGCCCAGTGCAGCCAGGAGAAGCGCAGCGCCCACGCCAGGCCCACCACGAGCAGCGCAATCCACAGCACCCCCGAGCCCGCGAAACCCAGCCAGCGCATCGACGCCGGCCCCAGCGTGTAACCCAGCACGCCGCCGGCGTACCCGGGCAGCAAGGGCTCCCAGCGGTACAGCCGGGTCCACTCCAGCGCGCTGCTGGCCGCCAGCAGCAAGGCCAGTCCGGCCCAGAACTGCCACGCCGCAGCAGGGGAGTCGGCCGGCGCTGCGCGCAGTCGACGCGCCAGCGCGGTGAGCCAGGCGCGCAGCGCCACCGGCACCAGCCACCAGCCCGAAAAGCCGAAGACAAAGAGCACCATGTCGGAGACGCGCGCCCCGAGCACGCCGACGCGGTTGTGCAGCGCCTGCCCGTTGCCCGAGGTCGAGAAGGCCGTGTCGCCAGCGTCGTGGGTGACCATGGCGAGGAGGAACAGCAGCCATGCCACCGCCCCCGCCAGCATCAGCGCCTGCTGGCGCCAGCGCCGCGCACCCCAGCCCTGGCCAACGGCCATGCCAGCGCCCGCATCGCCACTCAGTGAACCCAGGGGAAAACTCATGGGCCGGATTGTGGCCGATGCCGGCGCGCCACCCTCCGTGGCCTTCAGTCCTTGGGCAGGCGCTCCTTGAGCACCACCGAGCCGTTCTCCTGGGTCTCGATGACGCCGCGCTCCTCCAGGTCCTTCATCACCCGGCTGACCATCTCGCGCGAGGCGCCCACGACCTTGGCCATGTCCTGGCGGCTGACCTTGTGGCGGATGATCTTCACGCCCTCGATCTCCTCGGCCATGTCGAGCAGCGTGCGCGCCACGCGGCCGTAGACGTCGAGCAGCGCCAGCGACTCGATCTGCCGGTCGGCGTTGCGCAAGCGCCTGACCAGGCCGCGCAGGATGCCATAGGACAGCGTGCTGCTCTCGGGCAGGCAACGCGCGAAGTCCGCGCGCGCCAGCACCAGCATGTCGGTCTGGATCTCGGCACGCACGGTGGCGCTGTGGGGTTCGTTGTCGATGAGGCTCATCTCGCCCACGTAGTCGCCGGACTCGAGCACGGCGAGGATGACTTCGCGGCCGCGCGTGTCGCTGGTGAGCACGCGGGCGCGGCCGTTGAGCAGGATGAACAGCGCATTGCTCTTGCGCCCCTGTTCCACCACCAGCTCGCCACGGCGCAAGCGCCGCTTGACCACGCTGTCGGCAATGGCCTGGGCCTGCTCGGCAGTGAGCATCGAGAACAGCGGTACGCGGCGGATCAGGTCCAGGTTGGACAGCATCGACATCGACGGGCTCCTCTTGTGTGGTTCGCGCTCCGCACACGGCAGCCCATGGCTCCGTCTGCAAGAATCGGGCTATTGTGCCGACCTCGGACCCGGCGCCTACCGGGTCAGCCCCGAGGGGGCCGGTCGTCGGATCGGCGCGCCGCCATCTCCCCAACTTGTTGCAGCCATGACCACCTCCGTCCAGCACTCGCGCGTCCTCATCCTCGGCTCCGGCCCAGCGGGCTACACGGCGGCGATCTACGCCGCGCGCGCCAACCTCCAGCCCATGCTCATCACCGGCATCGCCCAGGGTGGCCAGCTCATGACCACGACGGAGGTGGACAACTGGCCCGCCGACGTCGGCGGCGTGCAGGGGCCCGAGTTGATGCAGCGCTTCCTCGAGCATGCCGAGCGCTTCCACACCAAGATCGTCTTCGACCACATCCATGCGGTCGACTTCGGCCGGCGGCCGTTCACGCTCCAGGGCGACTCCGGCACCTACACCTGCGACGCCCTCATCGTCGCCACCGGTGCCAGCGCCCAATACCTGGGCCTGCCCAGTGAACAGGCCTTCATGGGCCGTGGCGTGAGTGGCTGCGCCACCTGCGACGGCTTCTTCTACCGCGGCGACACGGTGTGCGTGGTGGGTGGCGGCAACACCGCCGTGGAGGAGGCACTGTACCTGGCCAACATCGCCGCCAAGGTGCACCTCATCCACCGCCGCGACAAGTTCCGCGCCGAACCCATCCTCGTCGACAAGCTCATGGACCGCGTGCGCGAGGGCAAGATCGAATTGCACCTGTGGCACACCCTGGCCGAGGTGCTGGGCGACGACGGCGGCGTCACCGGCGTGCGCCTGAGCAGCGCCCAGGACGGACGCGGCAGCGACATCGCCGTGAAGGGCTGCTTCATCGCCATCGGCCACAAGCCCAACACCGAGATCTTCCAGGGCCAGCTCGAGATGAAGGACGGCTACATCGTCACGCGCACCGGCCTGCAGGGCATGGCCACCATGACCAGCGTTCCCGGCATCTTTGCCGCCGGCGACGTGCAGGACCATGTCTATCGCCAGGCCATCACCAGCGCGGGCACGGGCTGCATGGCGGCGCTCGACGCGCAGCGTTTCCTGGAGCAGCCCGCCGCGTGAAAGGCGCGGATAGCGTTATAATTATGAGCTTTGCCGGCAGGCACGTCGCCACAGCGCGACCTGCACCCGCCAGGCGGCACGATCAACATTCCTGGAGAGCGTCATGGCACGCGTCTGTCAAGTCACCGGCAAGCGCCCGATGGTGGGCAACAATGTTTCGCACGCGAACAACCGCACCAAGCGCCGCTTCCTGCCCAACCTGCAATACCGGCGCTTCTGGCTGGAGACGGAAAACCGCTGGGTGCGCCTGCGCGTGAGCAACGCCGCGCTGCGCCTGATCGACAAGAAGGGCATCGAGGCGGTCGTGGCCGACCTGCGCGCCCGCGGCGAAATCTGAACGTTTAGGAGAGCAGCATGGCAGCCAAAGGCGGACGCGAGAAGATCAAGCTGGAGTCCACGGCGGGCACCGGGCACTTTTACACCACGAGCAAGAACAAGAAGACCACGCCCGAGAAGCTCGAATTCCTGAAGTTCGACCCGAAGGCACGCAAGCACGTGCTGTACAAGGAAATCAAGCTCAAGTAAGGCTCCCGCGCCTGATCAACGACCCGCCTCGATGGCGGGTTTTTTCTTGATCCGCGGCAATACCGTGGTGCGGTAACGACCCTGTCATGCGTTGCCGCTAACCTGGGCAGCACTGCGGGCTGCACGCCCTCCCCTGGCTTTCCGTGATCGAGGCTCTCGCGATGAATCCGAACCGCTCCCGCCCCCGTGCCTTTCACCGACCCCTGGGCGCATTGCTGGCCATGGCCGGTGTGCTCTGCGCTCCCGCCACCGTGCACGCCGGGGCCGCGCAGCCGGTGAAGGTGGAGTTCAGCGCCACGCCGGCGCCGCGCACCGAGTCGATGATGCTGCGCACCTACTCCACCTCGACCGCCACGGTGACGTTCGCCGACGGCAGCGCGAAGGACTATCCGCTCGCGTACCACACGCTGTTCAGGAACACCGACCTGGTGGCCACGGTGGGGGGCAAGCGCCATGCCGCCGGGCAGCTCTACGACCACAAGATGCAGCCGATCATCGACCCGAGCGGCGACCCGGTGATCGCCGAGACGCCCGACGCCAACAGTCTGCTCAAGATCGGCTCCAAGCTCATGCTCGTCAGCCACTGGGAGTACGACGACGTGCTCGCCAGCGGCGAGACCGCCTACAAGAAGAAGGACTGGTACAGCCGCATGCCCATGAGCATGAGCCTGTCGGAGCTCAGGCAGTCGCGCGACGGCGCGCTCTCCCTGGCGCGCCAGAAGCCCATCGACTTCAGCTCCATCGACGGCGGCTGGATCTTCTGCTTCGGCTCGCAGACGCCATGGAACACGCACCTGGGCGGCGAAGAAGACTACGACCTGTACTTCGTGCCCGGCGAGAAGGCCTACAAGACCACCGAGGCCGGCCTGCGCGCCATGAACGAGGTGTACTTCCGCGGCACGCGCCAGGCCAACCCCTACCACTACGGCTACCCGACCGAGGTGGCTCCCAAGGCCGATGGCTCCTACCGCGTGACGCGGCACTACGAGATGGGTCGCGGCACCTGGGAACTGGCCCTCTTCGCCCAGGACGGGCGCACCGCCTTCTACGGCGACGACGGGCTGTACTCGGGACTCTTCATGTTCGTCGGCGACCAGGTCAACGCGCCGGCCGCCGGGGGCACGCTCTACGCCGCCAAGTGGAAGCAGACTTCGCCCGACGGCAGCGATGGCGGCACGGCCAACCTGGCCTGGGTGCGCCTGGGCTCGTCGAAGGCCGGGGAGATCAAGGCGCTGGTCGACAAGGGCATCAGCATCAACGACATCTTCGAGTTCTCGCTCGCCGCCAAGGAGGGCTTCGTGCCCACGCGCGCGGGGTCGGCCGAGACCGTCTGGCTGCGCCTCAAACCGGGCATGGAGCAGGCCGCCGCCTTTCTCGAATCGCGCCGCTACGCCGCCTACCTGGGTGCGACCACCGAGTTCACCAAGGGCGAAGGGGTGGCCATCAACCACGCCGACAAGAAGCTCTACTACGCGATGAGCTACATCCAGACCTCGATGAAGGCCAACGACGGCGGCCCGGTGGACGACATCCGCCTGAAGGAGAACAAGGCCGGCGCCACCTACACCATGGACATGGCCGGCGCGCAGACCGACAGCATCGGCCGCGCCATTGCCTCGGCGTACGTCCCGGTCCGCGCCTACGTCGAGCCCGCGCTGCTCGGCCGCCCGATGGCCGTGGACGCGCTGGGCAACACCGCCGACCCCGAGTTCATTGCCAACACCGACAACATCTTCTTCGCCGAGAAGATGCGCACGCTGTTCATCGGCGAGGACTCCGGCAACCACGTCAACAACTTCGTCTGGGCCTACCACGTCGACACGAAGAAGCTCACGCGCATCCTCAGCCTGGCCGCGGGGGCCGAGTCCACGGGCCTGCAGGTGGTGCAAGACCTCGGCGGCCACGCCTACGTCATGAGCAACCTCCAGCACCAGGGCGACTGGATCAGTTCGACGCCGGCGGCACTCAAGGCCAGCCTGCTGGCCAAGGCGCGGGAGATGTACGGAGCCAACCGGCACGGGACGCCCAACTATCGGCTGCAGGCGCATGTGGGCTACATCGGCGGGCTGCCCGGTTTCAAGTGAGATGAGCGCGGCCCGCGGCGGCCCGCGTCCTGCACGGCCGCGCCGTCTGGCGGGCCGCTGGCAGGTGTGGGCCACGGCCGCGGCGCTCATGGTGCTGGGCCCGGGTGCGAGGGGCGCACCGCTGGTCGCGGACGCCGCGGCCTTGCGCATGCCGCCCCCTCCGCTGCGCGGCGAGACAATGTACCGCGGCAGCCTGCCCAACCCCCACGCGCACATTCCGGCGCAGTGCCACGTCGAGACCAGCCACGGGCAGCAGAACGCCTGCCTCTTCTGCCACACCGACGGCGTGTGGCAGCGTCGCCTGGGCAACAACAACCCGCAGGCCGGCGCCAACCCCAACCTGGGCAACTTGCAAACGCAGTACGCCTTCGGCGTCTACGACCACCCGTTCGTGCCCAACTCCAGCATCAACCCCTGGATCAACACCTTGCAGCCGCAAGTGCTGCGCGCCGCGGTGGCGCGCCTCGGCGAGCACCCCGCGGCCTGGGACATGCTGGCCTACATGCGCAGCGACAACTGGGCGGCGGCCTACGCGCAGCGCCCGCGCCAGGGGGCCGCGTGGGACAGCGGCGTGGACCACCCCATGCGCCTGTTCCCGGCCCTCGACCCGGCCGACCTGCCCGCCGGGCCCGACGGCTTCGTGCGCACGCGCCGCACCGCGGGCCGCACGCAGGTGCTGTGGCGCGACGCCAGCGGCGCGCACACCGGCTGGCGCGCCGTCAACTTCATGCCCTACGGCATCTTCACGCCCATGGCCGGCAGCGTCTCGGGCATCTACCTGCGCCTGCCCACGGCGTTCATGAAGAACGCCGCCGGCGCCTTCGACCAGCGCGCCTACGAAGCCAACCTCGAGCTGCTCGAGCGCAACATCCAGGACCGCCTCCGCGCCGCCGACCCGCCGCACTATGGCGGCGGCGCGGCGGGTGTGGCCATCGTGCGCGGGCAGTATCCGCTGGGCACCGAGTTCGCCCACCCGCTGCACTACGTGGACGTGGCCGCCGACGGCCGCGACGCGCGGCTCAGCCCGTTCCCGGGCACGCGTTCGCGGCGCGTGAAGGAGATCCGCTGGATGCTCAAGGTGCAGGCGTGGCACCCCGGCGAGTTCGGCATGGCGCTGAAGGACGAATCGGCCCCCATCCACGCCCACCCGCAGCAGGGCTGGATCGAGAACGGAGCGGGCTGGCTGCTGGCCGGCTGGATCGAGGATGCCCGCGGCGCGCTGCGGCCGCAGACGCCGTCGGAGCTGGTGCAGTGCGTGGGCTGCCATTCGGGCAACGTGCGCCAGTCCGAGATCGGCCAGCACGCCACCTTCACCTCGGGCAGCGGCAACACCATCGACTCGACCTGGGCCTTGCCGCGCAAGTTCGCCGGCGCCACCGGCTGGCGCGAGATGGACTATCTGGGCTATGTCGCGCCACGCGGCGCCGAGGTGGCTGGCAGCCTGACCACGCCCGAGCCGCTGAACCGCGGCCAGGGGCGTGGCGAGTTCGGTTTCTTCCTCGACCATGTGGTGGGCGCCTCCCTCTACGGCGAGATGCCCGCGGCGATGGAGGCGTGGCTCGAGACGCACATCCGGCGCACGCGCGGCTACAGCGCCGACTGGCCCGCGCTCGAGCCGGCCGTCGCCGGCAAGGACGTGGAGGCCATCGCCCGCATCCAGACCCGGCGCCGGGGCCTGATGCGCGAACTCACAGCTCGCGGCGAGTACAAGGACGGGCAGGGGCGCATCCATGCCGCACTGCTCGTGCCGACGCCGCGTGACGCGCTCGAGGCGGCGCGGCGCTACCGCCAGGTGGTGGTGACGCAGCGCTACGACTTCGGCAAGGACGTGTTCCCCGACACGCCCTTCACGCTGCGCTACTTCCGCCGCAGCGCCGACGCCTTCACGCACCAGGACGGGCGGCCCTATGCCATCGGCGAGGTCATCACCGACCGGCCGGTGAACGCCAGTCCGGGCGATTTCACGTATGGCGTCGGCGTCACGCCCACGCTCATCGACGACACCTTGCTGCCCGGCGACCCGCGCCGTACCTTCGTGCCCGACTACGTGCCGCTGCTCGGCCGGCCGTAGCTTGCGCCGCAGCGCGTGGCGCGCCGTGCGCCGTGCGTCGGGCCGGATGCCACGATGGCCTCGAGCAGGGTGCCGTTGCGACAAGGTCCTTCACGGCCGCGCCTTCACTCAGGCATTCCCTGAGCGCAGAATCCGGCGCGGCCCGATGGTTGCCCTCCCCAAGCGTGGCAAGAATCACGACCTGTCAGGACATGCACCCACGCGTCGCTGGCAACCGATTCAACGACGCCCCTGAATCCACCATGTTCAAGTCCGCTGACCGGCCCCCCGTCCTGCTCTTCCTGATGCTCTTCACGGCCATGCTGGCCGGCGTGTTGGGCCTGGCCGCGATCTCCACGACACTCGATCCCGCGGCCGACACCGCGGCCCCCATCGAGCCTGTGCCCAAAACCCAAGAGGAGTGAACGATGATGAACAAGTACGCAGCCGAGTTCGTCGGCACCTTCTGGCTGGTCCTGGGCGGATGCGGCAGTGCCGTGCTGGCCGCGGCGTTTCCGGGCCTGGGCATCGGGCTGCTCGGGGTCTCGCTGGCCTTCGGCCTGACCGTGCTGACGATGGCCTTTGCCATCGGCCACATCAGCGGCTGCCACCTCAACCCGGCCGTGTCCGTGGGCCTGTGGGCCGGCGGCCGCTTCGAGGCGCGCGACCTGCTGCCCTACATCGTGGCGCAGGTGCTCGGCGCCCTGGCCGCGGGCGGCGTGCTCTACATCATCGCCAGCGGCAAGCCCGGGTTCGACGTCGCCGCCGGCTTCGCATCGAACGGCTTCGGCGCCCATTCGCCCGGGGGCTACTCGCTGCTTGCGGCCCTGGTGTGCGAGGTGGTGATGACGGCGATGTTCCTGGTCATCATCCTCGGCGCCACCGACGAGCGGGCGCCGAAGGGCTTCGCGCCGATCGCCATCGGCCTGGCGCTCACGCTGATCCACCTCATCAGCATCCCGGTGACCAACACCTCGGTCAACCCGGCGCGCAGCACCGGCGTGGCCTTGTTCGCCGGCGGCTGGGCCATCGAGCAGTTGTGGGCCTTCTGGGTCGCACCCCTGGCCGGCGCGCTGCTCGGTGCAGTGGTCTACCGTGTCATCGGTGCCCGCGAGCGTTGACGTGGATGGGCCTGGCCTCCACCCTGGCCCGGCCGCGAGCGGCGGCACATCAGCGGCCCAGGGCGGCGCCCGTGCGCTCAGCTCAAGCCCACCAGCCTGGAGATCATCTCGCTTGCGCTCTGCGCCCCGACCTTCTTCATGATGCGGGCCCGATGACCTTCGACGGTTCGCGGGCTGACCCCCAGCGCGCGGGCGATCTCCTTCGTCCCCCGCCCCGCGGCAATCTGACGCACGATCTCCCGCTCCCGAACCGTCAATGACACGACCGTCGGGCGTCGTGCCGAGATGTCCTCGAACATCCAGACGGCACAGGCGAAGGGTTGTTCGCGTCGCAACGAGCGCCCCGCGACATGGCACCAGAACAGCCGCCCGCTGCGATGACGCATGATGCGCTCGTCGCTGTACTGCCCCGTGCGTTGCATCACCGGCAGCCCCTGCGCGCCGATGTGTTCGAACTCGGCTCGAGAGGGGTAAAGACACTCCAGCGACTGGCCCACCAGCCGCGCGGGGTCTTCACCGAACATCGAACCGAACGCCGCATTGCAGCGCTGGATCGTGCGCTCGCGTGAAACGCACAGCCCGACCGGCGCCAGGTCGAACGCCAGGGCCAGATCGTCGGCGTTGTCCGCCGGCGCTGGCTGGCTGCCTTCGTCGTGCATCGGCGTCATCCGGGAAACCCCCATGAGGTAGTGCTACGTCTATCACGCTCGGTGCCAGTTTCCTACAGTCGCCGCTCGAAAAGACCTAAGGGGATTCACTGTGGGAACGTGCATGGTGGGATGGGCGCACTCACGTTTCGGGCGACTCGACGACCAGGACATCGAGTCGCTGATCTGCGGCGTCGGCCGCCAGGCCATCGGCCACGCCGGCATCGAGGCCGGTGCCATCGAGGGCATCTGGCTTGGCCAGCTCAACGGGGGCTTCGTTCCCGAGATCTTCCCTTCTTCGCTGGTCCTGCAGGCCGACGACGCGTTGCGCTGGGTGCCGGCGACGCGGGTCGAGAACGCTTGCGCCTCGGGGGCCGCGGCCCTGTACGCCGCCTGCGACGCCATCGAGTCCGGCCGGGTGAAGGTGGCGCTGGTCGTCGGTGCCGAGAAGATGACGAGCGTGAGCGGCGCCGAGGTCACGCGCGTCCTGGCGAATGCCTCGTATGTCAAGGAAGAGGCGGCGAAGGGTCTGAGCTTCCCGGCCATCTTCGCCCAGATGGCGCAGGCCTATTTCGAGCGCTACGGTGACCACTCGGCCGCGCTGGCCCGGATCGCCGCCAAGAACCACGCCAACGGGGTGCACAACCCATGGGCGCAGATCCGCAAGGACCTCGGCTTCGACTTCTGCAACACGGTGTCGGAGAAGAACCCGCTCGTTGCCGCGCCCTTGCGCAAGACCGATTGCTCACTCGTCTCCGACGGCGCCGCGGCGATCGTCCTGGTCGATGCTTCGCTGGCCGCTCGCTTTGCGCGTGCCGTCGCACTGCGTTCACGCGCGCAGGTGAGCGACTACCTGCCGATGTCGCGCCGCGACACGATTTCGTTCGAAGGCCCGCGGCGGGCCTGGGCCCGCGCCCTGGCCGATGCACGGTGCGGCGTGGACGACCTGTCATTCGCCGAGGTGCACGACTGCTTCACCATTGCCGAACTCCTGTCCTACGAGGCGATGGGGCTGGCACCGCCCGGACAGGGAGCGCGGCTGCTGGCCGACGGCGTGGTCATGGCCAACGGCAGGCTGCCCGTGAACCCCTCGGGCGGCCTGAAGGCCAAGGGTCACCCGGTGGGTGCCACCGGTGTGTCGATGCATGTGCTGGCGGCGATGCAACTCATGGGAGAGGCCGGCGCAATGCAGGTCCCCGGAGCCGAGCTGGCCGGTGTCTTCAACATGGGGGGCTCGGCGGTGGCCAGCTACGTCAGCATCCTGGAGCGCGCACGATGAACCTGGCGCAACTGCTGGTGCGTGCTGCACGGGTCCATCCCGAGCGCGTGGCGGTGCTGCTGGGGGACCAGCCCGTGCTGAGTTACGCGCAACTGGCGCACCGAGCCGCGCGGCTCGCCGGCCACCTCAGCGGCACGCTGGGCCTGCTGCCCGGCGACCGCGTGGCCCTGTTCATGACCAACCATGTGGGTTACCTCGAGGTGTTGTACGCCGCCTGGTGGGCCGGGTTGGTGGTGGTGCCGATCAATGCCAAGCTGCATCCGCGGGAGGTCGAGTTCATCCTGGACGACTCGGGAGCAGCGGTGCTCTTCGTCTCCGATGCTCTCTTGCCGGGCCTGCGGCCGTTCCTGGGCGGCCTGCCCTCGTTGAAGAAGGTGTTCACGCCCGACGGTCCCGAGTGGAGCGCGGCCCTGGCCGATGCCGCCATGACGCCGATCCACCGTGAACCCGACGATCTGGCCTGGCTCTTCTACACCTCGGGGACCACCGGCCGACCCAAGGGCGTGATGCAGACCCATCGCAACCTGTACGCGATGACGGCGTGCTACTTCATGGACGTGGACGATGTGTCGATGGACGATGCGATCGTCTACGCCGCGCCCATGTCGCACGGGGCCGGCATCTACAACTTCGCCTTCGTTGCCAGGGCGGCGCGCCATGTCGTCCCGGTCTCCGGAGGCTTCGACCCCGCCGAACTGGTGGCGCTCTCGAGCAGCATCGGTCGCCTGTGCATGTTCGCCGCCCCCACCATGGTCAAGCGCCTGGTCGAGCACGTCGCGGCCAGTGGCGCCCCCGTGGAGGGCTTCAAGACCATCGTCTACGGGGGCGGGCCGATGTACGTCGAGGACATCCGCCAGGCCTTGACGACGATGGGCCCGCGCTTCGTGCAGATCTACGGCCAGGGCGAATCGCCGATGACCATCAGCGCGCTGGCACGGGAGCAGTTGGCCGATGGCGCGCATCCGCGCTGGACCGAGCGCATCGCGTCGGTCGGCGTCGCGCAGACCCTGGTCGAGGTGCGGGTGGTCGCGCCAGACGGCGCGCCCGTGCCCGTCGGGGACACCGGCGAGGTCATCGTGCGCGGCGAGACCGTGATGGCCGCCTATTGGCACAACCCGCAGGCCACGGCCAAGACCCTGCGCGATGGCTGGTTGTGGACCGGTGACATGGGTGCGCTGGACGCCGACGGATTCCTGACGCTGAAGGACCGCTCCAAGGACGTGGTCATCAGCGGCGGCTCGAACATCTACCCGCGCGAGGTCGAGGAGGTGCTGCTGCGCCACCCTGGCGTGCGCGAGGTCTCGGTGATCGGCCAGCCCGACGCCGAATGGGGCGAGGTCGTCGTGGCGTTCGTGGTCGGCGACGGTGTCCAAGCCGAAGCCCTGGACGCCCTGTGCCTGGAGCACATCGCACGATTCAAGCGCCCCAAGCGCTACCACTTCGTCGGCGCATTGCCCAAGAACAACTACGGCAAGGTGCTGAAGACCGCGCTGCGCGAGATGCTGCTCAACGGAGAACCCGCATGCTGAAAGGTCACACCGCTCTGGTCACGGGATCGACGCAAGGCATCGGACTGGCCGTGGTGCGAGGCCTGGCGCAAGCCGGTGCCGACGTGATCATCCACGGCATCGAGCCTCCCGGCCAGGGCGAAGGCATCGCCGCCGAGATCGCCGCACAGGGCGGCGTGAAGGCCGCCTACGTGTACGCCGATCTTGCCCGTGCCGAGGAGGCCGAGGGCCTGGTGGCCGCCGCCACCCGGGCGCTGCGCGCCCCCGACATCCTGGTCAACAACGCCGGCATCCAGTACACCTGCCCGGTCGAGAGCTTCCCGCTCGATCGCTGGAACGCCATCATCGCGGTCAACCTGACGGCGGCCTTCCTGACGATGAAGGCGGCACTGCCCGCGATGCGCCAGCAGGGCTGGGGGCGTGTCGTCAACATCGCCTCCGTGCATGGCCTGGTGGCTTCGGTCAACAAGGCGGCTTACCTCGCCGCCAAACATGGCCTCGTCGGCATGTCCAAGGGCGTGGCGCTGGAGAGCGCCCGCCAGGGCATCACCGTCAACTGCATCTGCCCGGGCTGGACCGATACCCCGATCATCCAGCCGCAGATCGATGCGCGCGCCGCCCACTTCGGCGGCGACCGTCAGGCGGGCATCCGCGACCTGCTGAGCGAAAAGCAACCCAACCTGACCCTGCTGCCGCCCGAGCGCATCGGCGATGCCGCGGTGTTCCTGTGCAGCGATGCGGCCGCGGGAATCACCGGCGTGGCCCTGCCCATCGACGGCGGCTGGACCGCCCAATGAACGACCTCGCCCCACACGACGCAAGGAGACAAGCATGATGAGGTCGACCGCTGCGCGGTAAGCGGCGCGGTGGAGACGATGCGCAGCATCAAGCGCGCCCTCGACCCGAAGAACATCATGAATCCGGGCAAGGTGTTACTGCTCGAGCACGGTGACACCTCAATGACGGAACCTTCATGCACTTCGGGTGAGAGGGCTCCAATACGTCATCGTTGATTTCGACATGCGCCGCTCCTGTTCGGCCGTGGCCCGCCGGCGCCGTGGAACTTCACCACGAACGTGCATCAACGACCCCCTCTCACCGACGCGGTGAGTTGCCGGTAAACCTCGGTCGACACCCGGGTCAGCAACTGCTCGTCGGCGCCTGCCGATATTGCATAGCCGAACGGACCTTCGACCCAGTAGAAGACCTTGACCGGGCCTTGCTCGGCGAAGCGGAACGCAGTGTCGGCGTTCTTGCCGCCCCCGGGGTCGGTGACTTCATCGGACACGTACAGCGTCAGCTTGCCGCCATTGGCGTCGCGGTACATGAACTGGGCCACCGGGCCGCGCCCTCCCGGCAGCAGGCGACCGCCTTCGAGCGAGTAGCCGAGCGCCTGCAGGTGCGGTGGTTTCATCGGCGCGCCCATGCGCTTGGACAGCCAGGCGACGAGCTGATCCTCGTGGGCGGCATCGACTTCGACCGGGCGGCGCTCGTCCGGGCTGTAGACCGCATGAGCCACCGCGGCACGCTGCGCGAATCCGGCGGCCGAAGCCATCGCAACGGCCTGCGGCGCGCGCCCCGTGGCGACAGTCACCGGCGCGTCAGCGCCGGCCACCATGACATGCAGGCCCCATCCGGTCGTGCCACTGGCCAGCGCGATCGCGAAGCTCGCGGCGAGCTGCTGCAGGTACCACGGCCGCCGCGGCCGCACCGCCGCTTTGCGCACCCGCGGCGGCAGCGCTTCATCCAGCACCGGATCGAACAAGGCGTGCAGCCCCTCCTTCTGCGCTACGTAGGCGGCCACGCGTGCCGCCTCCTCGGGCCGCGACGCGAGCCAGGCCTCGACCTCGGTCTGGCGCTCGGCCGTCATCTGCCCATCGACATAGGCGTGCAGCACGGCTTCGTTGATCGGTGTGTTCGGGTGCATCGGGCTCATGGCTTGCTCACTTGACGACCTTCAGGCGCTGCGGTGTCTCTCGGCCCTCCATCAGCGCACGCAGGCGCTCGCGGCCGCGTGACAGGCGCGACATCACGGTGCCGATCGGAATGCCCAGCGTGGCCGCGACTTCGGCGTAGGACATGTCCTCCAGGCCCACCAGCAGCACGACCTGCTTCTGTTCGAGCGGCAGCAGCTCCAGCGCGGCCTGCAGGTCGCGCAGGCTCAGCCGATCGCCCTGGGTCGGGGCCACCGGCACCTCGGGCGTGTCGTCGTCCATTTCCACCAGGCTGAGTCGCGGGCGGCGCACGCGGTCGACGTGCAGGTTGTGCATGATGCCGAGCAACCAGGCGCGCATGTCGGAGACGCCGCGCCACAGGCCGGCCTTGGACCAGGCACGCACGAGCGTCTCCTGGACCAGGTCGTCAGCATCGTCGCGATGGCGCGTCAGCGCCTGCGCGTAGCGGCGCAGCCTCGGCACGCAACTCAGCAGCAGCTGTTCATCGTCCTGCATGCGTGGCTCCGAGCGATGTCGCGCGCGAGTTCACTCCTTGATGACATGCCAGACGCCTTTGAAGCCGTCGCCGCTGCGCTCGCCCGGCTTCTGGTCCGGCAAGTAGGTGTAGATCGGCTTGCCATGGTACGACCACTGCAGCGAGCCGTCGTCGCGCGTGACGAGCCCGAGCGGGCCGCTGGGCCTGGCGCTGCCTGCGGCCGCCGGCGCGGGCGGCCACAACGAGGCGCAGGGCCCGTTGCAGACACTCTTGCCGCTGCCGGCTACGTCGTTGTCGAAGGTGTAGAGCGTCATGCCCTTCGCTTCGACGAGCACCCCATTGGTGAA
This sequence comes from Rubrivivax sp., assembly GCA_020720385.1. Classification (GTDB taxonomy): domain Bacteria; phylum Pseudomonadota; class Gammaproteobacteria; order Burkholderiales; family Burkholderiaceae_C; genus Rubrivivax. The sequence goes on from DYOR01000004.1 coordinate 48,721, forward strand.
ACGAGTTGGCGCCTCGGCGGCACCGGCCGTGTTCAGCACGGCCAGTGCCAGCGCCGCGAGGGATGCGGGAACGTTGATGTTCATCTGGACCTCCTCGATGTCTGCCGCAGCGGCTCAATAGGCGGATGCGACCGCGAGTTTGGGGTCGATCTGCCAGGTTTCGCTGACGATCCGGCCTTCGCGGAAGGTCAGCACGTAGCGCACCTTGATCGGCGCCTTGCCCTCGAACAGCACGTTGGCGGAGACGGTCGCCCCCTTCGGATTGATCGATTCCTCGATCGCACCCACGCTGAGCTTGCGCGGGCTCTGGCCCTGCGTGAACTTGGTCCACACGCTGCGAATAGCGTCGGGCGTCGCGTAGGTGCCGTCCAACGGCCCGCCGACCCAGTTGAACTGGGCCTGGTCGGCATAGGCACGCATCACGACTTGCAGGTCGCCGGAGGCGATGGCCTGGAAATGCGTGAGCGCGTCGTCGGCCGGGGCGGCATTGACGGTGCCGGTCAGGGCAAGCAGGGTGGCCGCGAGGGCGGCAGTCGGGAGCTTGAACATGGTTTCGATTCCTGAAGTGAAGGTGGACAAAGGTGTGGCGAGCGGCCGGCTCCCATCGGTAGACGGGAGCTGGCCGCCATTCATTCCAGGGTGCTTGAACTACTGCCCGTGTGGCCGGCGCTGTCGGTCCAGCGCACCACGGCCGTGGCTCTCGTGTCGTCGGCGCGCGTGGCGGGGCAAGACCCTCCCGCCCGACCAGCGGCCCCGGCGGGAGGAACGTCACCCAGTCAGCGTCGCCAGGCAGCAGGCGGGTCAATGTGTTCAGCGCTTCCAGCCCTGTCGCTTGAATACCTGCTCTCCCAGATCCGATTTGAGGTAGGCGACGAACTGCGCAGCGGCCTTTGTCTCATGGCCGCGGGCAGTCACGGCGATATCGGTGGCGCGCCAGATCGTCAGCTCCGGCTCGACGGCTACCATGTCAGCGACGGCGCTGTCGTTGATCTGCCAGTGTGTCCAGATCAGCCAGGCGTCGATGTCGACCTGTTCGCCCCAGCGTTTACGCGCCATGCCGGAATTCGGGGCGAAGGCGACGATGTTGCCGCGAAAGCCCTTGAGCAGCCCGATATCCCCGCTGCGCCCGGCCGCGTCCTCCCACATGCCGACCTGTCCTGCGCCCTCGGTGACCATGATCTTCATGCCGGGCTTGGTGAGGTCGCGCAAGCCCTTGATGGACTTCGGGTTGCCTTTGCGCACGAGGATGGCAGAGGGACGAAGGTAGAGTGGTTCGACGGTGCTTTCGTCAATCTGCCCGGCGAAGGCGGTGATGAAGCTGCTCATCATGTTTTCCGAGCCCGAGAAGATGAGGTGAGCGTCGCCTTTGGCCTGTTCAAGCCAAGCGGGTGTCGGCCCGGCGGTCACGACGACCTCGATTCCCTTTTCCTTGGCGAAGGCCTTCGCCAGTTCCTTGACGGCCGGAGCCGGGCCGCCAGGACCGTAGATCCTGAGCGTTTCGGCGTGTGCCAAATGGACGGACAGGATCAATCCGGCGAGCAGAGCGGCAACGAGTGTGACGGGTTTGCGCATGGCGTGGTTTTCGGATGGATACGGGACAGGAGATGGACAAAGGAGGTCGTGGCATGGCCCTCAGGCACCGGCCCGAGAGCCACGCTTCACGCCCTGCCTCAGGACCGGCTTTGCGCGCGACGCTGCGCACGCTTCACGTTGGCACCAATCAAGCCCAAGCCCGCCAAAAGCAGGGCATAGGTCTGCGGCTCGGGAACGGCTGTGACCTGGAACCCAAGGTTGGCTCCGTCCGGGGCGAAGTCGCTGATCTGGTTGTTCTTGCCCAGCCCAACGCGCGGCCACAGATTCCAGGTGTACTGGCTGGGGTCGCTTCTGAAGCCGGCTGTGGCGGGAGCAAACAAGTCAAGCGACAGACCTTCCACCGTGACCGCGCGGCCTGCGATGTCGATGTCGCCCGAGTCCAGCGCGGTCACTTTGCTGTTGATGAAGTCGTTGTAAATGCCCGTGCCGTCTGGGCGCACGATGAGCACCGAATCGAAGAACACGCCGCTGCCGATGGAAGGCGAGCCGGCCAGAAAGCGCTCGGTGCCGCGCCCACGGTCGATTCCCCAGACATACAGCGCACCGGCTGTCAGCCCCACTTCGTCGGCCAGGATGGTGCTGAAGGAAAAGGACTTGTCAGCGCCATCGTAGAAGGCGGCAGCCGTGATGACATCCAGGTCGCCATTGGCTGGCCCGGCGGTGTAGGAGGGCAGGAAATCGTTGTATGCATCGACAACCGCGAAGGGACTGGCGGTGGCGTGTGCGGCGCAGACCCCTGCTGCTGCGGCGATGAATGCCGTCCGCAAGGCGCGGTCTCGTAGGCGTGACATGTGTTCTCCTTTGATGGGCAAGTGAAGGTGGTGAGAGATGCTGCGAGCGGCCGGCTCCCATCGGTGGACGAGAGCCGGCCGCCATTTATTCCATCCGGGCACCGTGAAGCGCCCCAACGGATCGGCGCTCAGGCCGACGGGGTGAGTGCCTGGCCCAGCGTGCCGTCGACCACCCAGGTCAGAAGAACTTCCGCGGGTTCATGCCTGCCTAAAGCGCGAACCGACCTGCTCGGCGTAGCCGTCGAACACCAGCGTCGGCGGCCGCTTCGCGAACAGGCCGAAGGCGGGCAGCGCCAGCGGATGCATCGCCTCGCCGAGCCGCAGCCCCTCCGCGTACGGCCAGGCGCGCACCGGCGAACGCAGCCCAGGCGTCTAGGCAGCAGGGTCAGAAGCTGGTCATGACGATCATTTCGGGCTGGCCGGGTTCAGAGGGAAACAGCTCAGATCGTCGGCAAACGCGACCGGGCCGGCATAGCGGGCGCGAATCGCGGCGAGCGTTTCGGCCTCGCGGCCCAGGGTGCGCAACATGCGGTGCGACAACACCAGCTTCTTGACTCCGGCCTGTGCGGCGATGCGGCCAATGTCATCGGGCGTCATGTGCAGCGAGTGCACCGCGCCAGTGGTGCCGACGGGGACCGCGTTGTGCGCGACGAAAATATCGGCGTCGCGCGCGAGGGCTATCAGTTCCCCTTTGCCGCTGGTGTCGCCCGAAAACGCGACGACTGCGCCGGCGATCTCGACGCGCCACGCCAGCGCGGGCAGGGAGCCGTGTTCCACGGCGGCCGCGCTCAATCGCATATCGTGGAATGTCGCCACGTTCACAAGCTTGCCGTCGGCTTTCACCTCTTGCGCTTCGAGCGTGTAGCTGCCACTGCCGTCGAGAAAATCGCCCAGGTAGCGGAACGCGCCCGCCTTGCCGAACAGGGCGTCGGTGAAGGCCACCGCACCCGGCATGCGCGCGTTGCCAGGCGGGCCATAGACCGGCAGTGCACGGCGGCGGTCTTCGAAGTAACTGGATTTGACCAGCGCGGCAAAGTCGCTCGAGTGGTCGGCGTGGAAATGCGTGAACGCGACGGCATCGAGATCGGCCATGGTGGCCCCGGCCTCGCCGAAGCGCAGCTTCACGCCGCCGCCCGCATCGACCAGCAGCCGCGCTCGGCCGTCCTGCCACACGAGATAGCCGCTGGACGCGCGCTTGTCCGCCGCCTCAGGGCCGCCCGAGCCAAGCACCTGCACCGCCACACCCGACGCCTCGCACTGCGTCGCTGCCGCTGACGACGCACTCAGGACAGACAGGCCTGCGCAGACGGCACACCACAGGATCGATATACGCATATTCAGACTCCAGGTTTGAGGAAGCTGGCGAGCATGGCGTGGCCGTGCTCGGTGAGGATGGACTCGGGATGGAACCGCACGCCATGACGTCGCCGTCGTCTGCCCATGCAGTGATGGCTGGTATCCCGCTCCGTGTTGACGCGCATCACCGCGGTCCGCGGGTGCCGCCGAGCGAGGGGAACTCGGGCGCGCCCGCACCGCCCTCTTTGCGCAGCAACGCCAGGCGCCGCTGCATGCCTTCGATCTCGACCGTCTGCCCGGCGATGATCTCATCGGCCAACTGGCGGGTCACCGGGTCGCGACCGTACTGCAACACCAGGCGTGCCATGTCGACCGCGCCCTGATGGTGGGGCACCATCATGGCGAGAAAGTCCACGTCGGGGTTGCCGCTGTAGCCCGGGGCGTGCATGGCTTCCATCATCACGGCCATGCCGGTGTCCATCTCTTGCTGGAAGTCGGACGATGGGGTCGGCAGCGATGCCCCGTGCCCGTGATGCTGCGGGCCAACCGCCCACACGGCACTCACGGCGGCTGCCGCAGCGACCGCAGGCACCGTGAGCAACTGCGCCAGATGTCGCCGTCGGGACGTGCTCACTGGAGTGCCTTCACGCTGCGCGCTCCGGTACTCGCCCTTGGGGCGGCCCGGCGTGCTCATGCCGTTTGCCCCTTCGTGCCCGGGCGCACGTAGACAAGGTTGATGCTCTTCTTGTTGCGCAGTTCGCCTGAAGGCAGTTTCAAGCTGCCGAGCGGAATCTGCGCGATGAACCCAGGCCGCAGCGGATCGCTCACGTCGAACGCGCTGCAGACGGTCTGGCCAGCGTTGGGCGTGCCCGGCAGTTCGTCCTGCTCGTGGGCGACGTAGAGAAGCGTGTTCTCGGGGTTGGTCCACAGCCCGTGCGCCTCCCGGCCGTGGCTGAAGAAGCTGCCGACCATGCGGCGCTGTCCGCGCATTGCCCCGCGATCGATGATCGCAATCTGGCTGGAAGCCACGCCGCCGGGGCCGCCGTCGTCGACCCGCGCGAGGCTGGCATAGGTCACGCTGCCACGTGCGTTGGAGACGAACTCCACGTGATTGGGCCGTGCCCCCATGCCGAGCGCCATGCTGTCGACTAGATCGAAGCCCCCCCGAGTCGAGCGACACGACAGCGCATCGGCCAACTTGTGCGAGAACCAGACCTCATCACCCTCGGCCGTGGTCTTCATGAAGGGCGTGAAGCCGGGCTTGTCCTGCGCAGAGATGTCCAAGGTCGTGAGCTGTTCCGGCCTGGAGTGGCCGTCCGGCCCCGCATTGACGCGCAAGACGTCAACGCGCGCCACCTTCTGGCTGGACACGAAGGCCAGCGTGCCCTCGCGGTTGAACCAGACCTGCGCAGGGCCGCTCAGAGTGGGCAAGTACTGCCGCACCGGCGAGAGGTCCGCCCCTCGAAGGTGGCGCAGTGCCTGAGCCACATCCAGGATGGCGATGCGGGCCTCGCCGCGCATGGTGACCCACAACTCCTTGCCGTTGCGCGTGAACGTGGGCTCGTGCGGCTCACGGCCAAGCAGGATGCCGCTGGACAGGCGCTCGCGGCTCGTCGATTCGCCAGCCGCCGGATTCGGCGCGTTGCCGATGACACGCCTCTCGACCGCGTCGATCAGGTAGATGTTGCTCGAGCCGCGGCCGCTGGTCGCCAGCAAGGTGCCGTCTGGTGATGGCACGGCACCATGGGCGTCGATGCAGCCGTGATACAGGGGCTTGTGGATCATCGCCGCATGAGTCGGTGCCACACCCGCCGTGACATAGCGGAACGGAGGCCGCGGGTCCTCGTCGAAACTTGTCAGGTTGATGGTGGTGTCGACCACGTTGCGGTGCGGATCGATGACGACCAGGGTGTTCGAGTCCTCGTTGGTGATGAAGACACGGTCACGCGGGTCGATGCCGCCAGGCGCGGCCACGCCCTGTGCCGTCACCGCGGGCAATGCGACGGCGGCGGATGCTGCGAGGCTTTGCTTCAGGAAATCACGTCTGTCCAGTGTCATGGGGTTCCTTGTATGGGAGAGTGAATGGTGGGACTGACTGCGCTCGATGGCGATCGAGCGGCGGCGCAGACCCCGAAAGCCGAGTTCAAGAGCAGTTCCCCGGTCTTGAAGAGAGCCGTGCGTGCGGGTACTGCGTTCGAACCGCGTTGCGCTTGCGGTGGGTGGATGCCTCAAGTCGTTGGCTTCGACCTCGCCTGCTTTCTGACCTCATCGGCAACCGGGTGCAGCAGGCTTGGCGGCTCCGTGCCGACCATGCTGTAGCCCATGCCGAGGGCCGCCCACGAGAAGCCCCCAAGGTTCCCCGCGGACTGTTCCATCATGGGAGCCTCCTTCTCATGGGCCATCGGACGAATCATCAGGGCCACCCGCGTTCCGTCCGTGCGGTCATAGAAGAAGAGACCGGCGGGGCCATGACCCGTGGCAACCAGCCTGCCGCCCACATAGTGGTAGCCGGATTGGCTGAGGTCGGGGATCTCGACCGGCCGCTTCAGCTTGTTCGAAACCAGGGTCACAAGCGCGTTCTTGTCGGCGTCGCCGACGGGGTCCGTCGCATAAGCCGTGTAGCTGCTGCGAGCCTCCCCCGCCAGCACGGCAATTCCGCCCGTCGGCTGCCATGCAACGCGCATCTGCCAACCGCCGAACGTGCCGGTTCCCAGCGAGAGCAGCACGGCTGCAGCCATCTGCCAGCCCCAGGGTCGCGACGCGCGTCGACGGGCCATCGATGTGGCAATCTTCAGGCGCTCAGGCACCGGCTCATCCGCGATCGGCGCAAGCGCTGAGCGCAGCATTTGGCGCTGGGCGGCAAACTTGGCAACCACAGCCGCGGCCTCCGGACTCCGGTCCAGGTAGTCCTGAACCTCCTTGCGCCGAGGTGCATCCAGCGCGCCGTCGACGAAGGCGTGCAGTTCCTCCTCGACGACGGGAGCAGGTGACGAATGCGTGGCCATTTACTTTGCCCTCCGCAAAAGAACCTCGCCCTGGGGACGAGCCGCTTGAACGCCTTGTCCTTCGAGCGCACGCTGCAGGCGCTCTCTGCCACGCGCAAGTCGAGACATCACCGTACCGATGGGAATGTTGAGCAACTTGGCCGCCTCGGCGTAGGTCAGGTCCTCAACGGATACCAGCAGGATCACACTGCGCTGATCTTCCGGCAACGCGGCCAGCGCCTTCATCAGCTCTCCATGACGAACCCTGTGCTCCTGCGCAGCGGGTGCCGCCAGAGCCGACTCTTCAACCTCGGCAAGGTCGATGTGCAATCCACGCCGGGCGTCCTGGCGCAACTTGTTGATGATGAGGTTGTGCGCAATGGCAAACACCCACTGCCGGGTATCTTCTTCACGCCGTCTGGAGCCCCAATGACTGATCACGCGCTCAAGGCAGTCCTGCACCAGGTCGTCGGCGAGATCCCGATCCCGCAGCATCGCGCCGGCGTAGCGACGCAGCGCCGGAATCAGCGGTTCGACCGCCGCGGTGAGATCCATGCCATCGCTCCCGTTCAATTGCTCGGCGACCTGCTTCGAGTCGACAGGGCCGCCGTGCCCCGCCATCTCGTAGACAAGCGAGCCCGGGGTTTATTCCCCCGAGCACCCTTCTCCGCACACTTGCGGCGGCGCCGTCATTGCACTGCGCATCCTGATCCTCAGTTCAGAGCGACCTGGCTTTGGCTCATCATCACACGCTCGCCCGCCATGCGGATCGCCTCCAGTTGCAGCGGCGTGGCGTCAGGCACGCCGATCTCGCCGTAGCTCGTGAGGCCGAGGCGCTTGGCTTCGATCGTCTCGGCGACGACTTGCGCGCGCGACTTCGTCGACCGGAAGCCGAGGCCGGCAATGCGCTCCACGTCGCTGTCGTTGCGCGCGATCAGGCCGGCGCGCGAGGCGGCGGCGGTCTCGGCGGCGACTTCGGCACGCGTCTTCGTGGACTTGAAGTTGTCGATCTCCGGCGCAATCGTGATGTCGTCTGCGAAGGCGGCGGTCGCGCCGAAAAGCGTCACGCCGGCAGTCGCGGCGACGAGCAGGAATTTCTTGCTGAACATGATCAAAGGCTCCATACGTGAGTTGAGAGTGGGTCGAGAGGGGTGGCCGCCGCTCCAGGTTGAGGAGCGACAGGGCAGGAGCCGATCGAGCGTTCGCGTCCTAAAGTCGGTCTGCGGACCGACTTGCGGAGGTACTCGTTGCAGCCCTGTCTCTGCGTAGACAGTGGCACCGCCCGGTTATTCCGCGCGCACCCTACGGCGCAAGGCGACGACGGCGTTGCGCCGGCCGCTGGGCTTGACCCGTCCCGATTAGCGATGAAGTTCAGCAAGCTCACGCTGTGAGCCAGTGGCCGACGAAGATGGGCGCGTCCCAACAGGAGATGCGCCATGCAGATGAACCGAGTTCAGTTCCAGAAGGGTCTGTCTACGCCTGAGTTTCTGGCGCTCTACGGCACCCAGGAGCAGTGCGAGCAGGCCCTGGTGGCGGTGCGCTGGCTGTCGGGCTTCGTCTGCCCGGCGTGCGGCGTGATGGAATCGCGCACGACGTTTCGCCGCCAGGGTCGGTTGTACTGGCAGTGCTCGGGCTGCGAGCATCAGTGCAGTGTGACCAGCGGGACGGTCTTTGGCTCCACCAAGCTGCCGCTGACGCTGTGGTTCCTGGCGATGCAATTGCTGACCCAGTCCAAGACCAACGTCTCTGCGCTCGAACTCAAGCGCCAGCTGGGCGTTTGCTACCGCACCGCCTGGCTCGTCAAGCACAAGCTGCTTGTGGCCCTGGTGGCCACCCAAATTCCCCCACCCATGGCCACCTCAAATTCCTCCACCCTGACCGTGCTTCGATGAGGCGCTGATCAGGCCGGCAAGGCCGGCTGGTCAGGGCCGAGCAGGACGTTACTTTCCACCCCCTCATTACCGAGGGGATACAAGGAGTGAACGTCTTGAAGCCACATTTGCAGACAACGATCTGGACCCTGCTGGAAGCGGGTTCCAGCCAGCGAGAGATCGAGCGGGTCACGGGGATCGATCGCAAGACGATCCGCGCGTACGAGAAGCGATTCGCCACCGCTGCCCCGGCAACTTCCCCCGGGGTGGCCACCGGCGCGGCGCCGCAAATTCCCCCACCCCGGCCACCGACCTCGGCTGCGGTGACGGCAGCGGTGACAGCCTCAGCCTGCGAGCCCCACCGCGCCTTCATCGAAGCCCAGCTTCGACTGCGCCGCAATGCTATGGCCATCTACCAGGACCTGGTGGACCTGCACGGCTTCACCGGGGCCTACAACTCGGTCAAGCGCTTTGCGGGCAAGCTGCGCCACCGCGAGCCCGAGC